>NZ_JBNBZS010000014.1:0-156751 GCF_049629625.1 Roseomonas chloroacetimidivorans | reverse complement strand
TCTGGACATGTTCCTACGCGTTACTCACCCGTCCGCCACTGATGGCCGAAACCACCCGTGCGACTTGCATGTGTTAAGCATGCCGCCAGCGTTCGCTCTGAGCCAGGATCAAACTCTCAAGTTCATCAGCATCAGCCCCAAAAGGCCAACACCAACAAAACCCATCAATCCAAAACTCCGCTCACCACTCTCGATGCAATGCACTCCTCCATCCCACACCAGCCAGCGCGCCATAACAGCACGGCCATGCCAAATGCGAACAGAAGCGTACACTTACTTCCAAAAGACAGATGCAAATATCAAAGATCAGGCGCCAACTGCCGCACCATGTTTGGAGCAACAGACGACGTGCCGCACATCAAGCGTATCCGCTTGAGGCGGCTTGCGCCAAAAAGCGCAGGAAAGATCGGAATCCGCAGCTCGGTGGTCCGCCATCCCATGATCAATCGAGCATCAGAAACGCGCCGATCAACCCGGAGGAAAGCCCCTCGTTGCGTGGCCCTGACTTAGCGCCGAGCGGCGCTGGTATCAAGACCTTTTTTCTTTCTATTTGGAAATCCGCGTCACCGCCGACACCTGATGCAAGACCCTTGAGCCTCGTTCCAAGCCCCGGATGCCCGGGATAACCAAAAAGAAAAACCACCCCGCGGAAGATCCCTGAGATAAGAACCCCTGGCTCCTATTTCAAGGCCCGCTGTCCCCTGGATTTCCAAGCGAACCCGTACTGCGGCGGTATCCTGAGATAAGGAGCAGAACTCCCGATCTCAAGCCTCGCCTACCCAGGTAAGCAAATGGAAAGCCGGTTCCGGCGAACCACTGATATAAGATCCCCAGAGCCCCATCCCGGGACCTGCCACATCAGCCCCCCTTCCGGGGAAGCCCGATCCGTGGCGGGGCGCGGGAAATGACCCCTTCCGAGCCCCGCGTCAAGACCGCTCCGTCACCCCACCCTAACTTTCCCCAACAACACCAAACCAACCAACACCCAGGGCCAGAGCAGGGACCGTTACCGCCAGAGTTCCAAGGGGAGACAGCCCGCTGCTCCTCCCTTGGCGGGCAGCCTCAGTCGGCCTTGATGCCGGCGCGCTTGATCACCGGCTCCAGCGTCTTCTTCTCGTTTTCGATAAGTGCCGCGAAAGCCTGCGGGCCCTGGCCGCCCAGGATGGTGCCCTGCTCTTCCAGCTTGCCGCCGATGGCCGGATCGCGCAGGGCAGCGGCCACGGCTTCGGCCAGCGTGTTGATGATAGGGGCGGGCGTGCCAGCAGGGGTGGCCATGCCGAAAGCGGTGCCAAAGATGAAGCTGGGTACCCCGGCCTCGGCGGTGGTCGGCACATCGGGCAGCTGCGGTAGGCGTTTCTCCGTGGCGACGGCCAGCGGGCGCACTGCCTTGCCGCGGATATGGGCGATGATGTTCGGCACGTTGTCGATGATCATGTCGATATTGCCGGCGATAAGGTCAGTCACCGCCGGGGCTGCACCGCGATAGGGGATGTGCTGGATGTCCGTGCCGGTCGCGCCCTTGAACAGCTCCAGCGCCAGATGGAGGCTGCTGCCCGATCCGGCGGAGCCGGCCGTGATCTGGCCAGGGCGATCCTTGGCCGCCGCGACCAGCGCGGCGAGATTCTGCCAGGGGCGCGCATTGGCGACGCAGACCACCTTCGGCGTCATGGCCAGCAGGGTGACCGGCGCAAAGGCTGTGTTCGTGTCATAGGGCATGGAGGTGTAGATGTACTGGTTCACCGCCAGCGGCCCCATGGAAGAGGCGAGCAGCGTGTAGCCATCCGGCGCTGCCTTCGCGACCAGATCCGCGCCGATATTGCCACCAGCACCGGCGCGGTTATCCACCACGAAGGGCTGGCCAAGCTTCGTCGCGAGCGATTGCGAGACAGAGCGCGCCAGCGTGTCCACCAGCCCGCCCGGCGGGAAGGGGACGACGATGCGCACGGGCTTGGTGGGCCAGGCCGCTTGCGCGTGGACAGCAGGCGCCGCCAGAGCCGCCGCAGCGGCGCCCAACGCCGCCCGGCGGGTGATCGTCATCGTCATTTCTTGTGCTTCCTCCTTCGTGCGCGTGGGGCGTCTAATGAGCGCCTGGCGTTGCGGGTGGGGGCGACTTGGCGGTGGGCGGGAAGGGGTACTGGCCGGGCTGGGTCTCGACCGTGATCCAGCGCAGCTCGGTGAACTCCGCGATGCCGGCGCGGCCGCCAAAGCGGCCATAGCCGCTGGACTTCACACCGCCGAAGGGCATCTGCGCCTCGTCATGCACGGTCGGGCCGTTGACATGGCAGATCCCGCTCTCGATGCGCTGGGCAAGCGCGATGCCGCGCGCGACATCCTTGGTGAAGATCGCGGCCGAGAGACCGTATTCCGTGTCATTGGCCACGCGCACCGCCTCTTCCGCGTCCTTCACGCGGATCATGGCGACCACCGGGCCGAAGGACTCTTCCGAATACAGCGCCATCTCCGGCGTCACCTGGTCCACGATCGAGGCGGGCATGATCGTGCCCTTGCGCGCCCCGCCGCCGAAGAGCTTCGCCCCCTTGGAGGTCGCATCGGCAATCAGCCTCTCCACCTTGGCGGCCGAGGCCTCGTCCACCACCGATCCAAGGAACACGTTGCCGCTGCGCGGATCGCCCACGGGCAGGGTGGCGACGAATTCCGAAAGCCGCTTCACGAACTCATCGGCCACGCTCTCCACCACCACCAGCCGCTCGGTGGACATGCAGATCTGGCCCTGGTTCATGAAGGCACCGAAGGCGGCCGCCTTCACCGCCTCCTCCAGATCGGCATCCTCCAGCACGATCATCGGCGCCTTGCCGCCCAGCTCCAGCAGAACGGGCTTCAGGTGCTTGGCCGCGTGCATGGCCACGATGCGGCCGACCTTGGTGGAGCCGGTGAAGTTGATCCGGCGCACCGCCTTATGGGCGATCATCGCCTCCACCACCTGCGGCGCGTCCTCGGCGGAATGGGTCACCACATTCACCACGCCCGGCGGCACGCCGCCCTCACGCAGAGCCTGCACGATCAGGCTGTGCGTGCCCGGGCAGGTCTCACTGGCCTTCAGCACCACCGTGTTGCCGCAGGCCAGCGGCAGGGCCAGGGCGCGCACGCCCAGGATCACCGGTGCGTTCCAGGGCGCCATGCCCAGCACCACGCCCACCGGGGCACGGATCGCCATGGCCAGGCAGCCCGGCTTGTCGGAGGGGATGACCTCGCCCGTGGTCTGGGTGGTCGCCGCCGCGGCCTCGCGCAGCATGCCGGCGGCGAGATGCACGTTGAACCCCGCCCAGCCGGCCGTCGCGCCGATCTCCTCGGCCATCAGCCGGATGAACTCGGGCGCCTTGGCGGCCAGCGCGTCGGCAGCCTTCAGCAGAATGGCACGGCGGGCATTGGGGCCGAGCGCGGACCAGGCCGGGAAGGCGGCGGCGGCGGCATCGCAGGCCGCTTGGGCATCGGCCACCGTCGCCGCGGCGGCGCGGGTCGCGATCTCGCCACTCACGGGGTTGCGCCGTTCGAAGGTGGCAGCGCCGGTCGCGGGGCGCTCGCCCTCGCCAATGATCAGCGGCACGTCGAGCATGTCGTCCTTCCTCCCGTCAGTGCTTGTCGTAAAGCGAGGCCACGGCGCTATCGAGCGCGACCTCCACCAGCATCGGCCCGTCCGCCGCCATCGCCTCTGCCAGGGCGGCGTCCAGCTCCTCCGGCGTCGCCACCGCGCGGCCCGGGCAGCCCATGCCGCGTGCGATGGAGACAAAGTCGATCCCCGGCAGGTCAATTCCAGGCGCATCACGTACCTGCAAAACCTGACTGAAAGAACGCATCGCGCCGTAGCCCGAATTGTTCATGACAATGACGGCGAGGGGCAGCTTCGCCTGCACCGCCGTCCAGAGCGCCTGGGGCGAGTACATGAAGGACCCGTCGCCGATCAGGCAGACCACGCGGCGGCCGGGGCTCGCCAGCGCCACCCCGACGGCGGCGGGAAGCGAATAGCCGAGGCCGCCGCTGGCCATGGTAAAGAAGCCGCCCCAGCGTCGGATGGGCATCTGCGCCTGCATGGCCGGGCGATGGGAAGGCGCCTCCTCCACCAGGATGGCGTCCTCCGGCATGGCGGCGTGCAGCCGGTGCAGGGCATAGGGCGCGCTGACCGGCGTGCCAGCCGCGGGCGGCGCCGGGCGTGGACGGGGCGCGGGCAGGGGGCGTGCATTCTCCGGCAGCAGGGCCGCAAGAGCCGGCAGGCCAAGGCGCAGGCTGCCGAGGATGGCGGTCCCGGCCGGGGCGGAGGAGGCAGCCTCCGTATCCGTTGTCATCTGGAAGATCGGGATACCGGAGCGGAACAGCGCACAGTCGCCGGGCACATGGAAGGTGAAGACCGGCGCGCCGATCACCAGGACCAAGTCATGCGCGATCAGCGCATCCGACACGGCCTGCGGCGCGGCAGGCAGGTGGCCGGCGAAAAGCGGATGGTCCTCGGGGAAGGAAAGGCGCGAGGAAAAGGGACTGGTGCGCACCGGCACGCCCATGCGCTCGGCCAGGGCGACAAGGTCGGGGCCGGCGCCCTCCGAATCCACCTCCGGCCCGACCACGAGCACGGGGCGGCGGGCGGCGGCGATGGCGCGCGCGGCTTCTGCCAGCGCGGCCGGGTCGGGCGCCGTTTCCGCGAACCAGGCGCGCGGCACCACGGGCTGGCAGGGGACGGACCAGTCGTCAGAGGGAACAGAGACGAAGGTGGGGCCATAAGGCCGCTGCATGGCAATGCGGTGCGCCTGGGCGATGGCGGCCGGCACATCCTCGGCCCGCGCGGGCTCGATGCTGAACTTCACATAGGGGCGCGGGAAATTGGGGGCCTCCGTGGCGCCAAGAAAAGGCAGGTTGGACAGCAGGGATCGCGTCTGCTGACCCGCCGTCACCACCAGCGGCGCGCCATTGCGATGGGCGGTGAACAGGTTGCCCAACGCGTGCCCGACCCCTGCCGCCGAATGCAGGTTCACGAAGGCGCAGCGCCCCGTCGCCCTGGCAAAGCCATCCGCCATGCCCAGCACGCTCGCTTCCTGCAGCCCCAGCACGTAGCGGAAATCCGAGGGCCAGCGGTCCAGGAAGCCCAGCTCCGTCGAGCCCGGATTGCCGAAGACGGTGGTCATGCCGAGTTCGCGAAGCAGGTCGAGTGTCGCCTCGCGTACCGTCGGCCGCGCCGTGCTGTCCGTTCTCGTTGCCGGTATTGCGCTCATCCGTTCTCTTCCGTCTCCAGCCCCGCGATCAGGCGGCGTAATGTTTCCAGGAAAGCGGTGCGGTTCTCCGCACCCACCAGCTTGTCCAGCGCCGCATCATGCGCGGCGGCATGGGCCGTCAGCGTGGCAAGGGCCGCCTCGCCGGCCGGGGTCAGGAACAGGGCATAGCTGCGGCGGTCTGCCGCCGCGCGGTCACGCCGGATCAGGCCGCGCCGCTCCATCTCCCCAAGTGTCGGGGTAAGGGTGGACTTGTCGCGCCCGACCGCGGCGCCCAGCGCCGTTTGCGAAAGGCCCGGGTTTTCCTCGATGACCACCAGCGCGGCAAAATGGCCGGGCTTCAGCCCCGAAAGTCCGCTGCGGCGCGCAAAGGCGGCGAAGGACGCCTCCTGGGCCAGGCGCAGGTGAAAGCCGATGGTTTCGGCCAGCCGGCCCAGCCGTACCCTGCCGCCCGGAAGCAGGCGCAGAGCGGGACTGTCCTCCTGACCAGCCTTCAGGGCGTGTGAGAGGCCTGCCCGTGAGGGTCTTGCCACCTGGATGCTCCTCCTGCCGGCGCGTCTTGATCCGCACGCCTGTTCGGGGAGATCGTAGGAGATCCAACGATCCGGATGCAAGACGCTTCGAGAGGGCGGGAAGCGTGCATCGGACCAGCCGCCCCGCGCCGGTCATTGCCGGTATGATCCTGGCGCCCGATAAGGGAAGGACATCAAAGCCAGCCGGCCGCGCCGGCGGTCCACGGAGCCACCGCCGACATGGCGTTCCCGATAACGCTGTTAGGCCTCGCGCTCGATGCGCTTCGCCGCCTCACGGCCCGGAGGGATGCCCTGGATCCGGCCGACTGCGATCCCGGCGGCGATGGCGGCTCCGGCGCCCCAGAGTCGGATACCTCCGCTGACGCTTCGGATGACGGCGACGGCGCCGGGGACGGCGGTGATGGAGCGGGCGACGGCGGCGGTGGCAGCGGCAAATAACCATCCGGGCCCGCCGCCCGCCCCGAAGCAGAACTGCCCGCCACACGCAGCAAAAGTGACTTCCCGTTATGAGGTGATGGCAGCAGCCTTGGGCACTCAACAGCGGCACGGCCGCCGCCCGAGGGGGAGTGAAACGGTGGAACTGTTACCTGGCGACCGGAGGTCCGGCGGCTCCGAGGCAGGCGAGCACACGCCATTCGATCCCCGCCAGCACCGGATGGTGGCGGAGCAGCGCTGGTTCGAGGACTTCCGCATCGGTGAGCGATTCGTCCTGCCGAGCCGCACCATGACGGAGGCCATCTTCCTGGCCTTCCAGGCCGCCAGTGGCGACAACCACCCCGTGCATTACAACGCCGAATACTGCCGGGCACATGGCATGCCCGGCCTGCTGGCGCATGGCTACCAGATTGCGATCCAGACCGTGGCTGGTGCCGGGCTCTTCCCCCATATGGTCGAGGAATCCCTCAAGGCCTTTCTGGAGCAGTCCAGCCGCTTCCTGCGGCCGGTTTTCGCCGGCGATACGGTCTATCCCGCGCTGACGGTCGATGAACTCACCCCAGGACGCAGCACCGGCGTGGTGGGGCTGCGCAGCACCGTTCACAACCAGCGCGGCGAACTCGTTCTGGACGGCCGGCACCGTTACCTCCTGCGCCGCCGCACCCTGCCCGGCCAGGCTGCAGTCTGACGAGGAGCGCGGCCATGCGGAACATGCCGCGCCTGCGCAGTATGTCCCGGCCGGTGCTCTGGCCCGCTGGAGGCGCGCCGCAGGATGCCCCGGCAGAGAAAAGGACGTTTGGATTTCCCTGCCCGATGAGCTTCAGCCCATCCGCGACGATGATACTGGCCCTGCCGAAGTCCTCCTGATTGAGTCACTCCTGTGCACAAGGCACACGGGAAAGCATGCAACCCTTGAAAGGGGCAATCCGATTACATTGTGTGCCCATTTCGAGCACCTCTGCCTCTAAAAGAGGCGGCTTGTGCAAGGAATGGCGTGAAGCAGGCTTGAGTGCCGCCACGACGCCCGGCGCCTGCTTTGCTTGTCAGAATGCGCGCTTGTGTGCTTTGGATGTATGCACAAACCCGGCCGCGGCGTTCCGGCGCCGGTCCCTTCGGAGATCCCGCACGTTTTGCCCCATCAGGTCCGCCCAGTGCCGTTGGCGTGACCCAGGCCTGGTGGGGGAAGCGTTCTGAAAACCCGCGCATGAAAAAGCCTGCCCCGACCTATGTTCCCGACAACGCTGTCCAGGAGCAGCGATCCGGGCCCGAGGACGCCATCCCGGCGCTCGGCACCACTCTCACCAACAGCGTCCATCAGCGGCTGGAAGCGGAGATCGCGGCGGGCCTGCTACCGCCAGGCCGCCGCCTGGATGAGCAGGAGATCGCCCAGCGCTTCGGGGTTTCCCGCACGCCGGTACGGGAGGCGTTCCGTCTTCTGGCTGCCGATGAGCTGGTCGAGCTGCGGGGCCGGCAAGGGGCTGCGGTCCGCAGCATTGGCGTGCACACCCTGATCGAGATGTTTCAGGTCATGGGGGAATTGGAGGGCCTTTGTGCCCGGCTCGCCGCGCGGCGAATTTCACCTGAACAGGTCACGCGCCTTGAAGAGGCGCATGCCTGGTTGAAGGACCAGGCCGGGGCAGGGCCCGACGCGTTCTACGAAGCGAACCAGCAATTCCACGAGATTATCTACGAGGCGTCCTGCAACGTCTTTCTGGCCGGCCAGACCCGGAAGCTGCGCAACAAGGTTGCCGCTTATCGCCGCCGCGTAACGCGCATGCCCGGTCGGATCGAGGACACCATCCGGGAGCACGAGGAGGTCATGGCCGCCATCCTTGGCCATGATGCCGAGGCCGCGCATCGCGCGATGCGGGCGCATCTGAGCCTTCTCGGGGACGACTTGCTGGACTTCATCGCCGCCTTCGAATGACAAGGCGTACCCATAGCGGCGCGTAACATGGACTTGGCATTCGGTATGCATAACGACGGAAATTGCATACTGAAGCCGGAGTCCTCTCCTTGCAACTTGACCTGACCGACAAGACGGTCCTCATCACAGGCGCCTCCAAGGGCATCGGCCTGGCCTGCGCCGAGGTGCTGGCGGCCGAGGGCTGTCACCTGCACCTCGCCGCCCGCAATGGTGCCGCGATGGAGGACGCCGCCGCCCGGTTGCGGGCTGAGCACGGGGTGCGGGTGACGGTCCATGCCGCCGATCTCGGCAGCACCCCCGCCATGGAGGCCCTGGCCGCGGCCGTCGGGGATATCGACATCCTCGTGAACAATGCCGGCGACATTCCCTCCGGTACGCTCGCTTCGGTAACGGATGAGGCCATTCGCAAAGGCTTCGACCTGAAGGTCTTCGGCTACATCACGCTGACCCGGCTCTTTTATCCGCGCATGAAGACCCAGGGCGGCGGCGTGGTCATCAACGTCATCGGCAATTCCGGCGAGAACTGGGATGCCTCCTATTTCGCGGGCTCCACGGGCAATGCAGCGCTGATGTCCTTCACCAAGGCCATTGGCGGCCGCAGCCTGGATGATGGCATCCGTATCGTCGGCATCAATCCCGGCCCGGTCGCCACCGACCGCATGCTGAAGATCATGAAGACCAAGGCCATCGACATGCTGGGTGACGCGAACCGCTGGGAGGAGCTGTTCGACAAGTACCCGGGCAAGCGCCCGGCCACCGCCCGCGAATGCGCTGATCTCGTCGCCTTCATGGCCTCGCCCCGCGCCGGCTACATCACCGGCACCGTCGTGACCATCGATGGCGGCATCGCCGCCCGCGGCTCGGTCATCTGAGCATGTCGGACGCACTCACCCGGAACCGCTATTTCGACGCGCTGACCGCCACGCCGGACCTGGCCTGGATGGGCCAGAACACCAACCACATTCCCGCGCATCCGGCCGTCCGCGCCGCGATGATCCAGGCGATCGAAGCTGGCGAGTTCAACGCCTACGCGCCGCCGCTGGGCTTCGAGGCTTTGCGGGCCGCGATCGTGCAGGACCTGGGCGTGCCGGGCGCCGAGGCGCTGGTGACCGAGGGCGGCGTGAACGCGCTGGCCCTGGTCTGCCGCGCCCGCTGCAAGCCTGGCACGACCTTCGTCACCACCGATCCCAGCTGGAAATGGCCGCTGATGTTCGCTCGCCAGGGCGGAGCAGAGGTGATCGAGATTCCGATCTACGACCCGGCCTGCAACTACAAGCTGACGCCCGAGGCGCTGGCCGCCGCCGTCGATCCGCGCACCTCTGTTATCTATCTGGTGGACCCGAATAACCCGCTGGGCATCCGCTATACGGCGGAGGAGATCGCGGCTTTCGCCGAGATCGCCAAGGGCTGCGGCGCGCTGCTGGTGCATGACTGCACCTATCGCGACTTCGCCGATGGCCATCACCCCGCATTGCGCGTGGCGCCGGAGCATTCGGTCGTCTCACTCTCCTTCTCCAAATGGCTCGGCCTTGCCGGGATGCGCATCGGCGCCCTGGTCACGCCACGCGCCCTGTTCGGCGAGTTCGCGGCCCAGGCCACCAGCGTGCTCGGCGCCAGCGTGATCGCGCAGCGCGCCGCCCTGGCCGGGCTCTCCGTCAAGAAGGAGTGGATGGAGGAGGTCCGCCGGACCGACACCGCCAACAAGGTGATGATCCGCGATGCCGCCGAGGCGATCGGCCTGACCTGCCCCGTCTGGCCCAGCCACGGCAACTTCCTGGTGCTGGAAACCGGCGCGGCCGGGCTGCGGCCCGAGGCCCTGGTGGAGGCCGCCCGCCGCCGTGGCATCATGATTCGCCAGGGTACCTATCACACCGAGCGTTTCGGGGACCGCTTCATCAAGGTCAGCACCTCCGTCCCGACAGAATGGGCGGAACGCCTGCGCGACGCCTTCCCCGCCATTGCGGCGGAAGCGCGCACCCTGAACGACCTGCCGCCGCAGTTCTGAGAGAACCCGCCATGCCGCGCGTCATGACCAAGGACGGAATCAGCCTGCATTACGAGGAGGTGGGGGAGGGCATCCCGATCCTCTTCATCCACGAATTCGGTGGCAATCATGAAAGCTGGGAACCGCAGATGCGGTTCTTCGCCCGCCGCTATCGCTGCATCACCTATGCTGCGCGCGGCTATCCGCCCTCCGACGTGCCGGAGGATGTGGAGAAGTACTCCCAGGCCATTGCCGTGGCGGATGCCATCGCGGTGCTGGACGGCCTGGGCATCCGGAAAGCCCATATCGTCGGCCTCTCTATGGGCGGCTTCTGCACCGTGCATTTCGGGATCAACCACCCGGACCGCGCGCTCTCCCTGACCGTCGCCGGCGCCGGCTATGGCTGCGAGAAGGAGCACGAGGAGTATTTCCGCGGCGTCTCCCGCGAAGTGGCGGGCCAGTTCCAGACCATGGGTGCGAAGGCCTTCGCGCCGATTTATGGCTCCGGCGCTTCCCGCGTGCAGTTCCAGAACAAGGACCCGCTGGGCTGGAAGGAATTCGTGGATCGGCTGGCCACGCATTCCGATATCGGCGCCGCCAACACCATGCGCGGCGTCCAGGCCCGCCGTCCCTCCTTCTGGGATCTGGAGGAGGAGCTGAAGCGGATGATGGTGCCGACGCTGGTGGTGGTGGGCGATGAGGACGACCACTGCCTGCAGCCCGGCATCTACCTGAAGAAGACCATCCCGGCCTGCGGCCTCTCGATCTTTCCCAAGACCGGCCACACGCTGAACCTGGAGGAGCCCGCAGCCTTCAACGCGCTGCTGGCCGAGTTCTTCGCCCAGGTGGAGGCCGGAGCCTGGAAGACGCGCGACCCGCGCGCCCTGCCGGGCCAGGTGATGAGGACGAAGTGACGCCTCGCATCAACGCCGACCGTCTCTGGCAGCGCCTGATGGCGTTGGCGGAGATCGGCGCCACCCCAGCCGGCGGCGTGAACCGCCAAGCCCTTTCCGCCGGTGAGATCGAGGCCTGGCGTCTCATTATCGGCTGGGCACGCGCGGCGGGGATGGAGCCCTCCACCGACGCCGCAGGCAACCTGTTCCTGACCCTGCCGGGCCAGGACCGGAGCCTGCCACCGCTGGTCATGGGCAGCCATATCGACAGCCAGCCGACCGGCGGCAAGTTCGACGGCGCCTTCGGCGTCCTTTCCGCGCTGGAGGCTGCCGAGAGCCTGGGCGCCACCCCCGCGCGCGACGTGACCGTGGTCGCCTGGATGAATGAGGAGGGCAGCCGCTTTGCCCCGGGCATGATGGGCTCCGAAGCTTTCGCGGGCGTGCGCCCTTTGGCCGAGATCCTGGCCGCGCGCGACGCGGAGGGCGCCACGGTGGCCGATGCCCTGGCCGCCCTGCACGCGGCCTTCCCGGAACTGCCGCGCCGCCCGCTGGGCTTTCCCGTCGGTTTCTACCTGGAGCCCCATATCGAGCAGGGCCCGATCCTGGAGCAGCGCGACACGCCGATCGGCATCGTCACGGGTATCCAGGGCAAGAAGACCTATGAGATTGTCGTAGAAGGCGAGGAAGGTCACGCCGGCACCCTCGACATGGCCGACCGGCGTGATGCCCTGGCCGCCTTTGCCCGCATGGCCGATGCCATGTTCCGGGAGGTGGGCGCGGACGATCCCATTGTGAAGTTCACCATCGGCATGGCGCGGGTGGAGCCCAACGCCCCTTCCGTCGTGCCGTCCCGTGTGACTTTCCGCATTGACTTGCGTCACCCCGATAACGCCGCGCTGGACCGCTTCGGCAAGACCTTGGAAACCCTGGCTGCGGCTCACGCTCCGCCCTGCGCCGTGCGTGTGAAGCGGCTGGTGAATGCCCCCTCCAACGACTTCGATCCCGGCCTGCGCACCCGCATCGCCGAAGCGGCGGAACGTCTCGGCCACGCCGCCATGCCCATCCTCTCCGCCGCTGGTCACGATGCCCGCCACATGGCCCCACTCTGCCCGGCAGCCATGATCTTCATTCCGTGCCGCGACGGCGTCAGCCACGCCGAGCACGAATGGGCCGAACCCGCCCATGTCGCCGCCGGGGCCGCCGTGCTGGCCGAGGTCGTGGCGGGCCTTATCCTTCCCACATCCTGAAAGAACGCCGCTTCACGCCGGGCTGAAGCTGATCACAGGCCGCGAGGAGGGCAGGCGCTCACGTCAATGATGGGCAAGAGGTGAAAGGCATCGGCATCATCTCGCTTTCCGTATCATGCGGGCAGCGCCGCAGGCCGCTTGATGCTGACCGCAAAGCGGGCGCTGGCCCCGCCGAGGGTTTCTGACCCTCAGCGGAACCCGGTTCGGGCGCCAACAAACGGGCATCCGGGGTTGGACCTGTCGGGCCAACCCGTTCCTTCCCTACTGCGCCGTCACATGGGCCGCCCGGATCACGGGTTCCCACTGCTTGAACTCCTGGCGCACGAACGCGTCCAGCTCGGCCGGCGTCGAGGGCTCGGCCTCGGTCCCCAGCTCCGCCAGCCGCGCTTTGACCGCCGGATCGGTCAGGATGTCACGGAGCACCGCCGAGAAGCGCTCCACGATCTGCGGTGGCGTCGCGCGCGGCGCGAACATCGCCGTCCAGGACCGCACAGCGAAGCCCGGTACGCCAGATTCCGCCACCGTCGCGATCTCGGGCTTCAGGGCGGAGCGCCGCTCCCCGGCCACGGCCAGGATCTTCACCGTGCCGGCCTCCGCCTGCGGCAGGGCAGTAGGCAGGTTGAGGAAGGCAAACGACACCTGTCCCGCCACCAGGTCGTTCAGCGCAGGCCCGCCGCCGCGATAGGGCACATGGACGATGTCCACCCCCGCCTTCATTCCGAACAACTCGCCCGCCAGGTGCTGCGAGCCGCCAACGCCCGAGGAGGCGAAGGAGTGCTTGCCCGGCTCGCGCTTCAGCAGCGCGAGCAGCGCCGGCAGGTCGTTCACGTTCAGCCGCTTCGCCACCGTCAGGGCAAGCGGCACGTCCACCAGCATGGATACGCCGAAGAAGACCTCACGCGTGTCAGGAGACTGCCCCGGGCTGACGATCGGGTTCATGACGTGGTTGCTGGCGGAGGAGACCAGGAAAAGGCTGCCATCCGCGGGTCCGCGCGCCGCGGCGGCCGTGCCAATCGCCCCGCCCGCGCCGGCGCGGTTATCCACGACGAAGGGATGCCCAAGCACCGATTGCAGCTTCGGCGCCAGTAGCCGCGCCACCACGTCATTGGAGCCGCCGGCGGCATAGGGCACCAGCAACGTCACCGACCGGTCCGGCCAACCATGTTGCGCGATCGCCGGCATCGCCAGCAGCGCACCCGAGGCGGCCACAAGGCCGCGACGCGTCATCTCGGTCATCATTCTGTCCCCACCGTGACGTTCCCCACTCCGGGAACGCGAAAAAGAAAGTGCAGCCGCGCTTGCGTCGTGGGTCTCGCGTTTGCGACCATGCCGAAACAGGGCCGCACGAATGCGGCCGCACCGGAGGACGTTCATGAAGACCACGCGCAGAACCTTGCTGCTTGCCACGCCTGCCCTGGCTCTCGCTGCGCCAGTGCGCGCCGCCGCTTGGCCTGAGCGCCCCGTGCGCATCGTCGTGTCCTTCACGGCCGGCGGCACGACCGACATCATCGCGCGGCTGGTCGGCAACCAGCTGTCGGAGCGCTGGGGCCAGCCGGTGGTGATCGAGAACCGGCCAGGTGCCGGCGGCAATATCGGCACCGAATTCGTCGTTCGCTCGGCACCCGATGGCTACACGCTGCTCGTCGGCTCCGTTGGCCCGCTCGCGGTAAACCAGTCCCTCTACCGCACGCTTCCCTACGACACACGCAAGGATCTTGCGGCGATTACGCTGCTCGCCGGCGTCCCCAATATTCTCGTCGTTTCGCCAGACTCTCCCATCCGCAGCGTCCCGGATCTGGTGGCCCTGGCCAAGAGCAAGCCCGGCCAGCTCTCCTACGCCTCCACCGGTGTCGGCACCTCGTCTCATCTTTCGGGCGCGCTGCTGGACCAGATGGCGGGCATCCAGACCACCCATGTTCCCTACCGTGGCGCGGTGGCGCTGAACGACCTGCTGGCGCGTCGGGTGGACTTCATGTTCGCCACCATCCCCTCCGTCATCGAGCAAATCCGCGCCGGCAAGCTGCGCGCCATGGCCGTCTCCAGCCTGCATCGCTCCCGCTCCGCGCCCGATGTGCCGGCCATGGCGGAACTTGGCTTCCCCGGTTTCGACGCCTCTTCCTGGTTCGGTATGGCCGCCCCGGCGGGTACGCCGCCCGAGATCGTCAACAAGATCTCGGCCGATACCGCGGCGGTCCTGAAGAAGCCGGAAATCGAGAAGCAGATGGTCGAACAGGGCGCCGATCCCGTCGGCAACAGCCCGGCCGAGTTCGCGGCCTATATCGATTCCGAAATCAAGCGCTGGGCCGAGGTCGTGCGCTTGTCCGGCGCCACGGTGGAGTGACGCCGGCCAGCCCGCGCGGAGCCCGGGCATCCCGCCCGGCTCCACGCAGGCCACTGGCCTACTCCGCGTAGCTCGGGTCAATCCGGTCGAGCATGCGCAGCAGCCCCGGCCATTCCATCACGCCATAGGGCCGCCGGACATTCGGCTGGTAATTCTGATAGGTCGCGTCCAGCACGGCCTGCGGCACCGGATGCAGCGGCGTGTTGCAGGACATGGCCGCGATCTGCGCCTTGCAGGACAGTTCCAGCCGGTGCAGCGCGTTGAAGGCCTCGCCCACGGTGCGGCCGATGGTCAGCAGCCCGTGATTCCGCAGGATCATGGCGTTGTTGTCGCCGAGATTGCGGATCAGCCGCTCCTGCTCCTCCAGGTTCAGCACCACGCCCTCATACTCGTGGTAGCTGATATTGGTGAAGCGCATCGCCGTCTGAGTCATCGGCAGCAGCCCGCATTCCAGCGAAGAGACGGCCATGCCGGGCCAGGTATGCGTGTGGATCACGCAATCCACGTCGTGCTTGGCCCCGTGGATGGCCGAATGGATCACATAGCCCGCGCGGTTGATGCCGAAATCGAAGTCGCCATAATCGGGCTTGCCAAGGATGTTGCCTGCCAGATCCACCTTGATCAGGGAGGAGGCCGTCATCTCCTCATACATCATCCCATAGGGATTGATGAGGAAGGCATTGTCCTCCCCGGGGACGCGAACCGAGATGTGGTTCGCCATCATGTCGGACATGCCGTAATGCGCGACGAGGCGGTAGCAGGCCGCGCAGTCAACCCGCGCCTGCCACTCCGCTGGCGAGACGTGGTCCCGCATCGAGCTGATCCGTAACACCTTCTTGGCATGCTCGAGCATGTCGATATCCTCCAGCCTGATTCTGTCGGGGTGGGAGGCCGCCTCGGTCCAGCCCTGACGGCTGCCTCCTCACGCCCATATTCCGCCCGCCCAGCCGAGCAGGCCAGGGTTTTTGCGCGGCCCGGCTTCGCGTTGCCGAGAGGGGCCGCGCCGCAGCATCAGGCCGCTGAGCCAAGCGCCCGGTCGGTGGGCTTGTTGCCCGGCGGCGGTCCCGGGTTCCGCTCCAGCGCATGCCGCAGCAGGGCCGCGGAGCGGTAAACCGCATGCACCATCTTGCTGTAAGGCACGATCAGGAAGAACGAGAGAATAACGCCGAGATGCACGGCCAGCAGCACGCCCATCGCGCCGGTGTCGCGCAGCCCGAGCAGCAGCAGGCCCGTGGCTGCGGCCAGAAACAACATCACCAGCATCGCGTAATCCGAGCCCAGCAGGTGGCGTGCGGCCGGGGCCGGATCCGACACGATCTTCACCCAGATCAGCCCGGCCGTGCCGATCACCATTCCGACCCCGCCCCAGGTGCCGAGCTGCACGGGCAGGCTCCAGAATGGATAAGGCGCGGGATGGCCCATGATGTGGTCGTAGAAGGTTGCCGTCGTGGTGGAGGCGAAGCAGAGCAGGAAGCCGTAGAACATGAAGTGGTGGAAGCGACGACGTAGCTGCGAGAAGCCCTCATCCACGTCATTGCAGCCGCCACCGCCGCCGCCGAGATTCCTCAGCGTGAAGATATCGTGCAGCGCCTGGGCCAGCGGCCGGCCCCGCGTCAACTCATTCGCCCGCCCGCCCGTGTCGCGCCAGAAGTTCCGGAATCCCATGGCAAGGGCGAAGAGGGAGAAGAGGAAGGTTCCGCCAGCCAGGGTGGTCATCAGCCACCAGGGAATGACGCGGTAGAAGGCGCCCGGCCCGACCTGCGGCTGGTACAGCACCGTGGGATCCACGATCGCCATGGTCAGGATCAGCGTCAGTGCGATCACGGCCACTGAGGCGAGCGACACCACCGTGCCATTGCGCTTGAACAGCCCGGCCAGCGGACCCGGCCAGGCATATTCCTCATAGGTCTCGGACCGCACCTGGGCGAGCACCTGTGGAACATTGATGTTCCAGGGGTGCGGCGGCGCATACTGGCAGGAATAGTAACAGCCCCGGCAGTTATGGCAGAGATTGGCGATGTAGCTGATGTCGCCGGAAGAGAATTCCCGGCGCAGCGTCATTGCGGGGAAAACGGCGCAATAACCCTCGCAGTAACGACAGGCATTGCACACTTCCAGCGCGCGGCGGGCTTCGGCAGTGGCCTCAGTTTCGCGCATACTTCGCGGCCTCCCTGCCCGCGATCCGCCCGAAGACGGAACCGATCGCCATCCCGAAGCCGGCCAGGTAGCCCTTGCCCAGGATGGATCCGGCCATGATCTCGCCCGAGGCGAAAAGGTTCGCACTCGGCTTTCCGTTGTCCATCTGCACGCGGGCGTTCTCGTCCACCTTCACGCCGAGATAGGTGAAGGTGATGCCCGGCCGCAGCGGATATCCGATGAAGGGCGGCTCCGTAATCGGGCGCGCCCAATGTGTCTTCGGTGGCGTCAGCCCCTCGGTGCGGCAGCCATCCAGACGGGTGGAGTTGAACTCGCCGGGCACGCAGGCCGCGTTGAACTCGGCCACCGTCTTTTCTACCGCGGCCGGGTCCAGCCCCAGCTTGACCGCCAACTCGCCCAGCGTGTCCGCCTTGATGGCGGGGAAGACGCTGGGCATGAACAGCTTCTCGCTCTTCGCGTCGATGATGGCGTACGCCACCTGATCCGGCTGCTGCGCCACCAGGCGGCCCCAGATGGCGTAGCGCTTGGGCCAGACATCCTCGCCCTCGTCATAGAAGCGCTCGCCGTTCTTGTTCACGACGATGGAGAAAGGCACGCAGTCCAGCCGGGTCGCGATGCCGCCGTCGAATTTCGGCGCGCGGCCGTCAATCGCCACCGCATGGCACTGGGTGGGATCGCCCACCGAGGCCACGCCCTGGTCCAGCAAGTTCCGCAGGACCACCCCCTTGGCATAGGGAGTGCCCCGGATCAGGAAGTTCCGCGCCGCCGGGCCCCAGCCCTGCTCCAGCCATTCCAGATCCGCCTGGAACCCGCCGGAGGAAGCCACCACCGTCTTGGCGCGCACCGTCTCCGGGAAGCCGCGATGGGTGATCGCCACCTCGCGGACGAAGCCATTGTCCATTTTCAGGTCCACGGCTTCGGTGTCGTAAAGAATGTCGATCCCCAGCTTCTCCGCCAGGGCGAAGTAGGCGTTCACCAGCGCCTTGCCGCCGCCCAGGAAGAAGGCGTTAGTGCGGGAAAGGCTGAGCGTGCCGGAAAGCGAAGGCTGGAACCGCACCCCGCTCGCCTCCATGAAGCGCAGCGCATCGGTCGTGAGCCGGATGGTCATCCGTGCCAGGTGCTCATCCGTCTGCCCGCCGGTCACGCGCAGCAGGTCGTCCCAGTACTCGTCCTCGAGATAGGCCTCGGTCAGCACCGAGGTCGGCTCGGTGTGCATGGTCCGCATGTTGCGGGTGTGGCGGCTGTTGCCCCCACGGAAGGCCTTGGGCGCGCTCTCGATCAACAACACGGAGCAGCCGGCCTGCCGCGCGGTCACGGCGGCGCAGAGCGCGGCATTGCCCCCGCCGATCACCAGCACGTCCCAGATCCGCGAAAAATCCGGCATCGCTCCCCGCCCAGGTTTGTATGCGACGGGATACGATTTCAGCGGGTGCACGACAAGGGGTTGGGTGGCCTTGTGCGGCCAGGTTACCGCCCCTTCATCTGCAGCCAAGATGAGGAGGGGGCATCCATGGCTTACGTCGATGGCTTCGTGCTGGCCGTGCCCAGGACCAATCTGGAAACGTATCGGGATCTGGCCCGCCTGGCGGCGCAGGTCTGGAAGGAGCACGGGGCGCTCGCCTATGTCGAAGCCGAGGCGGATGACGTTCCCTATGGTGAGTTGACCTCCTTTCCACGCGCCGTGCTGGCGAAGGAGGACGAGACGGTCGTCTTTGCCTGGATCGTCTATGAAAGCCGGGAGAAGCGGGACGAGGTGAACGCCAAGGTCATGGCGGATCCCCGCATGAAGCCGGGGATGGAGAAGGCCCCCTTCGATGCGAAGCGCATGATCATGGGCGGCTTCAGGACCTTCGTGGAGGCCTGACGGCCGGGGCCGGGGCGCCTTACCGTTCCCGGTGCTCCAGCCCGATCCGCGCCTTGAAGGCGTTGCGGATGTGCTGGCGGGCCGAGGCCTCGGCTGCCGCCGCATCCCGCCGCTCGATCGCCGCCACGATGGCCTCGTGCTCCTCCACCGATTCCGCCCCGCGATTGGGCACGGCCAGGGTGGTGCCGGCCAGCAGGGCCAGGGAGATGCGCATGTTCTCCAGCGTGGCATTGAGGAAGCGGTTCCGGGCCGAGAGCCGCACCTGGCGATGGAAGGCGCGGTTGGTCGCGGCCAGCGCCTGCGGATCGTCCAGCAGGCCGCGGTCCCGCTCCACCATCTCCCGCAGGATCTCCACCTCAGTCACCGTGGCATGGGTGGCGGCCAGCCCTGCCGCCGTACCCTCCAGCACTTCCCGCATGTGGTACAATTCGGTCATCTGCCCGTAGTCGAGGCTCGCCACCACGGCGCCATGATGCGGCTCGTGCAGCACCAGCCCCTGCGCCTCCAGGCGCTTCAGCGCCTCCCGCACAGGGGTGCGGCTGATGCGGAAGCGCTCGGCCAGCTCCGCCTCCCGCAGCCGGGTGCCCGCAGGCAGGGCGCCGCTCTCGATGGCCTGCAGGAGCAGGTCGTAGGCCTCCGAACCGGAGGAACGGCTTGGCTTCGGCTGGTCACTGGGCATGGTGACGGCAGGCGAAGCACAGATCCGGCAGGCGGGCCAGCCCGAGGGGAAAAGGCCGGGGACGTATCCTCCTGGCATTGTCGCGCCAGCGTCACTGGCGCACTCCAAATTCGAAGAAAAAGCTGATGGGGGTCGGGGGAAGATTCTTGCTTCCCCCGGTCTTTCACGCCGCCTTCCCCGGTAGTGACGAGACCGCCGCCGCAAAGGCATCGAGCGTCTGTTCCACGTCCCGCGCCTCATGCGCCAGGGAGACATAGTATTTGCTCTCGCCCTTCAGGATCCCGCGCTCCCGCAGCACGCGGTTCACATGCGCATGCATGGCGCGGTCGGCACGCAGCGTGGCGCGGTAGTCGCGCAGCGCCCCATCGGCAAAGACCACATCGAACAAGGGCGGCTCCCCGATCACCTGGCCGGGCAACCCGGCCCGGGAAAGCTGCCCGGCAATTCCCTCCATCAGCGCGCGGCCGGTGGCGAAGACCGTCTCATAGGCACCCGGGCGGCGCAGGATTTCCAGCGTCTTGAGCCCTGCCACCGCCGCGACCGGATTGCCGGACAGCGTGCCCACCTGCATCAGGAAGCCATCATCCCCGACCAAGGCGCGGTCGAAATGCGCCATGATGTCCGCGCGCCCTGCCACCGCCGCCAGCGGGAAGCCTCCGCCGATGGTCTTGCCGAGAGTGCAGAGATCGGGCGTGACGCCGTAATAGGCCTGGGCGCCGCCATAGGCGAAGCGGAAGCCCGTCACCACCTCGTCGAAGATCAGCACGAGGCCGTGGCGGGTGCAGAGCTCCCGCAGCCCCGCCAGGAAGCCGGGCGCCGGCGGAATCAGCCGCTGGAAGGGCTCCACGATGATGCCGGCCAGCTCGTCCGCATGCGCCTCCACCAGCCGCTCCACCGCAGCCAGGTCGTTGAAGGGGGCAATCAGCACCTCCTCGCGCACCGATTTCGGGATGCCGGCGGAATCCGGCACTGGCTGTGGAAAATTCGCCAGTTGCTTGGGCGCCAGGCTCATCAGCCCGTAATCGCTCATGCCGTGATAGCCGCCCTCGAATTTCAGGATGCGGTCACGGCCACGGAAGGCACGGGCCAGCCGCATGGCATAGAGATCCGCCTCCGAGCCCGTGGAGACAAAGCGGATCTGCTCCGCGCAGGGCACGGCCTCAACGATGGCCTCGGCGAGCGCGATGCCGTGCTCGTTATTGGCGAAGAAGGTGGTGCCGCGGGTGACCTGCTCCTGCACCGCCGCGACGACCTCGGGGTGGCAATGCCCGATGAACATCGGGCCGGAGCCGAGCAGGAAATCGACATATTCGCGCCCGGCCACGTCCCAGACCCGGCCGCCGCGTCCCTCGCGCAGGATGACCTCGGCCGGAAAGTTCCCGAAGCTGCCGGCCGGCAGCACGCGCCGCGCCCGTGCGATCAGCGCGGCCTCTTCCTCGCCCGTCAGCCTGTCCATCACCCAATCCCTCCTGCGCCGGCCGCAGTAGAGCGGCTGCCGGCGACCGGTGGAATAGGCAACGGAGTTGGCTATCGGCCTAGAGGAAGTCCCGCAGCAGCGCGACCAGAGGCTTGTCCGCCGGTGGCATGGCGTAATCGCCCAGCCTTGCCGGCCGTACCCAGGCCAGGGCCTGCCCCTCGCGCCCTTCCACCGTTCCGCTCCAGCGGCGGCAGAGATAGAGCGGCATCAGCAGGTGCTTTCCATCCAGCGGGTGGGAGGCGAAGGCGAAGGGCGCGAGGCAGGCGGCGGAGACGTCGATCCCCAGCTCCTCCCGCAACTCCCGGATCAGCGCGTCCTCCGGCGTCTCGCCGGGCTGGAGCTTGCCGCCGGGGAACTCCCAAAGCCCCGCCATCGGCTTGCCCTCAGGCCGCCTGGCCAGCAGCACCCGGGTATCGGAATCGATCAGCGCGCAAGCCGCGACCAGCAGGAGATTCGCCCCCGGCGCCGCTTCCGGGGCCTCGGTGACGACAGGCGCCTCGAGGGCGGCCGGTCTGGCGGGGGCGGAGAGTTCGGCCCGGCCGGCGCGGAAGCGCCGCACGGGAAGGCGGGCATTGCGGGCAGTGAAGTCCTGCTCCGCCATCCCGTCCTCGACGAAGCCGATCCGCTTCAGCACGGCGGCGGAGCGCTGATTCTCCTCCAACACCGAGGCATGCAGCACATCGATATCGAGATTGGCGAGCGCCCAGCGCGCCAGCCGGCCCGCCGCATCGGGCCCGATCCCCTGGCCCCAATGGCGGCGCCCGACCCAGTAGCCCAACTCCGCATGACGCGGCGCGTCCCGCGTCGTGGTCAGACCCACGCAGCCCACCAGCGCATCATCACGCGTGATGGCCAGGTGCCAGGCCGTCCCGGCCTCGATCTGAGCGCGGGTGGAGGCGATCCACTCATCCGCCAGTTCACGCGGATAGGGAAAGGGGACGCGTGCGAGCATGCGCGCCACCTCCCAGTCATTCACAAGGCGGTGGAGCTGGACCGCATCCGAAGCGCGCAGGGCGCGGAGCGTCAGCTCCCCCGCACGCCCCTCCGTACGGAGGGGCGCGAAGATCCCATCGGGCAAGTCAATCTCCCCACGCCATGCGCGGCCGGACGCGCCGGCTCAGCGGCGCCACCAGCCCTTTTTCGCCGGGGCGGCCGGAACGTCCTCGGTGCCCAGCAGCACGGGCTGCACGACGGTGCCGACCACCGGCTCGGCGCGCTGCTCCTCCACGGGCGCCTCGGCGGCGGGTGCCGGTGCCTGCGGCTCAGGGGCGGCGGGTTCGGCGGCGGCGACCGGAGCCGCTTCCGCCGCCTGCAATGCGGGTTCGGGCGCCGCCTCGGGCGTCACCACGGGCTCGGGCGATGCGGGCTCGGATGTCGCGGCTGTCTCGGCCGGAACTTCGCCGGACGCAGCCTCCTCAGCCCCGGCATCGGCCGGCGCCTCGGGGGGAAGGGGCGCGATTGGAATCTCGCGCACGGCGCGCGGGGCAGCCTCCGCCTCCTCGACGGCCTCCATCGCGTCCATCAGCACGTCATAGGTTCCGGCGAAGGGATCGGCGGGGGTGGGGCCGGCATAGCGCGGGGCAGGAGCCTCTTCCCCCTCGCCCTGCACCGGGCCCTCCTCGCGCCGGCGGCGGCCACCGCGGCGGCCCCGGCGGCGACGCGGATCGCCCTCGCCCTCGGTCTCGGCGCGGTCGCCGGCGGGACGCTCGCCCTCGCTCTCCGGAGCCTCGGTGGCCTGGATCTCGGCCTCCACCGCCTCGGGCTCCTCCTCGGCAGCATCCTCGCCCGGCGCAGCCTCGGTAGCCTCGTTCTCGGAAGGAGCGCCCTCCTCACGGCGCCCGCCACGCCGGCGGCGACGCCGGCGGCGGCCACGCTCGCCATTCGCCTCCGAGGAAGCCTCGGCGGTGACGTTGACCTCCTCCTCGGCCTCCTCGGCCGCGACGGCGTCCTCCTCCTCATCCCCGCCGCCGCCGGCCACGAAGACCGGCTCAGGTGCATAGTCCATCCGCAGCGCGGGCGCGCTGGAGGAGGGGGCGGGCAGGGTCTGCGGGCGGATGCGGTCGATCCGGCACTGCGCCGCGCTCAACGTCGCGTCGGGCTCGAACACCACGCACATGTCATGGCGCGCCTCGCACGACGCCAGGCGCTCGCGCTTGCGGTTCAGGATGTGCATGGCCACCGCCGGCGCGCAGTGCACCAGGATCTCGGCGGCACGGCGCTTGGCGCCCTCCTCCTCGATGGCGCGCAGCACATGCAGGGCGGAGCTTTCGTCGGAGCGGACGATGCCCAGGCCCTGGCAATGCGGGCAGGTGATGAAGGAATGCTCGGTCAGGCTGGGGCGCAGCCGCTGCCGCGACATCTCCAGCAGGCCGAAATGGGAGATGCGGCCAACCTGGATGCGCGCGCGGTCATGGCGCAGCGCCTCCTTCAGGCGGCGCTCCACCATCGCGTCGTTGCGGCTGCTCTCCATGTCGATGAAGTCGATGACGATCAGCCCGGCCAGATCCCGCAGGCGGAGCTGGCGCGCGATCTCGTCCGCGGCTTCCAGGTTGGTGCGGAGCGCGGTGTCCTCGATGTGCCGGTCGCGCGTGGCGCGGCCCGAGTTCACGTCGATGGAGACCAGCGCCTCGGTCTGGTTGATCACGATGTAGCCGCCGGAGCGGAGCTGCACCGTGGGCGACATCATGGCGTCGAGCTGCTGCTCCACCCCCGCGCGGGCGAACAGGGGCATGCCGGGATCGCGATAGAGCTTAATCTTGCGCTCATGCTGCGGCATGAGCGCCCGCATGAACTCCCGGGCTTCGCGGAAGGCTTCCTCGCCCTCGATCTGCACCTCCTCGATATCCTTCGCGAAATTGTCGCGGATCGAGCGCTTGAGGAGATTCGCTTCCTCATAGACGAGGGCCGGGGCGGTGGAGGCGAGGGTGCGCTCGCGGATGCTGTCCCACAGGCTCAGCAGGTATTCGCAATCCCGCCGGATCTCGGGCTTCGGGCGCTGCGCGCCGGCGGTGCGGACGATGATGCTCATGCCGCGCGGCAGGCCCACCTCGTCGATCACCTCGCGCAGGCGCTTGCGGTCAGTGGCCGAGGTGATCTTGCGCGACACGCCGCCGCCCTTGGGCGAGTTCGGCATCAGCACGGAGAAACGGCCGGGCAGGGAGATATAGGTGGTCAGCGCCGCACCCTTGTTGCCGCGCTCCTCCTTCACAACCTGGACGAGGATGATCTGCCGGCGGCGGATCACCTCCTGGATCTTGTAGTGGCGCAGGAAGCGGGAGGGGATACGGCGCTCGCGGCGCTCCTCGTCGCCGTTGCGGTCTTCGCCGCCGATCGTCTCGGGCGGCGCGACGGGCTCGGAGACCGTCTCGACATCATCCTCGTCCGCTTCCTCATTGGAACCGGCGACCCGATCACCCTCGCTCACGCGGTCCACATGCATGGACATGGGCTGGGCCCGCGGGGCCGAAGGGGGAGGGGGAGCGCCGTCCTCGCCGCCGCCCGTCTCACCGGGGGGGGCGTCGGTCACGGAAGCGGCATCACCCTCGGGTGCCTGGGCGGGCGGGGTTTCATCGGCCGGCAAGCTGGCGGGGGCGCCAGACTCGTCCAGGCTCTCACCGGGCGGCAGGCCCTCGCTCGGGGCGGTGCCGGACTCCGCATTGGCGACAGGCTCAACGGCCGGCACGTCGGAGGCCGGCATCTCCGTGGCGGGAGCCTCGGCTGTCCCGGCCTGTGCCCCAGCCTGGGCGGCCTCCTCCCGGCCGATCAGGTCGGCGTCGTCATCCGGGGCCAGCCGCTCGGCGGCCGTCTCGATCTCGTCCTCGGGATCCTCCTCGTCCTCCTCCTGCGCCTGCATCTCCAGCAGGCGCTGCCGGTCGGCGACGGGAATTTGATAATAATCGGGGTGGATCTCGCTGAAGGCCAGGAAGCCGTGGCGGTTGCCGCCATACTCCACGAAGGCAGCCTGCAGGCTGGGCTCCACCCGGACAATCTTGGCCAGGTAGATGTTGCCCTTCAGCGGGCGGCGGTTCTGGGTCTCGAGGTCAAAATCCTCAAGACGGTTGCCGTCCAGCACCACCACCCGCGTCTCTTCGGGGTGGGATGCATCGATCAGCATGCGCTTGGTCATGGAAGACGAAACTCCGCGCCGCGCGGGGCGGTCGGCAGCCGGCGGCGGTGAGGGTTGTCGGGCCGGGAGGGGCACGGCGCGGGGCAGAGCGATGCATCGCCGTCATCCGTCCTTTCTCCCGTGGCGGGCATGGAATGCCCGGGGGCGGTGCCCCGATGGTTTCGGCGTGCCGTGCGCGACCCCTTAGGCGGCGCTTCCCTCAGCATCGGGGGCGCACGCGGGCGGGCCGGCGACTGGCGCGTGGTCCGTCAGTCCCACAGGTGGGACGATTTGGCCCTGCCGCGCCGCGTGGCGCATACCGGGGAAGGCTGGTCCGCAGCGTCCCTTCGCGTTCGGGCCGGCGCGCCCAGCCGGGAAACGGCGTTGGCGGCGGCCCCTGCGGGCGATGCTGGGCGGGCGTCCAATCTGGCTGGACCGGCGGCCGGTCTGATTTGGCCGCACCCGTGAACCCTCCACCGGCAGCGTGCCGCCGGGGCAACTCACCATACGCAGGGGGGGGCCAGGGAGCAAGGCGCTGTGTGGCCCGTGCCACACCCGCGGTCAAAGCGGCGCAGGATTGCCTCGTAAACCCCTGTTTCCCTCCGTCACGCTTCAACCGCATTCCCGGTGCTATGATCTGGGTCCAGGGGAACCTGACGACCTTGAGGGGGGACGAAGGGGATGAAACCGAACTCGACGCCAGCCCTGGCGCGCCGGGGCCTGCTGGCTGCGGCCCTGGCCGCGCTGGTTGCACCACGCCCGGCCGCCGCCGGGGGCGCTATCCTGCAGGCAGAGGTCCATGGCGTGCGCCTGTTGCTGCCTGGTGCCGCCGGGCAGGCCTGGCGCCTGACGGCCGAGGCGCGCCCGGCCCGGCTGGTGCTGCGCCTGCCGCGCCATAGCTGGGAGGGGCCGCGCAGCCTGCGCGGCAGCGGCCCCGTGCGCGCCGTGACCTGGGATGCGCGCGCCAGCCGCCTGATCATCGACCTGAACGGCCCCGTCGCCGCGCCGGAGATCGGGCGGGAGGACGGGGCGCTGGTCCTGTCCATCCGCTCGGGCCCGGCGGCCGCCTTCGCCCGCATGGCCGGGCCGGGCCGCCCCATCGCCCAGGCCCAGGCCGCCCCGAAGCCCGTGGTGGTGCTGGACCCCGGCCATGGCGGCAAGGATCCCGGCACCATCGGTGCCACCGGCACGCATGAAAAGCGTATCGTCCTGGCCGCGGCGCAGGAGGTGAAGCGGCGCCTGGAGGCGGGCGGGCGATGCCGGGTGCTGATGACCCGCACGCGGGACGTCTTCGTACCTCTGGCCGGACGGGTGGAGTTCGCGCGCCGGAACCGGGCGACGATTTTCGTCTCGATCCACGCGGATTCTGCGCCCGGCGCGCGGGGGGCCAGCGTTTACACCCTCTCGGAAACCGCGTCCGATGCCCTCTCCGCGGCGCTGGCCCGGCGGGAGAACGCGGCGGATGCGGCGGGCGGTCTGCACCTGCCGCCCGTTCCGGCGGATGTGCAGCGCATCCTGCTCAGCCTCGTGCGGCAGGAAACGCGGCAGGGCTCGCTGCGCCTGGCCAACATGGCCGTGGGCGCCTTGCGGCCACGGGTGCCGCTGCTGCCTAACACCCACCGCCAGGCTGCCTTCGCCGTGCTGAAAGCGCCTGATATTCCTTCTATGCTCGTGGAGATCGGCTTCCTCTCGGATCGTCGGGACGAGGCCCAGCTCAAGCGGCCGGAACACCGGGCGATGGTGGCCGCGGCCCTTGCCGGAGCGGTGGAGGATTACCTGGAACGGCCTGGGCTCGGGGTGGCCCGCATGGGATGAAGCAGGAGCCGGTGGCACCGGAGCCACACGGCCCGACGGAGGGACGGGCGCGGACAACCGGTCTGGCCAGGGCCTGCTTACGGTTCTGCCCTCTTTGCGGGTGTGGGGTGCCGGACGGGCAGCGCAGCCCAGCACCACCCCATGTTATGCCGCCCTATGTTATAGTGGGCCGGATGTAACGAACCCGTGACAGGGCGGTGCTTCCCGGGGCTGTTAAGCCGCCCCGCGGCGCGCCAGCTGCTTGATACATCGTTGGGCCGTCCCACCCCTCCCCGGGGCCGGGCGGTCGTGAGGAACAGGATGGCTTCCAAAAATCTCCGCGCTGAACGGCCCCTGGTAGGCGAGCGCCGCCCACGGAACGGGTCGGCCCCCGCGGAGCAGTCCGATTCGATGGATTCCTCCTCGATGCCACCGCCCGGTCCGGGCAAGCCGCGCCCGCGCCGTGCCATCTGGCTGCGCCGGACCGTCGGCTTTGTCTTCGCGACCGGCATGGTCGGCGTGGTCGTTGGCGGCATCGCGGGCTACGGGCTGTGGCGTACCGCGACGGCCGACCTGCCCGACCATGCCTGGCTGGCCGATTACCAGCCGCCGCAGATGTCACGCATCTATGCCGCCGACAGCCGCCTGATGGCCGAGATGGCGCTGGAGCGCCGCGTCTTCATTCCGATCGGCGCCATCCCCAAGCGCCTGCAGCAGGCCTTCGTCTCCGCCGAGGACCAGAATTTCTGGACCCATCACGGCGTCGATCCCTTCGCCATCGCCCGCGCTGCCTTCACCAACCTGGAAGCCATGGGAACGGGACGCCGCTCCATCGGCGCCTCCACCATCACCCAGCAGGTCGCCAAGAACATGCTGGTGGGCAATGACCGTACCATCATGCGCAAGGTGCGGGAGGCGATCCTCGCCAACCGGCTGGAAACGGCCATGAGCAAGGACCGTATCCTCGAGATCTACCTGAACGAGATCTTCCTGGGCGCCCAGGCCTATGGCGTCGCGGCCGCCGCGATGAACTACTTCAACAAGGGCCTGGACGAGCTGACCATCGGCGAGATGGCCTTCCTCGGCGCCCTGCCCAAGGCGCCGAACAACTACAACCCCAACCGCTATCCCGAGGCCGCGAAGGCCCGCCGTGACTGGGTGCTGGACCGCATGGCCGAGGACGGCGCCATCACGCGGGAGGAGGCTGAGACCGCCAAGAAGGAGCCCATCCTGGCCCGCGGCCGCGCCCGGCCGGACTTCGTGCCCGTTGGCCAGTACTTCACCGAGGAGGTACGGCGCGACCTGAACAGCCGCTTCGGGCCGGAGCAGACGACCATGGGCGGCCTCGTGGTCCGCACCTCCATGGATCCCGCGCTCCAGGCCGCGACAGAGAATGCGCTTCGCAGGCACCTGATGGCCTATGACCGCCGCCGCGGCGGCTGGCGCGGGGCGGTCACGAAGATCTCCGCCGCGCCGGCCGAGTGGATGCCGGCGCTGGAGGGCGTGCCCCGCGTGCCCGGCATGCTGCCGGAATGGCGCCTGGCCGTGGTGCTGGAGGTGAATGCCCGCGAGGCCCGGCTCGGCTGGGCCGAGCGGCCCGGCCCGCGCGATCCTGCCCAGCCGCGTGAGGGTCGCCTCTCCATGGAGGATGTGGGCTGGTCCCGCCCGTGGCGGGACGGTCGCCTCGGTGCGCCGTTCCGCCGCATGGCCGATATCGTCTCCCCCGGCGATGTGGTGATGGTGGAGAGCGTCGGTGCCGCGCCAGCTTCCCAGGGGCGTCCCCCGGCGCGCGGGGAGCGCGTCGCGCTGCGCCAGATCCCGCAGGTGGAGGGCGCGGTGGTCGCACTCGATCCCTCCACGGGCCGCGTTCTGGCCATGAGCGGTGGCTTCAGCTTCGAGAAGTCCTGGTTCAACCGCGCCACCCAGGCGATGCGGCAGCCCGGCTCCTCCTTCAAGCCCTTCGTCTATGTCACGGCACTGGAGATGGGCATTCCGCCTAACCAGCAGCTGCTGGACGCGCCCTTCGAGCTGCAGACGGCCCAGGGCATCTGGCGCCCCGGCAATTACGGCAACAACTTCCATGGCTGGGTGACCATGCGCACCGCCCTGGAGAAGTCGCTGAACCTTGTCACCATCCGGCTGGCGCAGGAGATCGGCATCGACAAGGTGGCTGAGACCGCCCGCCGGTTCGGCGTGATGCCGAACATGCCGCGCGTCCTCTCCATGGCGCTCGGCGCCGGCGAAACGACGGTAATGCGGATGGCGGCTGGCTACGCCGCTTTCGTCAATGGCGGCAAGTTCGTGGAACCCTCGCTGATTGACAGCGTGCAGGACCGCTTTGGCCATGTCGTATGGCGCAATGACGCCCAGCGCTGCGAAGGCTGCAATGCCGATGTGGCCGCCGGCCCGCCGCGGCTGGAGGATAAGCGCCCGCAGATCGTGGACCCGATCGCGGCCTATCAGATGGTTTCACTGCTGCAGGGTGCGGTCACGCGCGGCACAGGCGTGGCCGCGGCCAAGGGGCTGAACCGTCCCGTGGCCGGCAAGACCGGCACCACGAACGACTATTTCGACAACTGGTTCGTGGGCTTCACCCCGGACATCGTGGTGGCGGTCTGGGTCGGCTTCGACGAGCCGCACAGCCTGGGCGATGGCGAGACGGGTGGTGGCAACGCGGCGCCGATCTTCAACGAGGTGGTGGCGGCGGCCCTGCATGACAGCCCGCCCGTGCCCTTCCGCGCCCCGCCAGGCGTGGCGCTGGTGCGGGTGCAGACCAGCAACGGCCAAGCCATCCTGGAACCCTTCCGCCCCGGCACCGAGAACGCGGCCCGCCCGCCCATGGGCGGCAATGTGGCCTCAGGCGGCGGAGCCGGCGCCGGGGCCACGGCCTCGGCCGTGGACAGCAGCCTGGGCGGGCTCTACTAGGTCCGCCCCGGAATCCCCATCTGATCGGGGTGCCCTCATCACTTGCAAGGAGATCGGATCGGCGCTTCCGGCGATCCGACTGGACCCGCTGAACCATGCGTGCCGATGCCGAGAGCCTTAAGGCTCAGATCGCCGATAGCGTCGCCCTGCTGCGGCGCCACCTGAACTGGGATGCCGCCGTCGTGCGGCTCCATGAGCTGAACGCCCGGGCGGAGGACCCCTCCCTCTGGGACGACGCCGCCGCGGCGCAGAAGCTGATGCGCGAGCGCACCCGCCTGTCCGACCAGATCGACGGGGTGAGGAAGCTTGAGCAGGAGGTGCAGGACGCGCTGGACCTGATCGAGCTGGCCGAGGCCGAGGAGGACACCGCGACAGCCGATGCCGCGGTGGCCGACCTGCATCGTCTGGCTGCCGAGGCGAAGCGCCGCGAGATCGAAAGCCTTCTCTCGGGCGAGGCTGACGGCAACGACGCCTATATCGAGGTGAATGCCGGCGCCGGAGGCACGGACGCGCAGGACTGGGCGGAGATGATGCTCCGCATGTACACGCGCTGGGCCGAATCGCATGGCTACAAGGTCACGATCACCGAGCGCAGCGACGGCGACGAGGCCGGCATCAAGTCCGCCACAATCCAGGTCAGCGGCCCCAATGCCTATGGCTGGCTGAAGACCGAGATGGGCGTCCACCGCCTGGTCCGCATCTCGCCCTTCGGTGGCAATGACAAGCGGCAGACAAGCTTCGCCTCCGTCTATGTCTACCCGGTGATCGACGACAAAATTCAGGTCGAGATCAACCCGGCCGACCTCAAGACGGACACCTTCCGCGCCTCCGGCGCCGGCGGCCAGCACGTGAACAAGACGGAATCGGGCGTGCGCTTCACCCATATCCCCACCGGGATTGTGGTGGCCTCCACCCAGGACCGTTCACAGCATCGCAACCGTGCCATTGCCATGGATATGCTGCGCGCCCGCCTCTATGAGCTGGAACTGCAGAAGCGGGAGGCCCTCTCCGCCGCCACCGAGGCCGGCAAGACGGATATCGGCTGGGGCCACCAGATCCGGTCCTATGTCCTGCAGCCCTATCAGATGGTGAAGGACCTCCGCACCGGCGTGGAGAAGGGCAACCCGGCCGCCGTGCTGGATGGTGACCTGGACGAGTTCATGGCCGCCGCCCTTGCCTCCCGCGTTGGCGCGACCCGCTCCGAGGCGAGCGCGAACGCCCGATGAGGCGCGGCGGGACGGGCGACCTCCTCCCGGAACCGCCCCGCCCCCAGGACCTGCACGATCCCGGTGGCAAGGTGCGGCTGAAGATCGGCGCCGAGGTCGTCAGCCGCGCCGAATTCTCCGCCGATGGTCGCTACCGCACCGTGCTGGAGCGCCGCTGGGACGGCCAGCCGTTTGGGTCCCCCGGCGTCTGCGCCTGGATCATGATGAACCCCAGCACCGCGGACGAGACCGTGGACGACCCCACCGTCCGCCGCGCCCGCGATTTCACACGGCGCTGGGGCTACGGCGCCATGGTCGTGCTGAACGCCTTTGCCTTGCGCGCCACCAAGCCCGCCATGCTGCTGGAAGCCGAGGACCCTGTCGGCCCCGGCAACGACGCCGCCATCGCTGACTGGGCCGCGCGGGCGGACCGGTTGGTGGTGGCCTGGGGCCTGCCGCCGAAGAAGTTGCAATGGCGCGCCGCCCAACTCGCGGCCATCCTGGCCCGGGTCGGGGCGAGGCCGCTCGCGCTCAAGGTGACCGGGAACGGCCAGCCCGGGCACCCGCTCTACATCGCGGGCGATACCGAGCCGAAGCCCTGGAAGCTGCCTCTGGATTGATACTGGTGGCCTCGGGGAGACCCTGCCTCCCAGGCCCTCCGCGGCGAGGGTGGCCACCCCGGACGCCGGGTCGGCCACCGTGCCTCGAGGCAGGAAGAGGCCGTAAACGGTGAGGGCGCGGATATCTGCTTGGTGCTCGCGAGCGGACGTAACTGCGAGCCCTCTGGCCTCACGCTTGACGATATGGTCTGGCCCAAAGCGGCCAGTCCGCTCCTGGGACGACGATGTCGAAAAGCGGGCACCGGCGCCTGGTTCGATGGCGCGCTAGGCTGTTACCCCCACCTCTGCACCCTCGGCGCACGGCTGGGAACAGGGCCGGGCTGAAAGCCCGGCCCATATCGCCCGGATTTCCCCCTGCCCAAGACTGGACGAAGTTTTCGGGCAGGAAGCCTGTGGGCGCGGGCGAAACCCGCGCCCACCACGGTCCTAGCCCCTCTCAGCCCGCAATGCGGAGATCTCCATCCGCAGGGCACGCACCTCCGACAACAGCATCTGGCTGTCGGCGTGGGCGGCGGAAGCGGCGGCATCCGTGGCAGCCTGGGCCGCCTCGGCGTCGGCGCTCTCGCGTGCTTCTCGCAGTGTCTGGATGCTCTCGACGATGACGCCGAGAAAGAGGTTCAGCACGACGAAGGTGGAGATGACGATGAAGGGGATGAAGAACAGAAGGGCGCCAGGGTGGTTCTCCATGGCGGGCTTCACGATGTCCTCAACCCATCCCTCCAGCGTCATCAGCTGGAACAAGGTGAAGATGGACTCTCCGAGGGTCCCGAACTTCTCCGGCATGCTTTCGCCGAACAGCTTCGTCGCCATCACGCCCCCGACGTAGAACATCAGCCCCATGAGCAGGACGATGCTGCCCATCCCGGGCAAGGCGGCCAGCATGGCCCCGACTACGTTCCGGAGGGACGGAACGACCGAGAGGAGGCGGAGGACTCGCAGCACGCGCAGTGACCGGAGGACGGACAGGTCCCCGCCCGAGGGTGCCCAGGAGATGCCGATCACGACCAGGTCGAAGATGCCCCAGGGGTCACGGAAGAAGCGGCCGCGGAAGGCAAAGATCCTCAAGGCCAGCTCAGCCGTGAACAAGCAGAGCAGGAAGCCGTCAATGAACTCCAGGGCTGGGCCGAAGCCACTCATGACCGTGTCCGAGGTCTCCAGCCCCAGGGTGACGGCGTTGAGGACGATGAGGGCCGTTACGACACGCTGGAATTCGGTGGAGGTAACCAGTCTGGCCACCCGCGCGCGCAGAGTTGGCGCGAAATCTTGCGCCGAAACAGCTTCCTGCAAAGCCTTTCTCTCCAATTACAGGCAGTTAATGATGGTCGCGAGGCATCTCAGGTCGTGCACCGAAGCGCAAGGGGCACCTTTTCCTGGACATCCGGGGCAGGTCTGCCTCTCGGGCTTAGGTCCGCTTTCGAGAACTCGACGCCGCCGCACGGACGTCCGAGATGGGCGCAAAGCAAGGGCCTGGCGTTCGGAATGCCTGGCACGGCTTCTCCGTCAGAAGCGGACGTCAGGCGAAAGGGCCAGGAATGTCAGGATTGGAGCGACCCATCGGTCACCATTCGCCTGAAGCTCCACCATGACCGGGGGCGGCGCTATCGACCCAGGGGTTCGGCGCAGGAGGAACCCGCAGTCGTCCACCATCGCATGAACTCGCCTGCGGACCCTGCTACCCCACGCCGGGCTTTTCAGGCGAAAGACGGTCGAGAAACTGATGATGGGGTGCGGGAGGCGGCGTCTCGCGGAGACCACCGCCTCGACGTCCCAGAAACAAGCGTCAATCCTGCCGACGGTTGGTGAACCGCGCATTCCCCAGCCCGGTTCCGATCGTCAGCACTCCCCAGCGCTCCACGTCCTGCATGTTCGGGATTTCGCTCAGCCCTTGCAGCACGGCGTCATTGTGCATCAGCACGGCGGTGGCATGGCCGCCGATCTCGGGAATGGCCTCGGTGATCTCGCGCGGCAGGTTGAAGCGGCTGCTCTCCCAGTTGCCCGGCAGGTTCTGGCCGCCACGGTCGATTGATCCATCCTTCTCGATGATGCCGGGGCAGCCAATGCCGATGAAGGGGGCCAGGGCCCGCTTCTTCGCCTCCGCCAGGGCAACCATCCCGCGCAGCATGGTGGCGAGCCGCTCCACTGCCTGCTCGCGGGTCGGGCGGTCATCGCGATGGCGCCAGACTTCCAGTCCGATAACGCGGGCTGCCGACAGGTCCTGCGCCTTTTTCAGGTTCAGCTCCACCAGCCCGGCGCGGATGGCGGTGCCGCCGATATCCACGGCCAGCAGGCTGTCATGCCCGGCAAAGATCCAGCTCGGCGCCAGATGGACGGCGCCGATCAGCGCGGCCTCGTCCGGATCATGGGTGATAGGCACCAGCTCCACACCCTGATCATCGGCTTTCAACAGCAGCGAGGCGCGGCCGATCGCGAGCTTTCCCACCCGGCTGCCGCTCATTCCTCCGCCAACGACGATGCGCTGCGTGTCCTTCCAGCCCTTCAGCTTCAGGAAGCGGCTGGTGACGCCGGCCAGTTCCTGCGCGAACTCCTCGACCACCCCATGGATCAGGGCGGCCGCCTCCGGTCGCTCGTCCTGCAGCAGCTTCTCCAGGCGGCGCATGAAATTGTCATTGCTGTCGGCTTCACCCAGCGGGTCCTCGTCGCCCAGCTTGCGCAGCCGGTCACGCCATTCGTCCAGAATAGCGTGGAAGGCGCGCTTGCTGGCGCGGTCGCCGAGGAAGCCTTCCCCGTCCCGCAATTCGGCATTGTAGGCGTCCAGCACCACGCTGGTGAGCTGCATGGCGCCGTGTCCGGCCATGGGCTGCCTGGCGGCCTGGTCGGGCATGTCCTGTGTTAATCCCCTTCGACTCTCCCATGAACGCGGGCAGGGCCATCAGGGTTGGAGAGGCGCGGCCGGGCGGCGGATGCCGAGGCTGGCCGCCGCCAGCAGCGCGGCCCCGCCGCCATAGATCAGCAGGGCCGGGGCGATAGGCAGAAGGATGCCGGCCAGCAACGGCCCCACGCCGGCGCCGATGTCGCGCCAGGTGGATTGCCTGGCCAGGGCGGGCACGCGAGCCGCGCCCGGATTTTCGGCGGCCACCACCGGGCCGGGCAGGGGCTGAATGACGGCCCGCAGCAGCACGGTGGCCAGCGCCCCGGCCCAGAGCAGCACGCCGCCCGTCGCCAGAAGCAGCAGGCCGCCAGCCGTGGCGAGGGAAAGCCCCACCAGCGCCCTCCTTGCCCCGACCCGCCCTGCCAGCCAGCCCCCGGCCGGTGAGAGGAAGATCTCCGCCGCATAGCGCAGTGCCAGGGCAGCGCCAGCAGCCAGGGTCGCACCTTCCGGTAAGGCCGCAGAGGCCAGCACCGACAGGCCGATGACGAAGAGCCCGTCCATGGTGAGGCCGAAGATGAAGGCCCAGACCTCCAGCGCGTTGGGCAGGCCGAAGCGCGGCCCAGCCTTGGCCTCGCCTTCCGGCAGGGTGGGCAGACGCGAGGCGAAGAGGATGGCCGGCAGCGAGACGAAGCCCAGCACCACGAAGACGATCCGCGGCCCAGCCCATTCCGCCAGCACCGCCCCGCCCAGCAGCCCGATCATCGGCCCGGCCGCGACGATGGAGCGCGACCAGCCGCTGCGCCGCGCCGCGCCATCCGCCAGCGCCGTGGGCAGGGCCTGCACAGCAATGTTCATGGCCGCGAAGGCCAACCCCCAGAGCAGCCGTGCCACCAGCAGCGCCCAGACGCCCGACAGCGCCGCATAGCCGAAGGAGGCGAGCGCCGCCGCCGCCGCCGCCAGCATGCAGGCGGCGCGCGGGCCGCGCTCCGAATAGAAGCGCGCCACCCAGCCATAGCCGGCGATGCGGACCAGTCGGTTGGCCGCCAGCAGGATGCCGGCCTCCGGCAGGGTCACGCCAAAGGTGCCGGCATAGAGCGGCAGCAGCAGATAGAGCACCGTGTCCGCCGGCAGGGTGCAGGCCAGGGTAATGGCGGAGTCCCGGGTGTGCCGGTCGGCCTCGGCGGCGCTGGGCAGGATCAAGGCCGCGTCGGCGGCGTCGTGTCACCGGGGCCCAGGGGCCGGACCATCAGCACCGTGTCCAGCCAGCGCTCATGCTTCCAGCCGATGGAGGGAATGACGCCCGCATGGCGGAAGCCCAACGCCTCGTGCAGCCTAATGGAAGGGGTGTTCGCCGAATCCCCGATCACCGCAACCATCAGCCGGAATTCCGCCGCCTCGCAGCGCTCGATCAGCGCCGCCAGCAGTGCCTTCCCGACACCGCCCCGCGTGCCGGAGGGCGCGACATAAACCGAGTTCTCCACCGTGTGCCGATAGGCCGGGCGCGGCCGGTAGGCCGAGGCATAGGCATAGCCGAGCACCGTGCCCGCCTCATCCACCGCGACCAGATGCGGGTAGCCACCGGCCAGCACTGCCTCCCGCCGCGACGCCATCTCTGCCTCGTCCGGGGGCGTGAGTTCGAAAGAGGCGCGGCCATGCTCAACCCAATGGGCGTAGATGCGCGCGATGGCGGGAATGTCCTCGGAGCGGCTGTCGCGGATCATAAGCGATGTCATGAAAGTTTCATGCGGCGGCCGGGCGTGCGCCGCAAGACGATCAGGTCTGCGACTTGTCGGGATCAGGGCTTCACCCGTTCACTCCTGGATACCCTGTTCTGTCCCGGGAAAGCCGGTTCGCAGCGCCGGACAATGCTGCCCGTCAGCGATCCGGCCTATCCGGCAATCAACCCTTCCCGAACCGCCTGGCGCAACGGCACCTTCTGCAGCTTGCCCGTGGAGGTCTTCGGAACCTCCTGGAATATCACCCGCTTCGGCACCTTGAATCCCGCCAGCCGCTCGCGCGCATGGGCGATCAGCTCCTCCTCCGTGGCCTCCGCATCGGGCTTCAGCTCCACGAAGGCCCAGGGCACCTCGCCCCATTTCTCGTCGGGTGCAGCGACCACGGCTGCCACGGCCACGGCCGGGTGCTTGTAGAGCGCGTCCTCCACCTCGATGGAGGAGATGTTCTCGCCTCCGGAGATGATGATGTCCTTCGCCCGGTCCTTCAGCTGCACATAGCCATCAGGGTGCTTCACGCCGAGGTCGCCGGTGCGGAACCAGCCACCGGCGAAAGCCTTCTCCGTCGCGGCGGGGTCCTTCAGATAGCCCTTCATCACGGTGTTGCCGCGCATCACCACCTCGCCCATCGTTACGCCGTCGCAGGGCACGGGGACGTCGCTGGGGCCGAACACGTCGAAGGCTTCCAGCGTGACATAGCGCACGCCCTGGCGGGCCATCAGCGCCGCGCGCTCGGAGGCGGGCTTCGCGTCATCCTCCGGATGCCATTCATTCACGACCGAGGGGCCGTAGCACTCGGTCAGCCCGTAGATGTGCCGCACCGTCACGCCGGCGGCATCGGCGGCGGCCAGAACGGCCTCGGGCGGGGCGGCGCCAGCCGTGCCGAAGACCAGCCCCGTGCCCGCCACGCGGTTCGGATCGTTCACCAGGGTTTGCAGCACGATCGGCGCGCCGCACATATGCGTCACGCGGTGCGCCTTGATCAGCTCCCACATCACCAGGCCGCGCACGGCACGCAGGCAGACATGCGTGCCGGAGACGGCGGCCACCGCCCAGGGGAAGCACCAGCCATTGCAGTGGAACATCGGCAGCGTCCACAGATAGACGGGCGCGGGGCCGATGCCGCAGGCCAGGATATCGCCGATCGCGCCCAGATAGGCGCCGCGATGATGATAGACCACGCCCTTCGGCCGCCCGGTGGTGCCGGAAGTGTAGTTCAGCGCGATCGCATCCCACTCATCCGCCGGGGGGCGCCAGGAAAAGGCGGGATCGCCGGCCGCGATGAAAGCCTCATAATCCTCTCCGCCCAGCGTATGCGGGAAGGAGGCCTCGGGGTCGTTCACCTCGATCACCAGCGGCTTGGCCTGTGCGATCGCCAGTGCGCGCTCCAGCACCGGCACCAGTTCCCGGTCCACCACGATGGCGCGCGCCTCGCCATGGTCGAGGATGTAGGCGATGGTGTCGGCATCCAGGCGGATATTGATCGTGTTCAGTACGGCGCCCGTCATCGGCACGCCGTTATGGCACTCGATCATGGCGGGTATGTTGGGCAGCAGCGCCGCCACCGTGTCGCCCCGCCCGATGCCGCGCGCCGCGAGAGCGGAGGCCAGCCGCACGCAGCGGTCCCGGTGCTCGCGCCAGGTGAAGCGCTGCCCGCCATGGATGACGGCCACCCGGTCCGGAAAAGTCGCGGCCGCGCGTTCCACGAAAAGCAGCGGCGTCAGGGCGCGGTGGTTCGCCGGATCACGCGGCAGGGCATCATAGGCCTCTTTCGCCGAAACGGGCGGGGCGTTCATGTCCATCAGCGGTGCCTCCATTCCGGGCTGCGCTTCGCGAGAAAGGCGTCGATTCCTTCGGCCGTGTCCTCGGCCAGCAGGTTCTCGACCATGGCGGCGGCCGCCACCTCATAGGCTTCGGCCAGGGGCAGCCCGGCCTGGCGATAGAAGGTCCGCTTGCCGAGCTGCACGGCCCGCGCCGACCGCCCGGCAATCCGCGCCGCCAGGGCCGCCACGTCGCCGCGCAGCAATTCCGCCGGCACGATGCGGTTCACCAGGCCGAGACGGTGTGCCTCCGCGGCATCGATCGGCTCGGCCGTGAGCAGCATCTCCATTGCCGCCTTGCGCGGCACGGCGCGCGACAGCGCCACGGCCGGGGTGGAGCAGAACAGGCCGATCTCCACGCCCGGCGTGCAGAAGCGCGCGGCCTGAGAGGCCACCACCAGATCGCAGGCGGCGGCGAGCTGACAGCCCGCGGCGGTGGCCATGCCCTGCACCGCGGCAATGACGGGCTGGGGCAGGGTGGGGATGGCCTGCATCACCGCTGCGCAGCGCGCCATGGAATCGGCAAAGAACGCGTGGCCGCCATCGGCATCACCGAAATGGGCTGTGATTTCCTTCAGGTCGTGGCCGGCGCAAAAGACCGGTCCCTCCGCCTGGATCACCACGCAACGGATGGAGGAATCGGCGGCGATGTCGCGCAGTGCCGCCTGGAGCGCATCGAGCAACGCCACGGACAGCCCGTTGCGTGCGGCCGGGCGGTTGAGGGTGAGGGTGGCGACCGCGCCCCGATCCTCGCGGATCAGGATGGGCGCAACAATCCCGGCAGCGCCGTCCGGCATGTGTTCCTCCCCATCTTTATTGACATCAGCTTGGGGTGGGCGGCCGGGCTGGCGCAAGGGGCAAGCCACAGGCGGCAAACAAAAGGGGCGCCGGGGGATCCCCCGGCGCCCCTCTCTGTCATGCGCGGCGGCTCAGGCCCGCACGTTCGTTCCCGATTCCTCGGCCGCGAAGATGTCGCGGTTCTTGGTCTCGGGGATGAAGATGGCGCCGATCACCACCGTCGCCAGCGCAATCACGATCGGGTACCAGAGGCCGTAATAGATGTCGCCGGTCTGGGCCACCATGGCCAGCGAGGTCGCCGGCAGCAGCCCGCCGAACCACCCATTGCCGATATGGTAGGGCAGCGACATGGAGGTGTAGCGGATCCGCGTCGGGAACAGCTCCACCAGCGCCGCCGCGATCGGCCCGTAGACCATGGTCACGTAGATCACGAGCAGGGTCAGCACGCCGATGATGACGGCGGTCTGCTCCCGGAAGATGTCGAAGGGTCCGGCCATCTTCACCACCGTCGGGTTGGACGCCGCCGGATAGCCCGCCGCCGTCAGCGCCGCGGAGAGCTGCTGCGCGAAGGTGGGATCGGACGCCTTGATCACCGTGCCATTCGCCCCGATCCGGACCGAGGTCTCGGTATCCGGCGTGCCCGGCGGTAGCGCCTCCTCCTTATAGGTGACCGAAGCGCGGGCGAGCGCGGCCTTGGCGATGTCGCAGGGCTGGGTGAAGCGCGCCGTACCCACCGGGTTGAACTGGAAGGAGCAGCTATCGGGATTGGTCAGCACCTGCACCGGGATGGTCTGGTGCGCCTGGTACAGTGCCGGGTTGGCCTCAGCAGCCAGGATCTTGAACAGCGGGAAATAGGTCAGCGCCGCCAGCAGGCAGCCGCCAAGGATGATCGGCTTGCGCCCGATCTTGTCCGACAGCCAGCCGAAGACCACGAAGAAGATCGAGCCGAGGAGGAGAGCCCAGGCGATCAGCAGGTTGGAGGTGGGTCCGTCCACCTTCAGAATCGAGTTGATGAAGAACAAGGCGTAGAACTGGCCGGTGTACCAGACCACCGCCTGGCCCATGGTCAGGCCGAGCAGCGCCAGGATCGCCCATTTCGCATTCTTCCACTGGCCGAAGGCCTCGGAGAGCGGCGCCTTGGAGCCCGTGCCCTCGGACTTCATCTTCTGGAAAGCCGGGCTCTCATTCAGCGTGGAGCGGATCCACACGGAAATGCCGAGCAGGACAATGGAAACCAGGAAGGGAATGCGCCAGCCCCAGGCGGCGAAGTCGGCCTCACCGATCGCGGTGCGGGTACCCAGGATGACGAGCAGGGACAGGAACAGGCCGGCGGTCGCGGTGATCTGGATGAAGGAGGTGTAGAAGCCGCGGCGGCCGTTTGGCGCATGCTCCGCCACATAGGTCGCGGCGCCGCCATACTCACCGCCCAGCGCCAGGCCCTGAAGGCAGCGCAGCACGATCAGCAGGATGGGCGCGAGGATGCCGATGCTGTCCGACCCGGGCAGGATACCAACGAGGAAGGTCGAGGCACCCATGATCAGGATCGTGACGAGGAAGGTGTATTTTCGCCCGACAAGGTCGCCGATCCGGCCGAAGACGAGGGCGCCGAAGGGACGCACCAGGAAGCCCGCAGCGAAGGTCAGCAGCGCGAAGATGTTGCGCGTGCCCTCGGGATACTGGCTGAAGAAATGGGTGCCGATCAGGCCGGCCAGGCTGCCGTAAAGATAGAAGTCGTACCACTCGAAGACGGTGCCGAGGGAGGAGCCGATGATGACCTTCCTCTCCTCCCGGCTCATCCCGCGGGACCCGTCGGCCGCCACGGTGGTTGAATAAGCGGTGCTCATGCCTTGCTTGATCCTGCTTCCCCCCGGGACGCGACGTGCCCGGCCTTTAGCTGTTGCCGCGCCGCCGAGGCCGGCAGCACGGGAGCGGGCCGTCGCGCAGACCCGTCGGGGAAAGGCTAGAACAAGGTTGCAAGATGTCGCCAGTGTTAACCCTTAGGGAATCGCAATCTTCCGCCGCAATGTGCCGTGATGGCCGCAGGGCCGATCAGGCCAGGCGCGCTGCCACCGGACCGAGCACGCCGAAGCCGAGCGTGATTCGCCCTGCCGCATCGGCGAAAAGGGGCGGCGACAGGCCAGCCGCCACCAGCAGCGCTCCTGCGGGAAGGCCGCCCAGCCGACGCGCCGCCTCCGCCACCGGCGCCAGCGCCTTCTGCACCATGATGCGCTGCGTGCCGGCCATGACCGCTTCGGGGGGCGATTCGCAGGGCGGGCCCAGGATGATGAAGCCCAGCCCTCCCAGATCCGCCGCCTGCAGCGCCCTGCCTGACGGGCGCTGTGTGAAGCGGTGATCCGAGATATCGAGCGCGGCATGTAGTGAGGCGAGAGCGGGCGGGTCCTCCGCTCCCGGCACCAGCGCCTCGCGCAGCACGCCGACCAGTGCGGCCGTGACCACGGGGTGGCGCAGTGGTGGAAGGTTGGCGCCGTCGGGCAGCAGCCGTGCCTCGATCACCGGCCCCGCCACATCCCCAGCCACGCGCAGGCCGCAGGGCGCGATGGCCAGGGCATCGAGGGCCAGCAAGGCCACACGCTCGCCCTCCCGGCGCCCACGCGGCGCAATTTCAAGCGGCAGCGCCGCGAGCGGATTCCCGGTGGAGAGCGCTTCCGCGATCCAGCCGGCAGCGTGCTGCGCGCGCAGGCCGGGCCTCATCGTGGCGATCACTCGCGCAGCGTCTCCTCTTCGTTGAAGCCGCCGCTGGGCGGGGCTTCCATGGTCAGGGAAGGATCGGCCGTGACATCGCCGCCATAGAGTTTGTCGGGCAGCCAGGTCACCAGTTCCGGCACAAAATACATGAGCATCATGCTCATCACGACGATGTAGATGAAGGGCATGACGCCGGCGAAGATGTCCTCCAGCCGGACATACTTCGGCGCCACGCCCTTCAAGTAGAAGGTCGCCATCGCCACGGGCGGGGAGAGAAAGGAGGTCTGGAGGTTGAGGGCGATCATCACCCCGAAGAAGAGGGGGCTGATGCCGAAATCATCCAGCAGCGGCAGGAAGATCGGCACGAAGATCACGATGATCTCCGTCCATTCCAGCGGCCAGCCCAGCACGAAAATGATGGCCTGCGCCAGGATCATGAAGGTGAAGCTGTTCAGCGGCAGCGACTTCACGAATTCCTCGACCACCGACTGGCCGCCGAGATAACCGAAGACCGAGGAGAAGATATAGGAGCCGACGAACAGCCAGCACACCATCGCCGAGGTCCGGGCGGTGAGATAGACGCTCTGCCGCAGCTTCTCCCAGGTGAAGGCGCGGTAGACGATGGCCAGGATGATGGAGCCCAGGCTGCCCATGGCGGCGGCCTCGCTCGGTGTCGCCAACCCCATCAGAATGGCACCAAGCACCGAGGTGATCAGCAGCGCCAGCGGCACAAAGGAGGTGATGAGCGCCAGCAGGATCTGCCCGAAGGGAACATTGCGCTCCTCCGGCGGAAGGCGCGGCGCCACTTGCGGCTTCAGCATCGCCAGAATGATGACATAGACGATGTAGCCCATCGCCAGCATCGCGCCGGGAATGAAGGCCGCCGCATAGAGCTGCACGACCGAGACGCCCGCGGTCGCGCCATAGAGGATCAGCATGATCGAGGGCGGGATAAGGATGCCCAGGCATCCGCCCGCGCAGGTAACCCCCGCGGCGAGCCGGACATCGTATCCGGCTTTCAACATCGCGGGAAAGGCGAGCAGCCCCATCAGCGTCACCACCGCGCCGACGATGCCGGTGGCGGTGGCGAAAAGCGCACAGGTGGCAAGTGTCGCGACGGCGAGGCTGCCGGGGATGTTGCCCGATGCCATCTGCAGCGAGCGGAAAAGGCGATCGAGAATGTTCGCCCGCTCGATCACATAGCCCATGAGGACGAAGAGCGGCACGGAGATGAGCACGTCATTCGCCATCACGGCATAGGTGCGCTGCACCAGCAGGTCGAAAACACGATCCCCCATGCCGAGATAGCCGAAGAACAACCCCATCGCCATTAGGGTGAAGGCGATGGGAAATCCCAGCAGGATGAAGAACAGGAACAGCCCGAGCATGGTCAGGCCGAGGGCGGGATCGCTCATGGTCGGGCGTTGTCTCGTCCGGAAGAGGAAGGGGCGTCCTCGATTGGTGTCACCGGCCGTCCTGCTGGTCGCTGGCGCGCTCTCGCGGCACAGCCTCGGCGGGGGGGGCGACTGCGATATCGGCGCCGCGTGCCAGATCGGCCGCCAGCGCCTCGGCCCCGCGCGCCTCGGCCTGGGCCAGGATGATCTGGTCCAGCTCCTCCACATCCGAGAGGCGCTGTGGCCATTGCCCATCGCGGATGCAGTGGATGCAGCGCACGAATTCCGCCAATCCCTGCAGCAGCAGCAGGAAGCCGACCAGCGGGATGAGGAACTTGAAGGGCCATATCACCGGCCCCGTCGGGGAGAACATCGAACGCTCGTTCTGGGCGTAGCTCTCTCCAAAGAAGTGCCAGCCATAGATCATGAAAGCGAAGATCGCCGGGAAGAAGAAGAGCAGGTAGAGCAGCGCATCCAGCCGTGCCTGCCAGCGTGGCGCCATCATACGGTAGAGAAAGTCGCCGCGCACATGGCCGTTGCGGGACAGCGCATAGGCGCCGGCCATCATGAACAGCGTGCCGTAGAGCATGTAGCTGACGTCGTAGCCCCAGGTCGTCGGCGCGCGGAAGGCGTAGCGCGCCACGACTTCATAGGTGACGACGAAGGTGAGGCCCAGAACACACCAGGCGAAGGCCTGGCCGACCATGGTCGAAAGCCGGTCGATCCCCAGCAGGATGCGCTGCATGACGCTCCTTGTGTTCCGTGGAAGGCCGGCGGGGCCGCGCCCCGCCGGCATGCCTCAGCGGTTGGCGAAGAAGTGGTTGTAGGAGACAACCTGGCTTGCCTCGTAGCGCAGGAAGAAATTGCCCACGCGCCGGCACCACTCCCGCTGGCTGTCGCAGACCTTCTTGAAGAAGGGCCCGTTATTCGGGTTGGAGTTGTCGCCCTCCAGCCGTTCGATCACCTTGTTCCAGGCGGCGAGCTGCGCATCCAGCACCGGGCGGGGCAGGGGGCGCGCCTGCACGCCCTGGCGCTGGGTCATCTCCAGCAGGTCCTTTGAATAGCGGTCCTGCAGCTTCCAGGACATGTCGGCCGAGGCCGCTTCTGCCCCGTAGCGGAGGATCGCCTGCAGCTCCTGCGGCAGCCCTTCGTATTTTTGCCGGTTGAACAGGATTTCGAAGCTTTCCACGCGCTGGTGGTAGCTCTGAATCATGTAGTTCTTGGCGACGTCGGGAAAGCCGAGCACGCGGTCGGAGGAGGGGTTGTTGAACTCCGCCCCGTCGATCACGCCGCGCTCCAGCGCCGGCACGATCTCGCCGCCCGGAAGAGACACCACCGCCGCGCCCATTTCCGCCAACAGGTCTGCAGCTAACCCGACGGTGCGGTATTTCAGGCCCCGGATCTGGTCCGCCCGCTCGATCGGCTGCTTGAACCAGCCGAAGGGCTGGGTGGGCATCGGCCCGGAGAGAAAGCCGATGGCGTTCATCTTCAGGACGTCGTGCAGCAGCTCCCTGTACAGGGCCTCACCGCCGCCATGGTAGAACCAGCCCAGCATCTGGTTGGCATCGCCGAACCAGGGCGGGGTGGTGCCGAACAGGGAAAAGGCCTTGTTCTTGCCGAACCAGTAGGCGGCGACCCCGTGTCCTCCGTCGAGCGTACCGGCATGCACCGCATCCAGCACCTGGAAGGCACCCACCACCGCGCCCGCCGCCAGCAGCTCCAGCCGCAGCCTGCCGCCGGCCATGCGGTTCACCCGTTCCACATAGTCCTGGGCGAATTCATGGAAGATGTCGCGCTGGGGCCAGGTGGACTGGAAGCGGAGCGTGGTGGTCTGGGCCCGGCTGACGCCCGGCGTGGCGAGTACGGCAGCCCCGGTTGCGCCGACCGCAGCGGCGCGCAGCAGGCCGCGACGGCCTGCCTTTCCTTTCTCGGACATGAAAACTTCCCTCGTGACGCGACTCTGCCGGCCGCGTTCACGAGGACTCTGCCCTGATTCCTAACTTGTGGGCAACAATTTCGTCATCGGAGAATTATTTTTCGACGAAGGCCTTCTCGATCACGTAATGCCCGGGTTCATGCTGGCTGCCCTCCTTCATGCCCAGGGCATCGAGCCGCGCGCGCGTATCCACCAGCATCTCCGGCGAGCCGCAAAGCATCACGCGGTCATGCTCCGGAGAGAGAGGGGGCAGGCCGGTATCGGAATAGAGCTTCCCGCTATCCATCAACTCCGTGATCCGGCCGCGGTTCGGAAACTCCTCGCGTGTAACGCTGGGGTAATAGACCAGCTTCTCCTGGACCATCTCGCCCAGGAACTCGTGCTGCATCAGCTCCTTGGTGATGTAGTCGCGATAGGCCAGTTCCTCGATCTGCCGCACCGTATGGGTCACGATCACCTTATCGAAGCGATCATAGGCCTCGGGCTCGCGGATCAGGGACATGAAAGGGGCAAGGCCGGTGCCGGTGGAGAGGAACCACAGGTTCTTGCCCGGCAGCAGGTTGTCCAGCAGCAGCGTGCCCACGGGCTTGCGGTTGATCAGCACCGTATCGCCGGGCTGGATGTTCTGCAGCCGGGAGGTCAGGGGGCCGTTCTGCACCTTGATGGAGAGGAACTCCAGCGTGTCCTCCCAAGGGGGCGAGGCAACGGAATAGGCCCGCATCAGCGGCTTGCCTTCCACCATCAGCCCGATCATCGCGAACTGCCCGGCGGCGAAGCGGAATCCCGGATCGCGCGTACAGCGGAAGGAGAAGAGCCGGTCGGTCCAGTGCCGGACCTCCAGCACCGTCTCGTTCAGGAAGGCTGACATAGCCGGACGCTTCGGGTCCGCGCTCGGATGGACAGGGGTGGGTTCGGTCGCCATGGCCGGACGGTATGGGGTCGGTGCGCGTCTTGTGCAATGCGGCACGGTTTGGTCAGGCACCTTGAGGCCGCTGCCGCGTCCCGGCAGCATCGCCGCCATGCCCGATTCCGCTCCCCTCGGTCCTCCTTTGGGCCCCGAAGTCGATCCAACCCCCCGGCCGCTGCCGGCCCGCATTCCCTTGCGCGGGGCCAGCCTGGATCTGGAGCCGCTGCACACCAGCCACGCAGCCGAGCTCTGGCAGGCCGCCCAGGCACCAGGGGCGGAGCCGGGCTGGGCCTATCTGGGCTATGGACCCTTCGCGGATGAGGCTGCGATGCGCCGTCATGTCGCCGCCTTCGCCGCCCAGCACGACCCGATCGCCTGGGCCATCCGCCCCCGCCGCACCGGTACGGTGGATGGCTGGCTGACCCTGATGGAGATCTTTCCCGCCGATTCAGCCATCGAAATCGGCAATATCTGGTTCTCCCCCCGGCTCCAGCGCAGCCGCGCCGCCACGGAAGCCATGTTCCTGCTGATGCGCTACGCGATGGATGATCTCGGCTATCGCCGCTTGGTCTGGAAATGCCACGCGATGAACCAGCCCTCCCGCGATGCGGCCGCGCGGCTGGGCTTCCGCTACGAGGGCACCTTGCGCGCCATCAAGGTGGTGAAGGGAAGGCTGCGGGACACCGCCCAATTTTCCATCCTGGCTGATGAATGGCCGGCCCGGCGCGACGCCATCGCCGCCTGGCTGGACGATGCCAATTGGACGGAGGACGGGCGGCCCAGGGCGCCGCTCGCCCGTGCGAACCACCCCCCGCTGCCCTGGGTGGCCGCTGGCTGAACACCCTGCCGCAGGGCGGCACCGGAGGCCCGGATCGCGCTTCGCCTTGACCCGGCCGCCCCTTCCGCTGCGTATGGGCCCATGAGCGAGACCAACCCTCTCCTGGCCCCCTGGACCACCCCGTTCGGCCTGCCGCCCTTCGATCGGATCCGGCCGGAACACTTCGTCCCGGCCTTCGAGGGCGCCATGGCCCTGCATCTCACGGAGATCGCAGGCATCGGAAACAACCCGGAGCCGCCGAGCTTCGCCAACACCATCGAGGCCCTGCAGCGCAGCGGCCGCGTGCTGACGCGGGTGAGCGAGGTCTTTTCGAACCTCGTCGTCAGCCTGGGCGGCCCGGCGCTGGAGGCTCTGGACCGGGAGATGTCGCCGCGCCTCGCCCAGCACGGCATGCGCGTCTCGCTGGATCCGGCGGTCTTCGCGCGGGTCGATGCCCTCTATCGCCAGCGGGAGAGCCTGGGGCTGGAGGAGGACCAGATGCGGCTGCTGGAGCGCACCCATCTCGGCTTCATCCGCTCCGGCGCGGCGCTGGACGAGGCGGCCAAGGCCCGCATGACCGCCATTTCCGAGCGCTTGGCCGTACTGCACACCGCCTTCGGCCAGAATGTCGTCCATGACGAGGCCGCCTGGCAGCTGCCCCTTACGGAGGCCGATCTCGATGGCCTTCCTGCCTTCCTGCGGGACGGCATGGCCAGCGCGGCGGCCGAGCGAGGCGTGCCCGGCTTCGTCGTCACCCTCTCCCGCTCCCTGATCGAGCCCTTCCTCACCTTCTCCACGCGGCGGGACCTGCGGGAGGTGGCCTTCAAGGCCTGGATCGCCCGCGGCACCCATCCCGGGGAGCACGACAACCGCCCCCTGATCCCCGAGATCCTCGCCCTGCGCAACGAGCGCGCGCAACTCCTGGGCTACAGGAACTTCGCCGAGTTCCGCCTGGCCGATTCCATGGCCGGAACGCAGGAGGCCGTGCAGAACCTGCTGGCCGAGGTCTGGGAACCCGCCAAGCGCAAGGCCGCCGCCGAGCGGGACCGCCTGCTGGCCGTGGCCCGCAAGGACGGCTTCGAGGGCCCGCTCGCCCCCTGGGACTGGCGCTTCTACGCCGAGAAGGTCCGCCAGGCCGATTACGATCTCGATGAGGCCGAGCTGAAGCCCTACTTCGTCTTCGAGAACATCCAGCAGGCCGCCTTCGACACGGCGACGAGGCTCTTCGGCATCACCTTTGCCGAGATCCCGCAGGCGCCCGTCTATCACCCGGATGTCCGCGCCTATGAGGTGCTGGACGCGGAGGGCCATGTCGGCGTCTTCCTGGCCGATCCCTATGCCCGCGCGGATAAGCGTTCCGGCGCCTGGATGAGCAGCTATCGCGACCAGGAGAGCATGGACACCCCGGTCTCGCCGGTCATCGTGAATAACAACAACTTCGCGAAGTCCGACCCCACGCTGCTGAGCTTCGACGACGCGGAAACCCTGTTCCACGAATTCGGCCATGGGCTGCACGGGCTGCTCAGCAAGGTGCGCTACCCCAGCCAGTCCGGCACCTCGGTTCGCCGCGACTTCGTGGAGCTGCCTTCCCAGATCTACGAGCACTGGATCGCCCTGCCCGAGACCCTGCGCCGCTACGCCCGCCACCACGCCACCGGCGCCCCGGTGCCCGACGAGCTGATTGCCCGCCTGCTTTCGGCGCGGGGCTTCAACCAGGGCTTCGCCACGGTCGAGTACACGGCATCCGCCCTGATCGACATGGCGCTGCACAGCCACCCGGCGCCGGGGACGATCGATATCGACCGCTTCGAGGCCGAGTACCTCGCCTCGATCGGCATGCCCGCGGAAATCGGCATCCGCCACCGCCCCGCCCATTTCCAGCATCTCTTCGCCGGTGGCGGCTATGCGGCCGGCTACTACTCCTACCTTTGGGCGGAAGTGCTCGATGCCGACGGCTTCGAGGCCTTCACCGAAGTGCAGAACCCCTTTGACCCTGTCGTGGCCGCCCGGCTGCGCACCCTGCTCAGCGCCGGAGACACGCGCGATCCCATGCAACTCTATATCGACTTTCGCGGCCGCGCCCCCAGCACGGCCGCCCTGCTCCGCAGCCGGGACCTAGTGGCCCAGTGAACGCCTCCACCGGCCCCGTCCTTGCCACCCATAGCGGCAAGTTCCACTGCGACGAAGTCTTCGCCTATGCCGTCCTGCGCCTGGCGCTGGGCCTGCGCGAGCCGGGTGCCGACCACACCCTGCTGCGCACGCGAAAGCCCGATCTGATCGCGAGTGCCAATATCGTCTGGGATGTCGGCACCCAATACGACCCGGCGACCCAGCGCTTCGACCACCACCAGCGCGGCGCGCCGCTGCGCCAGGATGGCACGCCCTTTTCCTCGGCCGGGCTGGTCTGGCAGGTCTATGGCGAGCGCGCGGTTGCCGCGTTGCTTCCGCCCGAGGCTGCGGGCTTCGCCCTCGCCATCGCCACGGAGTTGGACACCAAGCTGGTCCGGCGGATTGACGAGCTGGACAACGGCGTCTCGGTCACCGGCCCGATGATTGATGACAATCTCAGCCTCGCCGCCCTGGTTGGCGACTTCAACCCGCCCTGGGATGACCCTGCCTCGACCGGCCCCACCGCGGGCGATGCCGCTTTCCTACAGGCAACCACCTTCGTGGAAGGCGTCCTGCGCCGCCGGGTGGAGGGGTTGCGCGCGCGCCACGCCGCCGAGGCCTTCGTCCTGGCCGCACACCGCGCCGGGGAAGACCCACGCATCCTCGTGCTGGACCGCGGCATGCCCTGGAAGAGCACGGTCTTCGCCCATGACCTGCCCGTGCTCTTCACCGTCAGCCCGGCCTCCAACGGCAACTGGATGCTGGACACCATGCCGCCCGAGCCCGGCTCCTTCGCCCAGCGCCTGCCGCTGCCGGAGGCCTGGGCGGGGCTGCAGGAGGAGGATCTGGCCCGGGAAAGCGGGGTGCCGGACGCTGTTTTCGTGCATCTGCGCCGCTTCGTCGGCGCAGCGCGGACGAAGGAAGGGGCGGTGGCCATGGCGAAGAAGGCGATGGGCGCCGGCTGACGGAACCAGGGGGAAGAACGAATTCTTCCCCCTGGACCCCCCATCATCTTTTTCTTCGCATTTGGGGTGCGCCGGTGACGCCGGCGCACCAGCGCAGGGGGATGTCTTCCCCCGGCTTTTCAGGCCTCCGCCACCTCTACCGCCCAGTGCAGCATCACAGCCGCCGCCTGCGCGAAGTCCTCCATCCGCATTGCTTCATCCGGATTGTGGCTCCCGTTCTGGTTCCGTACGAAGAGCATGCCGGAGGGGATGCCCGCCGCCGCGAAGTTCCCCGCGTCATGTCCGCCGCCGGAAGACATGCGCTTGCAGGGCACGCCCAGCGCCTCCGCCGCGCGCAGCAGGCCCTGTTGCACGCCGGGGTCCATGGGCGTGGGGCGGATGCTGTTCTGGTCATCCAGCCGCACCGTCACGCCGCGCTTGCGCCCCACTTCCTCGATCGCCGCATCCAGCACGGCATACATATGGTCGATCGCTGACTGCTCGGGGCTGCGGATATCCAGCTGGAAGTTCACTTCCCCAGGGATGACCGCCATGCCCGCCCGCTCGCCGGTGGAGAGGGTGCAGAAGGTGCAGACCAGCGGCACGCCCTCCGCGTCCAGCCGCTCCCACTCGGCATCCAGCCGCATCGCGAGTTCGGCCGCGGCCATCACCGCGTCACGCCGAAAGGCGCGGGGCGTAGCGCCGGAATGGTTGTACTCCCCGATCACCCGTCCGGCGCGCACGCGGCGGTTGCCCGGCAGGCCGGTGACAATGCCCACGGGGATCCTCTCCCGGTCCAGAACCGGCCCCTGCTCGATATGGATCTCCAGATAGGCGGCCACTTCGTCCGGTCGCAGGGCGGGCTTGCCGGCGCGCACCGCCTCCGGATCGAAGCCCAACGCGGCCATGTGCTCGGCAAGGGTCAGGCCACTATCCGGCCGCCGCTTTTCCAGGAATTCGGGCGGCAGGGTGCCCAGCGCGCCGCGACTGCCCGGATAACCCGGAAACCAGGCACCGCCCTCCTCCGCCCGGATCGCCATGACCGTCAGGTCGCGCCCGGGCGCGAATCCGGCCCGCCGCAGCCCCGCCAGCGTGGCCAACCCGGCCAGAACCCCGGCGGCACCGTCGTAATTCCCGCCCTGCGGCACGCTGTCCAGGTGGCTGCCCAGGATTACCCGGGGCAGGCTGCGGTCCCGCCCCGGCAAGGTCAGGTAGAGATTGCCGGCATGGTCCGTGCGGCTCTCCAGCCCCAGCGCCTTCCCCTCCGCCCGCAGCAGCGCATGGGCCATTTCCTCGCCGGGACCATAGGCTTCGCGCGTCACGCCCACGCCGTCGAAGCTGCGCTCCCGCAGCGTGTCGAATAGCCGGGTGGCCAGGGCCATGTCTGGCGCGAGGTTCGGTAGCATCGGTGCATCTCCGGCGGCGGGCCGGCACAGTTGCGGGCTGGCGCATGGCTGGCAATCCGGCCCGGCGCCATGGCACGGGCTTTGCGAAGCCGGGGCCGCAATTGACGGTTGGAATGCACGGGTCCATGGCCCGGGCCACACTCCGGCGTTCCGGCCATCCCCGAGATCAGGAATACCCGCATATGAATATCACGCGTCGCACGGCCCTCGGACTAACCCTTGGTGGCCTGGCCGGCACGGTGGCGGCCCCGCGGCTCTCGCTTGCCCAGTCCGATCGCGTGCTGCGCTTCGTCCCGCAGGCCGACCTCACCAACTTCGACCCTGTGATGACCACGCAGCAGGTGGTGCGCAATGCCAGCCTTCTCGTTTGGGACCAGCTTTACGGCATCGACAGCAAGTTCGAGCCGCAGCCGCAGATGGCCGAGGGGCATGAGGTCTCCTCCGACGGGCTGACCTGGACCATCCGCCTGCGGCCCGGCCTGAAGTTCCATGACGGCGAGCCGGTCCTGGCCAAGGATGCCGTTGCTTCCATCAAGCGCTGGATGCCGCGGGATGTCATGGGCATGCGGCTGCGCGCGGTGCTGAATGAGATCAGCACGGTGGACGACCGCAACTTCCGCATCCAGCTGAAGCAGCCCTTCCCGAAGCTGCTTTTCGCCTTTGCGAAGAGCACGACCCTGCTGCTCTGCATCATGCCGGAGCGCATCGCGAGCACGGACAGCTTCAAGGCCATCACCGAATATGTCGGCTCCGGGCCGATGGTGTTCAAGCGCGACGAGTGGGTGGCCGGCGCGCGGGCCGTCTTCCAGCGCTTCGATGGCTATGCGCCGCGCGACGGCGCCAATGATTGGCTGGCCGGCGGCAAGCGCATGAATTTCGACCGCATCGAATGGGTGACCATGTCCGATGCCGGTACGGCCGCCGCCGCGCTGCAGGCCGGCGAGATCGACTGGTGGGAGCAGCCGGTCAACGACCTGGTTCCGCTGCTGAAGCGGAACCGGCAGATCAAGATCGACGTTGCCGACCCGCTGGGCAATGTCGGCCTCCTGAAGCTGAACCACCTGCACGCCCCCTTCAACGATGCGCGCGCCCGCCAGGCGCTGCAGCTCCTGGTGAACCAGGAGGACTACATGCAGGCGGTCACGGGGGATGATTCCCTCTGGAAGCGCATGCCGAGCTTCTTCACCCCCGGCACTCCCTTCTACACCGAGATGGGCGGTGAGCGCCTGAAGGGCCCGCGCCGCGTGGATGAGGCGAAGAAGCTGCTCGAGGCGGCTGGCTACAAGGGCGAAACCATTATCCTGCCGGTCGCCACCGACGTGCCCCATGTGAAGAACCAGGGCGAGGTGACGGCGGACATGCTGAGGCGCGCCGGGGTGAATGTGGACATGCTGGCCATGGATTGGGGCACGCAATCCACGCGCACGATCAACAAGGGCGCCCCCACGCAGGGCGGCTGGCACCTGAGCCACACCTGGGTGGCGGGCGCGGAATGCGTGACGCCCGCCGGGCACAAGGCGCTGGATGCGGGCGGCGGCAGCTCGCTCTCGGGCTGGGCGAAATCGGACGAGGTACAGGGCGCGATCAGCGAGTGGTTCACTCTGACCGACGCCACGGCCGCCAAGGCCTCCATGGACAAGATCAACAAGATGTCCATGGACTTCGTTACGGTGATCCCGACCGGCTTCTTCGTTGGCAACACCGCCTGGCGGAGCAATGTCTCCGGCATCGCGAAGTCGCCCTACCCGCAGTTCTGGGGCGTCTCGAAGGGCTGAAGCAGCCGGGGGGCTTACGCTCCCCGTCTTCTTTAGGGCGGCGCTGGAAGCGCGCCTGAACCTTCTGCTGATCCTGAGTACTTGTGCGTTGCGGCAGCCCCGGCCGGGGCTGCCGAATGTAACTTGATGCTGCGCCGCCAAGGGCCGTCGCCGCATGCCGCACGGCTCTGGAGCCGGCTCCTCCCAGCGAGGCGCTGACCGGCCCTGTAGAAGCATGCGCCCGCGGAGCCGCCCCTCTCGCCCACATACTGATAAGACCGTCACCATCGTTTGGCAGTGTGCCGAATGGCACCGCAGCCGGCTGCCACGACTCGAAGCGCGCCATACGAATCGGCCATGGATGCCCTGCCTGGCCGATCATCCCGGCCAAACTGATCCATCACGGGTATGTTCCCTGTCCCGGATGAATGGCCCGGGCCTGATCCGGGCGCTCCCTGCCCGGGGTGCCAGTGCCCCCGTCACCCGGCACCGGACGAGGCGCCGGCCAGCGGATTCATAGGGTTGCCGGCACGCCACCCGGCCCGCGCCAGGGAATGCCAGGGCGGCGCCGGTCAGGGCGCTCGGACGAACTCGGGCCCGAGACCCCGGACGGGGCGCCCTCGGGGGCGGATGCCATGAAAGTAATTGATGAAGCGGGCAACGTGACTGCGTTAGGCTTCTGCAGGACGGTTGCCGTAGCGCGGTAGCCGGGAGCGAGAATGAGAGGGCATGCAATTGTAAACGCGGAAGTCAAAACCAATAGAACAGATAGAGAGAGCGGCGTCGATTTCGGCTTTGTCCCCGATGGGGTACGCACGGAGAGTGTCTTGATGGATGCTTCGGACGACATCTTCTCGCTACACGCCAGCATGCGCGAACGTACGCGCGCGGTGGAGATGAGCCTCGCCGAGTATCTGCGGGCCTGTCGCGAGGACCCGCTCTGCTATGCCAGCCCGGCCGAGCGCATGCTTCGCGCCATCGGGGAGCCGGAGGTCATCGACACGTCCCGCGATCCGCGCCTCGGGCGGATTTTCATGAACCGCACCATCCGGGTCTATCCCGCTTTTTCGGACTTCCACGGCATGGAAGAGACGATCGAGCGGATCGTGGCTTTCTTCCGCCATGCTGCGCAGGGCCTGGAGGAACGTAAGCAGGTTCTGTACCTCCTCGGCCCCGTGGGCGGCGGCAAGTCCTCCTTGGGCGAGCGTCTGAAGGCCCTGATGGAGCGCGAGCCGATCTATGCGCTCAAGCATGGCGACGAGATCAGCCCCATTTTCGAGAGCCCGCTCGGGCTGTTCGACCCGGACACGATGGGCGATATGCTGCAGGAGCGTTACCGTATCCCGCGCCGCGTCCTGACCGGCATCGCCAGCCCCTGGGCGCTGAAGCGCCTGGAAGAATCCGAAGGCGACATTGAGAGCTTCCGCGTCGTCCGCCTCTACCCGTCCCGCCGCAAGCAGATCGCCATCGCCAAGACCGAGCCGGGCGACGACAACAACCAGGACATCTCTGCCCTGGTCGGCAAGGTGGATATCCGCAAGCTCGAGAGCTTCAGCCAGAACGACCCGGATGCCTATGGCTTCTCCGGCGGGCTGAACCGCGCCAACCAGGGCCTCCTCGAATTCGTGGAGATGTTCAAGGCGCCGATCAAGATGCTGCACCCGCTGCTGACGGCGACGCAGGAAGGCAACTACATGGGCACCGAGAATATCGGCGCCATTCCCTTCCAGGGCATCATCCTCGCGCATTCGAACGAGGCGGAGTGGCAGAGCTTCCGGAACAACCGGACCAACGAAGCCTTCCTGGACCGCGTCAGCGTCGTGAAGGTGCCCTACTGCCTCCGCGTCACCGAGGAGCGGAAGATCTATGAGAAGCTGATCAGCAGCTCCGCCCTGGCGGAGGCGCCCTGTGCACCGCACACGCTGGAGATGCTGGCCCGCTTCGCCGTGCTGTCCCGCCTGAAGCCCCACGCCAATTCGCGCCCCTTCGCCAAGATGCGCGTCTATGACGGCGAGAATATCCGGGAGACCGATCCCAAGGTCCGGACCATGCAGGAGTACCGCGACGCCGCGGGCGTGGACGAGGGCATGGACGGCATCTCGACCCGCTTCGCCTTCAAGGTGCTGTCCGCGACCTTCAACTACTCCTCCGCCGAGGTGGCGGCCGATCCCGTCCATCTGATGTATGTGCTGGAGCAGGCAATCCGGCGCGAGCAGTTCCCGGCCGAGACCGAGCAGGCCTATCTCGCCACCATCAAGAACGAGCTGGCCTCCCGCTACGCCGAGTTCATCGGCAACGAGATCCAGAAGGCCTATCTGGAGAGCTACGGCGACTACGGCCAGAACCTCTTCGACCGCTACCTGGATTATGCCGATGCCTGGATCGAGGACCAGGACTTCAAGGACCCCGACACCGGACAGATGCTGGACCGGGAGCTGCTGAATGCCGAGCTGACGAAGATCGAGAAGCCGGCCGGCATCGCCAACCCGAAGGATTTCCGCAACGAGGTGGTGAAGTTCGCCCTTCGCGTCCGTGCCGCCAACAGCGGAAAGAATCCGTCCTGGACGAGCTACGAGAAGGTGCGGGATGTCATCGAGAAGCGGATGTTCAGCCAGGTCGAGGACCTGCTGCCGGTCATCAGCTTCGGGTCCAAGAAGGACAACGAAACCGCGAAGAAGCACAACGAGTTTGTCGCCCGCATGGTCGCGCGTGGCTACACCGAGCGGCAGGTCCGCCGGCTGGTCGAGTGGTACATGCGCGTCAAGCAATCCGCCTGAGCCCCGCCATTGGACATCATCGATCGCCGACCCAACCCACATGGCAAGAACCTGGAGAACCGCCAGCGCGTCCTCGCCCGTGCCCGTTCCGCGATAAAGCAGGCGGCGCGTAACGCGATCGACAAGGGCACGCTGCGGGAGGTTGGGCACGACCAAGCCGTCGTCATTCCCGCTGATTCGCTGCATGAGCCGAGCTTCCGTAAGGTCTTCTCCACGGGGAAGCGGGAGTTCGTGCTGCCGGGGAACCGCGAATTCTCGGCCGGCGACAAGATCCCGCGCCCGCCCGGCGGCAAGGGCGGGGGCGGCGGAGGCAGCGGCGCGGGGCAGGGCGGCGGCGATGGTGAGGACAGCTTCCGCTTCGTCCTCACCCGCGACGAGTTCCTCGACCTCTTCTTCGAGGATCTCGAGTTGCCGGATCTGACCAAGAACCAGATCACGGCAACGGAAACGGTGGTGCCCGTGCGCGCGGGTATCAGCACCGATGGTGCGCCTTCGCAGATCGACATGGCCCGCACCATGCGGCACTCGATGGCGCGCCGGATCGGCCTCCGCCGCCCGAAGCCGGCGGAGGTGCTGGCGCTGGAGGCGGAGATCGCCGCGCTGGAAGGGCGCGGCGACGATGCCGGGCGCCTGGCCGTGCTGAAGGCCGAGCTGGCCAATATCCAGCGCCGCCTGGCCCGCGTGCCGTGGATCGACCCGGTGGACCTGCGCTACCGCCGCTACGCCCAGATTCCCAAGCCCTCGGCACGGGCAGTCGTCTTCTGCCTGATGGACGTGTCGGGCTCCATGTCCGAGCACATGAAGGACCTGGCCAAGCGGTTCTTCCTGCTGCTGCATGTCTTCCTGGAGCGCCGCTACAAGCGCGTGGAACTGGTCTTCATCCGCCATACCGAGACGGCGGAGGAGGTAGACGAGCAGACCTTCTTCACCGACCCCCGTACGGGCGGCACCGTGGTCTCGACCGCCCTGGCCGAGCTGGTCCGCATCCAGCGGGACCGCTACCCCAAGGATTCCTGGAACATCTACGCGGCCCAGGCCTCGGATGGCGACAACTACAGCACCGACACGCAGCGGGCGCTGGCCTTGCTGGAGCAGGACATCCTGCCCATCGTCCAGCACTTCGCCTATATCGAGGTGGCCACCCCTGGCTCGATGATCCACTCCGAAACCGATCTCTGGCGCGGCTACAGGCCCCTGTCGGAACGGGTGCCGCGCCTTGCCATGCGGCGCGTCACCGACCGGCGTGAGATCTTCCCGGTCTTCCGCGACCTGTTCGGACGGAAGGAGGCGACGGCGGGATGAGCACGCTGATCCAACCCTCCCTGCTCTACAGCGGAACCGACTGGGATTTTCGCACCCTGCAGCGCAGCTACGACGCGATCGAGCGCATCGCGCTGGAGGAACTCGGGCTCGAGGTCTATCCGAACCGGATCGAGGTGATCACCTCGGAGCAGATGCTCGATGTTTACACCGCGCATGGCATGCCGCTGACCTACCGGCACTGGTCCTATGGCAAGCGCTTCCTGCAGCATGAATCCAGCTATCGCCAGGGTCTTTCCAGCCTGGCCTATGAGGTGGTGATCAATTCGAATCCCTGCATCAGCTATCTGATGGAGGAGAACACGGCCACGATGCAGGCGCTGGTCATTGCCCACGCCGCCTTCGGCCATAACCATTTCTTCCGCAACAACCACCTGTTCCGGCAATGGACCGACGCCTCGGCGATCCTCGACTACCTGGAGTTCGCCCGCTCCTACATTTCCTCCTGCGAGGACCGCTACGGCATTGCCGCCGTGGAGCGCGTGCTCGATGCGGCGCACGCCCTGTCGGCCAATGGTGTCCACCGGCATGACGGCGCCCGCCCGCTTAACCTGAGGACGGATCAGAAGCGCGAGCGCGAGCGGCGCGAATATGACGAGCTCATGTTCAACGATCTCTGGCGGACGGTGCCCAGCACGAAGGCTTCCGCAGGCCCGGACCAGACCGCCGAGCGCCGCCGCCGCCTCGGGCTGCCCGAAGAGAACCTGCTTTATTTCATCGAGAAGGTCTCGCCCCGCCTTCAGCCCTGGGAACGGGAGGTCATCCGCATCGTCCGGCTGATCGCCCAGTATTTCTACCCGCAGCCCCAGGTGAAGCTGATGAACGAGGGCTGCGCAACCTGGGTGCACCAGCGGATCATGACCCGGCTGCACGAAACCGGCCAGATCGACGATGCCGCTTTCCTGGAGGTCATCCACTCCACCAGCAACGTGATCACGCAGCCCGGTTTCGACCATCCGGCCGCGGCGGGCGGCTTCAATCCTTATGCGCTCGGTTATGCCATGATGACCGATATCGAGCGCATCTGCCTGGATCCCACGGAAGAGGACCGCGCCTGGTTCCCCGACATCGCCGGAAATGGCGACCCGCTGGGAACGCTGCGCTACGCCTGGGCGAATTTCCGGGACGAGAGCTTCGTCCTGCAATACCTCTCTCCCGCGGTGATGCGGCGCTTCCGCATGTTCCGGCTTCTTGACGACACCGCCGCCCCCACCCTGCTGGTGGACGCCATCCACGACGATGCCGGCTACCGGGAGATCCGGCGCAGCCTGGCCCGGAGCTACGACCCGGCCGAGAGCGACCCCGACATCCAGGTGGTGGATGTCGATCTCGCCGGCGACCGCCGCCTGATGCTCCAGCACCGCACCCGCCCCGGCCGACTGCTGGCCGAGCGCGATGCCCAGGCCACACTGGCCCATGCCGCGGCACTCTGGGGGTATGAGGTGAGGCTGGAGGAAATCGACGCGGCCACCGAGGCGGTACTGGCCACCCATACGGCGCGCGCACCCGCATCCCGCTGAGAATACCGCCTTTGGATCCTGGGGTGAGGCTATAGTAGCCTTCCCCAGCCCCTCCACCGGGGAGCCTTGAGGCTCCCCGGACCTCACTTTGCGCCAGGCCGCTTCCGCCCTAGCCGAAAAACTGAAGAGGCCAGAGCGCGATCTGTGGCCAGAGCAGGAGGAGGATGACCGCAGCCAGATAGACGGCCAGGAAAGGCATCACCCCCGCGAAGACATCGGTAATCGGCCCGCCCCGCGGCCGCATGCCCTGCAGCACATACATCACCGTTCCATCCGGCGGGCTGATGGCCGCGATCTCCACTAGCATGGTGACGACCACGCCGAACCAAACCGCGTCATAGCCAAGCGAGACGACGATCGGAAAGACCACGGGCACGGTGGTGATGATCATGGAGAAGCCCTCCATGAAAGTGCCCAGCGCGAAATACATGCCGATGATCGCCAGCATGATCGCCCAGGGTGGCACGGGCAGGTGTGAGATGGTCTCCGCCAGCGCCTGCGGAACATTGATCAGGGTCAGGATGTAATTGAGCAGATAAGCGCCGAGGATGATCAACCCAAGCAGTGCGGTGTTGCGCGCCGTCGCCTCGGCCGAGGCGTTGAGCATGGCGAAGGTGAGCTTGCCCTCTAGCGCCGCGAAGATCAGCGACCCCGCCACGCCCAGCGCCGCCGCCTCGGTCGGCGTGGCATAGCCGCCATAGATCGAGCCGAGCACCATGACGATCAGGACAATGGTTGGCACCAGCCCGACAAGTGAACGGAGCTTGATCGAGAGGGGCAGGGAGGGCGGCCGTTCCAGCGGATGGCGCAGCCCATGCCAGAGAATAACGGCGACGAAGAGAAGCGTGACGAGCACGCTTGGCAGGATGGCCGCGACATAGAGCGCCCCGACCGAAGTTTCGGTGATCAGCCCATAGACGATGAAGGTAATGCCGGGCGGAATGAGGTTGCCCATCGCGCCGCCGGCCGCGAGCGAGCCCAGCACCATGCGCTGATTGTATTTCGTGTCGTTGAAATAGGGCAGCGCCACTGATCCCATCGTGGCCGCCGTTGCGACCGAAGATCCCGAGATCGCCGAAAACAGCGCGCAGGATGCGATATTGGTGTGCAGCAGCCCGCCCGGCAGCCGGTTCAGCCAGACATTGAGCGACTTGTAGAGCCGGTCCGACAGCCCGGCCCGTAGCAGGATCTCGCCCATCAGCAGAAAGAGCGGCACCGCGATCAGCACGAAGTTGCTGGACGGCCCCCAGAAGGTCTGCCCGGCGAACAGCCAGAAGGGTCGGTCGGAAAAGAGCAGCCCCGTCAGCACGGCCAGGATGCCCAGCACCGCTGCCACATGCACGCCCGAGCCGAAGAAGACCACGAAAACCGCGATCAGGCCGAGGATCTCGCTGATCGGCAAGGATTGGCCCGTGCCGGCCGCCGCGAAGACCAGTACGCCCAGCAGCGCGAGGAGGAAGACGATCGCGATCATGCGCGGCTTCCCTCCCGCGCCATGGCCACTGCCTCCAGCGCCTCCCGCGTTTCGTCATCGACGGAGCGCGAGCCGAGCAGCGCGTCCACCTCCTCCAGCCGGCCCGTGGCCAATGCCAGGGTGGATTCCAGCAGCAGCACCAGCGTCATTGCCAGGAAGGCGAAGAGGCCCACCACCCAGATTCCCTGCGGGATGTCCATGGGAATGCGCAACGCGCTGTTGTCATGCGCGTCGAACAGCATGGATTCCTCCAGAACCTGCCATCCTGCCCAGGCGATGAAGCCCGCGAACCCCGCCAGCAGGGCGAGTGAGAGCACGTGCAGCCAGGCGCGCATCTGCATCGGCATTCGGCTGACCAGCACGTCCACCCGGATATGCGCGCGCCGCGCCAGGGTATGGGCCAGCGACCAGGCGATTCCGCAAGCCAGCATATAGCTGGAGATCTCGACGGTGGCGGCGCTCGACACCCCGAACAGACTGCGCCCGATCACGTCGAAGGTGATAAGGGCGGCGCAGGCCACATAGTTCCAGCCGGCGAGATAGGCCATGACGGTGGCGACCGCCGTCATCGCCCGGGTCAGGCCCCGTGCCGCCCGCAGTAGGCCCGGGGCCGACTGGTGCGCCGGCACCAGGACGGCCCCGCTCACCGCCGGTATTCCACACCGCTGATGGGGGCGACGGCCTGGTTGTAGACCTCGCCGCAACGCGCGCCGCAACGCTGCACCCAGTTCGGCAGGATGATGTTTCTGAAAGTGGTTTGCACCATCTCGCGGTCAGCCGCGCTCGCGCGCACCAGCGTCATCGGACGGGGGGCCAGCGGGTGCAGCTTGCACGCATCGGCACGGCCGGTGTTGCAGGCGATTCCGTCCTCCGTCGCCAGACGCCCAAGCTCCCACTGCTTGTCGTTCATCTCGCGGAAGGTGGCCTCAAGGAAGCTCCGAACCGCGGGATCAAGCCGGTTCCACCAGGCGACGTTCACCATATAGCCCGCGAGCGACCAGGAGAGCGGCAGGTCAGAAAGGTGGCTCGAAACCTCGGGCCAGCGCGCCGAGGCGCCGCTGCCGGTGCCCGTCACGGCACAATCCACCACGCCGCGCTCCAGGGCGCTGTAAACCTCGGGGAAGCCGATGCTGACTGGCTGCGCGCCAATGGTGGTGACGAGGTCGTTCAGCGAATTGCCGAAAGTCCGGATCTTGCGCCCGCGCAGATCGGTCAGCGTGGCGAAGGGCGCCCGGCAGAACAGCACCTGGGCGGGGAAGGGATAGATTTGCAGGATCCTTACCCCGAAACGCTCCAGGTCCTTGTTGGCGCCGGGCAGGATGGCATCGGCGATCTTCTTGGCCTGCTCGATATCCGGACTCAGCCCCGCCAGGTCGATCCCGTCCAGAATCGGCACATCGCCCGAGAGGGTGGAGAGCGTGCCCGCCCCGACATCCACCTGCCCCGAGCGCACGAGGCGCACGATTTCATTGCCGCCCAGATTACGCTCCGCATGGGTGCCGAGCTGCACGGTGATCCGCCCGCCCGTGCGCTGCGCCATCATCTCGCGCAGATAGGGCACGTCCACTCGCGTATATTGCGGCTGCGTCGGCAGGGGCTGCGTGACCGCGGACATTCGTACCGCAGGCCCTGCTGGCAGGCTCCCGGGCATCTGCGCCCGGGCGGGTGCCATCAGCCCGGCCAGCGGCGCCGATAGCGCCAGACCAAGGGCCAGTGCACGCGTCAAACCACAACGAAGCATCCGTCTCGGTCCTCCATAGCAGGGGCCGTGCGTGTGGCGTGGCCGGGCCGTCCTTCTGGCGGGCGATCCTGGCCGAAAGCGAGGGTGGCGGGGTGCCAGCCTTAAGATCAAATCGCGATTTCGAACGTCATTCCATCACGGCAGCTTATTCTCCGCTGCATAGGAACTCGACACATCGACCGCCATCTTGGCAAGGGTGGGCATCAGCGTGGCTTCCGGCGCCATGCGATAGGTGGCGGTAAAGCGGATAGGCGGCAGCTCCAGCCCCGCATCCACCAGATGCAGCTCGCCCCGCGAAAGCTCCGCCCGCATCACCGCCTCCGGAATCACGCAAATCCCGATGCCGTCCACCGCCATGCGGATGATGGTCGCGATCGAGGCACTGACATGGATGCGCGGTGCCTTGCGCGTCCGGTCCCGCAGCACCTGTTGCAGCTGGTGGAAGTTGGGCGTGTTGCGGGAATAGGTGACGAAGGACTGTCGCGCCAAGACCTCGGTGGGCAGCTTTTCCTGGCCCAGACCGAGTTGCGGGCTGCAGGCGAAGGCGTGTTTGAAGGGATACAGTTCCAGATCCACGAAATCCGGCTCCGAAATCGGGCCGGCGAGGAGTGCCAGGTCCAGCTCCTGCCGCAGCAGGCTGGCCTTCATACGGGTGGTCAGGTCCACCTCGATATCGAAGATCACGGAGGGATGGGCGCGGCTGACCCGCTCGATGAAGTCCGGCAGCCAGGTCTGGGCCACCGTCTCGGAAACCCCCAGCCGTACCGTCCCGCTGAAGGTCGCGGGCGCCGAGACGGCCTGCAAGAGCTCCGTCCGCATCTGCAGCAGCCGGTCGGCATGCTCCAGCAGCACCTTGCCCTTATGCGTCAGCACGGCCGCCCGCCGCGTCCGCTCCAGCAGCCGCCCGCCCAGCTCCTGCTCAAGCGCCGCGATGCGCTGCGAAACCGCGGGCTGGGTGGTGTAAAGCCGCTCCGCCGCGCGCCCGAAGCTGCGCAGCGTGGCCACCCAGTAGAACACCTCCAGGCTGCGGAACTCCACCAACCCGTCTGCCTCCTGTCGCCATTTTCCGACAGGATGAACCCTTTGCAGGCTGGGGGAAGAAGGAATTCTTCCTCCAGGCCGTCATCATCTTTTCTCCGAGGTCCGGCGCGCCAGCTTCAGCGGCGCGCCAGTGCCGCCTACATTCGTTCCGCCCGGTAAGGCGCCGGGTCCACGAAGGGCGTTTCTCCCGTCATTATCTCCGCCAGAAGCCGTCCCGTGGTCGGCCCCAGGGTCAGACCCTGGTGCCCATGTCCAAAGGCGCCCCACAGCCCCTCCTGCCCGGGAATGCGCCCGATGATCGGCAGCATGTCCGGTGAGCAGGGCCGCACCCCCATCCAGGGCATGTCCTCCACCCGATCCGCCAGGGGCAGCAGTTCGCGTGCGATGGGTTCCGCCCGCTCCAGCTGCACCGGGGTGGCCGGGGAGTCGATCCGAGCGAATTCCGCGCCGGTGGTCAGCCGGATGCCGGCCCGCATCGGCACCAGGCAAAAGCCGCTTTCCGAGTCGATGAAGGGCCGGTTCAGCACCGCATTGCCCTGCATGCGGTAATGCAGGTGGTAGCCGCGCTTGCCGAAAAGCGGCGGGGCGTAGCCAAAGCGCTTCGTAACCTGCGGGGAATGGGCACCGAGCGCCACCACCGCCTGCGCGGCCTCCACCGGCCCGTTCTCGGTCTCCACGCGCCAGCCCGCGCCGCTGCGGGTCAGCGTGGCCGCATCCCCCAAGGCCAGGGTTCCGCCCGCCTTGGTGAACAGGCGCGCATAGGACAGGGTGAGCGCATGCGGATCGCTGACCGAATAGGGATCGGTCCAATGGATGGCGCCCGCCCGCTCCACCTTCAGATGCGGCTCCGCGGCGGCCAGGGCCTTTCCGTCCAGCACCGCGTAATTCACCCCGTGATCCCGATGGGCGGCCTCCGCCTCGGCCCGCGCCTCCTCCAGCGCGGCGGTGGTGCTGTAGAGCCGCATCCAGCCGATGGGCCGCAGCAGATCGGCGGAGCCGGCCTCCCGCGCCAGGACCATATGTTCATCCAGGCAGGTCGCGATCAGGCGCGAATAGGCCAGCACGGTCTGCAGGTAACGCGTCGGCTCCGACTGCCACCAATAGCGGAGCAGGGGGGAAACGAAGCCGGGCAGGGCGAGCGGGTGGTAGTGCACATCGGTGGCCCGGTTCCGCGCGATCCGCGCCAGCTCCGCCAGGGCACGGGGAAAGGGGTGGGGATAGACCGCCTCGCGCTGGATCAGCCCGGCATTGCCAAAGGACGCACCCTCGCCGGGGCCCCGGCGGTCCACCAGCACCACGTCGCAGCCGCGCCGGCGCAGATGCAGGGCCACCGAGACGCCCACCATCCCGGCCCCAAGCACCACCACGGATTGTCGCATTCAGACCTTCCCCTTACCGCCCCGGGCATCTCTCCCGGGGCGCCACTTCCTTATGCCCCCACACCCGTGTCGATGGCGATGTTGCCATGGGCATCCAGCCGCGCGGATGTGCCGGGGGGCACGACGCAGGTGCAGTCATACTCCTCGATCACCGCCGGTCCCTTCCAGTCCCGGCCCACCAGATGGGCGCGTTGCAGGACCGGCGTCGCCATCCATCCATTCTCCGGGCCGAAATAGGCCTGGCGCTCCACCGGGGGCGCCTCGGCCGGTGCCGGCAGCCTGGCCTTCGCGCCGCGCAGTGTGTCGAGCTGCCCGCTGGCGACCAGATTGAGGCTAACCAGCTCCACCGGCTCGCCCGGCCCGGCGCGGTGGCCATAGGTGCGCTCATGCTCGTCACCGAAGGCCTGGTCCAGCCGCGCGGAAGTCTCCTCGGTAATCGGCCCGTCCGGCATGGGCACGGAGAGTTCATAGGCCTGCCCGCGATAATGCAGCTTGGCAAAGCGCCTCAGCCGCATCTGGTCGGGCCGGAAGCCATCCGCCACCAGCTTGTCGCGCGCCTGCGTCTCCAGCGCCTGCCAGGCTGAGACGAGACCCGCCAGGTCCAGCGCCCCGGTCAGCTGCCGGTAGGTGCGGGCGAGATGATACTCCACATCCGAATAGAGCAGCCCGACGGAGGAGAAGACCCCCGCCGAGGGCGGCACGATCACGCTGCGGATACCCAGGGACCGCGCCATCCCCGCCGCGAAGAGCGGCCCGTTCCCCCCGAAGGCCACCAGCGCATAATCCCGCGGGTCGCGCCCGCGCTCGGAGGACACCGCCTTGATCGCCCGGATCATGTTGGCCGCCGCGATCAGATGCGCGCCATAGGCCGCGCGCTCCACCGAAAGCCCCAGCGGCCCCGCCACCTTCTCCGCCAGCACGGCACGGGACTTCTCGGCATGCAGCTTCACCGCCCCGCCCGCCAGATGCGCCGGGTTGATATAGCCCAGCACGACATTGGCATCCGTCACGGTCGGCTCCGTCCCGCCCAGGCCGTAGCAGACCGGGCCGGGATAGGATCCCGCGCTTTCCGGCCCCACCTGTGGCGCGCCGCCCGCATCAAGCGCGATGATGGAGCCACCGCCCGCGCCCACCTCGGCCAGATCGATCGCCGGCACCTTCAGCACATAACCGGCGCCGGACATGAGCCGCGACCCGATCATGATCCCGCCGCCGACCGAATACTCCTCGGCCCGCGAGACCTCGCCGTCCTCCACCAGCGCGGCCTTGGCCGTGGTGCCGCCCATGTCGAAGGAGATCACCTTGTCGAACCCCGCGCGCCGAGCGAGGGACTGCGCCCCGATCACCCCGGCCGCCGGCCCGGATTCGATGATGTTGACCGGCATCTCCGCCGCCACCTCGGCCGGCGTCAGCCCCCCATTGGATTGCATGAGCAGCAGCGGCGAGGTGACGCCGATGCCCTTCAGATCCGCCGTCAACGACTTCAGGTACCGCCCCACCACCGGCTTCACATAGGAGTTGATGACGGTGGTCGAGGTCCGCTCATATTCCTTGATCTCCGGCAGCACCTCGGAGCTGATCGAGAGCACCATCTCCGGCGCCTTGGCGCGGATGATGTCGTGGATCATCCGCTCATGCGCCGGGTTGGCATAGGAATGCAGCAGGCAGACCGAAATCGCCTCCACCCCCTCCGCCAGCAACCGGTCCAGCACCGCCTCCACCTCCGCCGGGTCCAGCGCCTTCTCCACTTCGCCACGGAAGTTGACGCGTTCATCCACCTCCAGCCTCAACCGGCGCTCCACCAGTGCCGGCGGCTTCACCCAGTTCAGGTCATAGAGCCGGGGCATGCGCAGCAGGCGCAGCTCCAGAACGTCGCGGAAACCCTTGGTGGTGATCAGCCCGGTCTTCGCACCCTTGTGCTCCAGGATCGCGTTGGAGGCGACGGTGGTGCCGTGCAGGATCTCCGCTACATCGGCGGCGCCGATCCCGTGCTCCCCGAACACCTCCGCCAGCCCCTCGCTGATGGCACGGGCATAGTTGTCGACGGTGGAGGACACCTTCTTCGTGATGATGCCGCCCTCGGCATCCATGATGCAGATATCGGTGAAGGTGCCGCCGATATCGACGCCGACGCGAATGTTGCTCATCGCCCTCTCTCCTTCACTCGGCCGCCTGAGGGAGGACGGTAGGCTCCTCGCGCAGCGCATAGGGCGCCTCCCGCCAGCCCCGGCCTGCCCGGATGCGCGCGCGAAGCGCCTCGGTCGCCGGCAGGTCCACGGATCGTCCATCCGCCGCCAGTACGACACCGTAGAGGTCGTGCGCATTGGCCGGTGAGACGAACTCGTTCAGCACATCCTTGAGCACGCGCTCGGGGTCGCGCTCCAGCGGATCGCCCCAGCCGCCACCCGCCGCCGTCTCATGCACAAAGCGATCGCCATAACGAAGCTGGCCATAGAACTTGGCCGGATAGACCTCCGGCTTCCCACCCGCGCGGGTGAGGACATTCATGGAAGGCGCGCCGGGATAGCCGCCATAGAGTCCATAAGGCCGGATAGCCCGCCGGTCCGAACGGACGGAGATCACGGCCTCGTCGCCCAGGAAGCGATAGGCCCGGCGATAAGGCGCACCGCCGCGGAACTTGCCCGCCCCGCCCCGGTCGCCCAACAGCTCGTAGCACTCGACGGCCAGAGGCTGCTCCGCCTCGATCACCTCGCTGGACTGCCCGGCCATGTTGGCGAACATGTGGGAATTGCCGTCCAGCCCATCCGCGAAGGCACGGCCGCCCCAGGCGCAGCAGGTGAAGTCGCAGAAGATATAGGGCTTGCGGTTCCGGTCGTAGCCACCGATGGAGATGTTGGTATTGCCGCCATCACCAGCCGCCGTGACCTTGCCCGGCACCATCTGCGCCAAGGCGCCGAAGACGGTATCCACCATCCGGAACCCCGTCAGCCCGCGCGCAGCGACGGAGGCCGGGTGCACGCAGTTCACCACCGTTCCTTCCGGCGCAACCACCTCGATCGCGCGAAAGGCGCCCTCATTGTTCGGCACCTTGTTCTCCATGATGGAGAGCACGCCGCAATAGGAAGCCGATTTGGTGAAGGACAGCGTGGCATTCAGCGCCCCCCTCACCTGTGGGGAGGATCCCGTCCAGTCGAACAGGATGCCGTCTCCCTTCTTGGTGACGGTCACCTTGAGCAGAATCGGCTTGCCCACATCGATGCCGTCGTCGTCGAGGTAATCCTCGAAGGCGAAGGTTCCGTCGGGCAGCCGCGCGATCTCGGCCCGCGCCAGCCGCTCCGAATGGTCGAGCATGGCATCGACCAGCCGCCGCACCTTGGCGACGCCATAGGAGCCGCACATCTCGACAAAGGCCTTCTCGGCCACATGGCAGGCCGCGAGCTGGGCACGGAGGTCGCCGCCCACCATGTCAGGTACGCGCACATTGGTCAGCAGCAGCTCGAAGAAGGTCTCGTTCCGCTTGCCGCTGTCGAAAATCCGCATCGGCGGGATGCGGACGCCTTCCTGGTAGATCTCGATCGAGTCCGGCGCGTTGGACCCGGCCACGCGCCCGCCGACATCCGTGTGATGCGAAATGGTGCCGGCGAAGGCCATCAGCTCGCCATCGACGAAAATGGGCTTGAAGATGAAGATGTCCGGCAGATGCATGCCGCCATGGAACGGATCGTTCAGCGCATAGACATCGCCAGGCCGGATCTCGCCGCCAAAGCGCGTCAGCACCGCCCCCAGCGCGGTGGGCATCGAGCCGAGATGCGCGGGCAGGGAGAAGCCCTGCGCGATCATGCGCCCCTGCGGATCAAAGAAACCGGTGGAGTAGTCGAGATTGTCGCGAAGAACCGCGGAATAGGTCGTGCGGTGCACCGTCAGCGCCATTTCGTCGGCCACCGACAGCAAGGCGTTCCGGAACAGCTCGAATTCGAAGGGATCGAAGGACGCTGCTTCCATCGTGGGAACTCTCCTTGACCAGATTCGGGCACGGAAGGCCGGACAGGCCGCCGATCCGGGGTTCAGATCATCGAAAACCTGGAAAACTGTCCAATCCGCAAGGAAGAAGCTCTGGCATTAGCGGCGCTTATGCTGCGCTGGCCAAGGCCGCGCCATGCGCCCTGGTTTTGGGCATACTCGCCAAATCTTCGCCGTGATCCCGTCCGATGGTCCGGCCCGCCAAACCGGGAGAGACCTGAATGATTCGCCGGCTGACTTTGTTGCTATCCGTCCTCACCCTGCCTGCCCTGGGCGATGAGTTGCCCATCACCGGCGTCGTCATGTCCTCTGGCGGGTTGATGCAGGTGGAGCGGCGGGCGAATCTGGCTCCGGACGCTCCAGCCAGCTTCCGCGTGCCCCTCGGCGCCGTGGACGACGTGCTCAAGAGTCTCCTCGTGCGCGACCCCGCCGGCACGATCGAGGGTGTGCGCCTGCCTGCGCGCGACCTGGCCGAGGAAGCCTTCCGCGGCCTGCCGCTGCGCCCCGCCGATTTCGAAAGCCGTGCCGCCCTGCTGAACGCCCTGCGCGGCCAGATGGTGGAAGCCGCCGGCACAACCGGCCGCGTCGCCGAGGCCGCGGAGACGGAGCAGGGACTCCGCCTGACCCTGGTGACGCCCACGGGCCTGACCACGGTCCTGCTGCGCGACGGCGCCGAGGCCCGGCTGCTGGATTCCACACTCGCCGCCCGTGTCAGCCGTGCGGCCGAGGCGCTGGCCACCGCGCGCAGCGACGGCGAACGTCTGGTCGAAGTGATGCTGCGCGGCACCCGCGAGCGCGAGGTGAGCGTGGTCAGCGTCATCCCCGCCCCGGTCTGGAAACCCTCCTGGCGGCTCGTGGTGCCGGCGGGCAAGGCAACGGCCGGGCTACAGGGCTGGGCAACCGTGGAGAACCTCTCCGGCGCGGACTGGGACGGCGTGCGGCTGACCCTCGTCTCGGGCGAGGCGGCCAGCTTCCAGCAGGCGCTTTACGCGCCAATCACCGTGCCCCGCCAGAACCTGCCGGTGCGCGTGGCCGAACAGGTGCAGGTCACCGCCGATACCGGCGCGCGCCCGCCGCCGCCCGCGCCCGCCTTCCGCCAGCGCACGGGCGAGATGGCGGCCATGATGGCCGCGCCGGCCCCCGCACCGATGGGGCAGGCGGCAGCCCCGGCCCTGGCGGCCGCCTCCGCCGGGCGTATCGCCTTCACGCTGCCTGAGCCCGTCAAGCTCCAGGCCGGCATGACGGCCAACCTTCCCTTCCTCGATGCCCAATTACCTGCGGAGCGCGTCTGGTGGATCCAGGACGCAGGCGCGCGGCACCCGCTGCAAGCCGTCAGCCTCGTGAACAACACGCCGAACACGCTGCCCGATGGTATCGTGACCGTCTTCGGTGCGGAGGGCGCGGAAGCCGGCTCCTGGCTGGGCGATGCGGAACTTCGCGCCCTGCCGCCCGGCACCACCCGCCTGCTGGCCTTTGGCCGCGACCGCGACGTGCTGGTCACCTCCGCCATCCATGACAGCACCCGCCCCACCGCCGCCGCACTGCGCCCTGGCCAGGTGGTGCTGAAGACCCTTTCCACGGAGGAGGCGACCTTCGCCATCGACCCGCGCGGCGCGAAAGGCTCCGTGCTGATCGACCTGCCCCGCCGGCCTGGCGCGACGCCGCGCTTCGCGGTCGAAGCCGAAGGCGATTTTGGCCTGCGTCACCGCGCCACGCTGGACGGCACCAGCACCACGCTCCGCCTCGCTTTCGAGCGGGAAGGGGAGCAGACCATCACGCTCTGGGATGCCGGGCTGGGCGATCCTCTGTTGCTGAACTGGCGCAGCCTGGACGTGCAACCGAGTCTGCGCCGCCTTCCCGGCGGGCCGGGCACGCTGGAAACCCTGCGCGAAAGCCTCGACCAACTGCCTGCCGGGGCGCCGGGGCGTGACGCACTGGCCCGGCTGGCTGGCAACCTGGCCCAGGCGCGCCAACTGCTTGATACCTTCACCACGCAATGGCGCGCCTACGTCACGGCCGAGGCCGCGCTCAACCGCGCCCGCAGCGCGGCCGAGGATCGCAGCGGCGCGGCGAAGGAAGCGGCCCGCCAGGCCCTGAACCGCGCGAGCCTGGAGGCGGAGCAGGCTGGTGCCCGGGCCGACGCGGCCTGGGAAGCCTGGCAACGGTCCGTACAGGCCGTGCTGGCGGCGGCGCCGGGCTAGGTCGTTCTCCACTGTCCCGGTGTAAACGGCGCGGGTCCGTCTGTGCAGAAACTCGCCGCTGAGAACCCGGACACAGGCTGATGCGAGAGAGGAGCAAGCTGAGCCGCTCAGCTCGCTCCGGTCAGCTTCCCTGTTCCGGCCGTGCTCATCCCGCCTCCGCAGCTTCGCCGAACCAGCGTGACGTGGCCTTGGAAACTTCTTCCTCGTCAAAGGCGACCTCACCGGCCCAGGCAACGAAACCATCGGGGCGCACCAGCACTGCGCTCACGCCCAGCCGCGCCTTGGCGTCGCATGCGACATAGAGGATACGGTCACTCCAGCGGCTCGCGAGTGCTTGGAGTGGTCCGCGAGCGTCAAAGTCGAGCAACAGGCCTTTGCCCTCCCGTAGAAGCTCGCCGAGCTTCCTCCCGTCGACCAGCTCGAAGTCGGGAGCGCTGCGCCCCACCAAGGGGTGGCTGTCGCCCAGATCATAGCGCAGCGAGACACCCCATACGCGCTCGGCGAAGTAGGTCGCGCCGTCGCGCGTGTCGATGAGATCGCGGATGATCGCTTCGAGCGCTCGCGAACTCCGGCTCGGCCGCATCAGCGCGACCTGCGCGCGCGACCAGTCGAGGACCTGCGCACCCACCGGATGCCGTTCGCCCGAATAGGTGTCGAGCAAACCGGCCGGCGCATCGCCACGAATAGTGGCGGCAAGCTTCCATCCCAGGTTCATCGCGTCGCCAAGCCCAAGATTGAGGCCCTGGCCACCCAAGGGGGAATGGATGTGCGCGGCATCGCCCGCGAGCAGCACTCGCCCCTTGCGGTAGGTCGTCGCCTGGTAAGCACGATCCGTCCAGGTGGTGGCAAGCTTGAGGGACGTCACGGTGACGTCTGCACCAGAGATATGACGTAACACCGCCTGCACGTGCTCGAGCGTGACAGGCTGGGTTCGGTGGAAGGTGCCTCCGTCGAAGTCGGTCATCGCGATCGTTCCGGGCGGGGTGTAGGTATACATGCCGGCCGGGGTGTAGTGCCTACCCAAGCGGAGCTTATCCGGATCAGCCATCTCCACTTCGACGGAATAGCCGGTGAATTCGGCATCAGTGCCGACAAACTCGAAACCGCCAGCCCTGCGGACCGTACTGCGGCCGCCATCACAGCCGACGAGCCAGCCGCCACGAAAGGCCTCCCCGCCAGCGCGAATGGTGACGCCTTCATCCGACTGATCAAACTCCCTGATGGCAAGGCCGCGCCTGATCTCAACCCCCATCGCGCCTGCCCGAGCGGCCAGGACGGATTCGAGGAACTCCATATCCACCATCATGCTGGTGCCGGCCGGACTTGGCAGGCGATACGGCCACTTCGAGTTGTCGATCTTGTCGTGGTAGAACTGGATGCCGGCGAAATGGCCGCCTGGGCGGCGCGGCTGCTGCATCCAATGTGCGGCAGTCGGAGCAACCCCGCCAGCTGAGCCATCCTTCGTGTGTCGCGGCGCCGCGATGTCGTTCAGCAATCCGCGACGGTGGAAGGCGTCAAGGGTAGGCGCCGAAAGGCCGCGCATGCCGAAGGGAAGCCGCTTCAGAGGAGAGCGCGGGTCTTCGGCTTGCTCCAGCACCACCACCGCGAGGCCCGCGAGACGCAGTTCGCAGGCCAGGAACAGGCCGACAGGGCCGGCGCCGGCAATCACGACATCATAGGAAGCCGGGTGGCGGTTGGGCATGAACTACTCCTGTGTCGATGTTCGACCGGAGCGGTTCGTCGGTTTGAGAACCACACGGACGAACAAACGGCGCCTGGGCGGCGTCCGGCGTTCGTCGTGGGGCTCTCATGCACGAGGCCAGATCTTTCGTTTCCGAAAGGACTTGGGCTTACCAAACCAAGTCTGCCTTTTCCGACACAAGCCGTATAGCGATGTGGCGATTGATCTGCAACGACACGGCTGTGAAGGTAGCCAAAGGCTGTTTGCCGTTGAGCGAGTTCAGGAGCGCTGGGCGTTCGAACAGCCTGGGGCTTTGCCCCGGCATACACCGTGACGAACATGCCCTCGCCAAACCTGACGGAGCCACACCCATGCCCCACGCGAACACCGATGATGGCGTGCAACTTTATTTCGAGGAAACCGGCTCCGGCACTCCGATCATTTTCGTTCATGAATACGCCGATGACCTGTATGGCTGGGAGGCGCAGCTCCGCCATTTCGGGCAACGCTACCGTGCCATCGCCTATAATGCGCGGGGCTACCCGCCCTCCGACGTGCCGCCGGATCCGGCCTCCTATTCCCAGGCGCGGGCGGCGGATGACATCGCTGCCGTGCTGGATCATCTGGGCATCCGGAAGGCCCATGTGGTCGGCCTTTCCATGGGTGGCTTCGCCACGCTGCATTTCGGCTTCCGCCACCCGCAGAAGGCCCTGTCGCTCACCGTCTGTGGCTGCGGCTATGGCGCGGAACCGGCGAAACGCGAGCAGTTCCGCGCCGAGGCCGATGCGATCGTCGAGACCATCCGCAGCCAGGGCATGGCCGCCTTCGCGGAGCGCTACGCCCACGGCCCCACGCGCGTGCAGTTCGAGAACAAGGACCCGCGCGGCTTTGCCGAATTCAAGAAGGCCTTCGTCGCGCATGATCCGGTGGGCGCCGCCAATACCCAGCTCGGTGTGCAGCGCGAACGTCCCTCGCTTTATGACCTCGTGGAGGACATGCGCGCGCTGCGCGTCCCGACCCTGGTGCTGACCGGCGATGAGGACTGGCCCTGCCTCCTGCCGGGCATCCTGATGAAGGAAAACATCCCGACCGCGGCGCTGGCCGTGATGCCAAATTGCGGCCATGGCATCCACCGCGAGGATCCCGACCAGTTCAACCGCATCCTCGGTGACTTCGTCACGCGGGTGGATTGCGGCCGCTGGCCCGGGCGCGACCCCCGCGCTTCCGTGAAGTCCATCACCGGCATGAAGTAGCGGCCCGCGCCCTGGTCACGGCAGCAGCACGATCTTCCCGAAATGGCGGTTGGCCCGCATATGGGCCAGCGCCTCCGCCGCTTGCTCCAGCAGGAATTCAGCAGAGATGGGCAGATGTAGCCGTCCCGCCTCCAGCGCGCCCCAGAGATCAGCGCGCATGCGCCGGTTGATTTCGCGCACCTCCTCCACGCTGCGTGTGCGGAAGGTCACGCCGACATAGGTGATGCGGCGCAGCGCATGCAGGTCGAAGTCGAAGGGCGATACCTGCCCACCCAGCCGCCCGACATTGACGATGCGCCCGAGGATGGCGGTCGCGCGCAGATTGGCGTTCATCATCGGGCCGGACACCTGGTCCACGATCAGCTGCACGCCTTCACCGCCCGTCGCCGCCAGCACGACTTCGGGCCAGGCCGGATCGCTGCTGTCCACCGCCAGATCGGCACCGAATTCTGTCAGCCGCGCCCGCCGCCCGGCATCGGTGGAGGTGCCGATCACCAGCCGCGCGCCCATCTCCTTCGCGATTTGCAGCCCCATCAGCCCGACGCCTGTGCTGGCGCCCTGGATCAGCACGGCCTGCCCCCGCTCCAGCCGCCCATTGGTCACAAGGGCGTCGTGCATGGTCTGCAGCGCGATCGGCAGCGTCGTCGCCTGCGCGAAACTCAGATTGCTGTCGGGCAGCCGCGAGACGCGCCCCCGGTCGGCCAGCGCATATTCCGCATAGCCGCCGCTGCCCGAGCACATCACGCGGTCGCCCGGCGCGACCTCCGTCACCTCAGCCCCGACCGCCTCCACCTCGCCCGCCCATTCAAGCCCCAGCACCGTGCCGGCGCCGCCCTGCGAACCATGCTGATGGCCCGCCGCCACGCCCAGATCCGCCCGGTTCAGGCTGGCCGCGCGCACGCGCACCAGCACCTCGGACGGGCCGGGGGAGGGGATCGGAACCTCCCGCAGCGCCGGCCCCTGTTCCGTCACGACGATGGCTCTCATGCCCGATTTCCTCCCCTGTTCGACAACCCGGTGCAGCTTGCACGACCCGGCCGCCTCACGTCACCAGGATGTGGGCCCTCCAGCAATCCACTCTGGCCGCATCCGACCCGCCCTGGACATGCGGCCTGCGAATTGCCCTGCTTTAGTGCAGCCGGTTCCAGCCACCCTTACCTCACCAAGGTGACGAGGAGGACGGGATGCAGGACAAGAGAGGCAGTCGCGAGCGTTCCCACACCGCCAGAGAGCAGCAGGCACGGCCCGGCGGGCAGCATGAGGAGCTTGGGCCCCCGGCCGGGCGCAAGCTCACGGATGAAAACCCCCGATCCGGGCAAACGGACCTCTCCGCCGGTATGAACGATCCGGGCTGCGATGATGCCGGCCCTCTTCGGCCCCCTTCCGCCATGGAGGCTTTCGAGCACGAGCGCGCAAAGGCCGTCGGGTATCGTGCCGCCGCTGCGGACCGGGCCGCCGCGTCGCCCACCGTCACCGCCCCGGATGGTGGCGGAGCGTCGCCCGCCGAAATAGCGGCGGCGGTCGCCGCCATGGGGGCCGGACCCAAGCGCGGGAAGAAGAAGGCCGGCCGAGCGGAGGAACAGTCCTGAACGGCGAGAGATGGACCCGCCGGTGTTCTTCCCGGCGATGGCCAGGGCCGGCCCGAGCTCCCGCACGGCGCCGGAGAGGCGCGCCGGCGCGACAACCCAGCCTGAAACCATCCTCCTCCTCCGCCGCTGCACCCGCAGCCGCGAGGGAGCCCTCCGTCATGTCCGCCACGACCGCACACACCACCCCGGCCGAGGGCCGTTTCCGGATCATTCGTGCCCTGGCCAGCGGGTGGTGGCTCCTTCTTCTGCGGGGGATCGTCTCCATCCTCTTCGGAATCTACGCCTTCCTGGCCCCGGGCCTCGGCCTGGCGGTGATCCTCGGCGTCCTGGCCGCCTGGCTGGCGCTGGATGGCGTGTTCACCCTCTGGCAGGCAATCACAGGCCGCCCGGCCATGCTGGGCATGCCGCGGTCAGGCACCGGATGGCTCTGGTTCGACGGCCTGCTCTCCCTCGTCGCGGCCGCGGTGCTGCTGATGATGCCCATCGCCTCCGCCATCGTGCTCGTCCTGCTGGTCGGCGCCTGGTCCATTGCGACGGGCATCTTCCGCATGGCTCTCGCCTGGCGCAGCGGAAGCTGGCTGATGGGCCTTTGGGGCCTGATCGGCGTGCTGGTCGGGCTCTGGCTGGTGGCCGCCCCGGGGCCAGGACTGCTGGCGTTGATCTGGGTGGTGGCCATCCAGGCCGTGGCCGGCGGCATCGTGCTGATCGGCTTGGCCTTCCGCCTGCGCCGCGTCCACCACGACCCCACCCCCGGCTGAGCGCCCCCACCCCCGTTGCGCGACCCGGCCGCCCGGCGTTTCCATGCGCCCGCGCCGGGCGGCGATTCGCCCGCAACACCAGGGGATCACCGTGCCCGCCACCCAAGCCCGCCACGCCGGAACCCGCGCGGCATGACCGCCTACTGGCTGGTGAAGAGCGAGCCCGACGCCTTCTCCTGGAACCAGCAGGTCCAGAACGGCGTCGAACCCTGGACCGGCGTGCGCAACGCCCAGGCTGCCAACAACCTCCGCGCCATGAAGCAGGGCGACCAGGCCTTTTTCTACCACTCCAATGAGGGCCGCGAGATCGTTGGCATCGTCGAGGTGGCGCGCGAGGCCTATCCCGATCCCACCGATGAGTCCGGCCGGTGGTGCTGCGTGGACATGCGAACGGTGAGGCCGGTTCCGAAACCCGTCACCCTCGCCGCCATGAAGGCCGAGCCGCGGCTGGAAGGCCTGGCCCTGATCCGCCAGTCCCGCCTCTCCGTCGTCCCCGTCTCGCCGGAACACTGGGCGCTCATCAGCGCCATGGCCGGGCTTTGACGGAAACCCGCATCCTCTGCCGGCTGGAGGAAATCCCGGATGGGGAGGCCCGCGGCTTCCCGCCCGCGCCCGGCGGCTTCCTCAGCCTCGTCGCCGTGCGGCGGGGCGAAGCCGTGCATGTCTATGTCAATTCCTGCCCCCATATCGGCATTCCCCTGGAAAGCCTGCCGGACCGCTTCCTGGATGGCGCCCGCCGCCACCTCGTCTGCACCGCCCATGGCGCGCGTTTCCGGGTGGAGGACGGCTTCTGCGTCTCCGGTCCCTGCGCCGGCGACTCCCTGGAAGCCGTGGAGGCGCGTGTGGAGGACGGGTCGGTCATCATCTCCGCCGATGCCGGACTCTGATCCCACGCGGCCGTGATCGCCTGGTCACGCTTCGAGACGATCCGCCCCGGCCCTGCCGCAATCCGGTCGCGACCCTGCCCGCTTCCAGGCGTTCTCTTGCATAGTCAAAGGGCCCAAGGCCCGCCGCAAAGAAGAGGACGCCACCATGCGAGAAGCCCTCGCCAGATTCGGTTCCCTGGGCCGAAAGGCCCTCATCCTCGGCGCGCTGATCGGCGCTCCCGCCCTGGCCACCGCCCCGGCGGCCCAGGCTGCACCCAACCAGCCCGCCATCGCCGTCGCCACGCCGGAGGTGCAATTCGTCCCCGTGCAATGGGGCCCGCCGCGCCCCCATTACCGCCCGCATCGCCACTGGCACCGGCCGCCGCCGCCCCCGCCGCGCCACTGGCACCGCCGCTACGCCTATGGCTATCCGCCGCCCCCGCCGCGCTACTACCGGCACCCGCGGCCCTACTACTACCGGTGATCCGGTGCGGCCCGAGGGAAGCTGAAAGTTCCCCCGGGCCAGATCGAACGCCGATATGCGATGTCCCGGCGCGCCAGCCTTACTGGCGTGCGGGACAAATATGAGGGGGACGGCGGGGACTCCTCACCCCGGCCTTGACGCCTCCCGGCAGGCAGCGACGATGTTCCCAGAAAGGGCCCAGCCCGGAGGACCGCCGCCATGACCGATCACACACTGATTCCCGTAAAGCCCGAGATCGCCGCCGGCAGCCATGTCGATGCCGAGCGGTTCAAGGCCATGGTCGCCCAGGCCAAGAGCGACCCGGAGGGCTTCTGGAAGCGCGAGATGAACCGCATCGCCTGGATGCGCGCACCAACGAAGATCAAGAACACGAGCTTCGAGGGCAACGTCTCCATCAAGTGGTTCGAGGACGGCGTGCTGAACATCAGCGAGTCCTGCCTCGACCGCCATGTGGAGGGTGGCCGCGGCGACCAGGTCGCCCTCATCTGGGAAGGCGACGACCCCAAGGCCGACGCCCACATCACCTATCGCCAGTTGCTGGAGCGCGTCTGCCGCCTGGCCAATGCCATGAAGCATCTGGGCGTGCGCCGTGGCGACCGGGTGACGATCTACCTGCCGATGATCGTCGAATCCGCCGTCGCCATGCTCGCCTGCGCCCGCATCGGCGCCATCCACTCCGTCGTATTCGGCGGCTTCTCGCCCGACAGCCTCGCCAGCCGCATACAGGATTGCGAGAGCACGCTGCTTATCACCGCTGATGAGGGCCGCCGTGGCGGCCGCACCGTGCCGCTGAAGGCCAATGCGGATGTGGCGCTGCAATCCTGCCCGACCATCAAGTCCGTCATCGTCGCGAAGAACACTGGCGGCAAGGTCGCCATGATGGAAGGCCGTGACCACGACTGGACTACGCTCTGCAATGCGCAGTCCGCCGAATGCCCGCCCGAGCCCATGGGCGCGGAGGACCCGCTCTTCATCCTCTACACCTCCGGCTCCACCGGAAAGCCCAAGGGCGTGCTGCACACCACCGGCGGCTATGGCGTCTGGGCCGCCTACACGCACCAGCTCGTCTTCGACTACCGCCCCGGCGAGATCTACTGGTGCACCGCCGATGTCGGCTGGGTCACCGGCCACACCTATATCGTCTACGGCCCCCTCGCGAACGGCGCGACCTCGCTGATGTTCGAGGGCGTGCCGAACTGGCCGGATTCCTCCCGCTTCTGGCAGGTGGTCGACAAGCACAAGGTCAACATCTTCTACACCGCGCCCACCGCTATCCGCGCCCTGATGCGCGAAGGGGAGGGGCCGGTGAAGAAGACCAGCCGCAAATCCCTCCGCATCCTCGGTACGGTCGGTGAGCCCATCAACCCCGAAGCCTGGCTCTGGTACTACCGCGTGGTCGGCGATGAACGCTGCCCAATCGTGGACACCTGGTGGCAGACCGAGACCGGTGGCCATCTCATCACCCCGCTTCCCGGCGCCACGCCGCTGAAGCCCGGCTCCGCCACCTTCCCGCTTCCCGGCGTCTTCCCGGCACTGGTGGATAATGATGGCAAGGTCCTGGAAGGGGCGACCGAGGGCAATCTCGTCATCACGGATTCCTGGCCCGGCCAGATGCGCACGGTCTTCCGCGACCACGAGCGCTTCGTGCAAACCTATTTCTCCACCTTCCCCGGCACCTATTTCACCGGCGACGGCGCGCGGCGTGATGAGGACGGCTACTACTGGATCACCGGCCGCGTGGACGACGTGCTGAACGTTTCCGGCCACCGCATGGGCACGGCGGAAATCGAGAGCGCGCTCGTCGCCCATCCGAAGGTGGCGGAAGCCGCCGTCGTCGGCATGCCGCATGAGATCAAGGGCCAGGGCATCTACGCCTATGTCACCCTGATCGCGGATGAGGAGCCGACCGAGGAACTCCGCAAGGAACTTGTCGCCTGGGTCCGCAAGGAGATCGGCCCCATTGCCAGCCCGGATGCCATCCAATGGGCGCCCGGCCTGCCCAAGACCCGTTCCGGCAAGATCATGCGCCGCATCCTCCGCAAGATCGCTGCGAATGAGACCGACAGCCTCGGCGACACCTCGACGCTCGCGGATCCGACGGTCGTGCAGGATCTGATCAGCAACCGCGTGGGTTAGGGGTCACGCCGCGGCACCTCCTGCGTGGGACGGCGGAAACAGAATGTGGGGCCGGGAATGTGATCCCGGCCCCCATTTTTTTACCCCCGTGGCGGCTCGGCCAGAGGAGGAACCTCATCCATGGCGGGCTCGTTGCGGGTCTTCCACAGCGACAGCGCGATGGACCCCGCGATGATCACGGAGGTCAGCGCCAGCGCGTATTCCACCGGCACCGCCTTGCCGCCGGCGAACCAGTTGGCCAGCATCTTGGCGCCGACGATCATCAGCACGATCGCAAGCCCATGCTTCAGGTATTTGAAGCGATGGATGATGCCAGCCAGCGCGAAATACATGGCACGCAGGCCCAGGATCGCGAAGACATTGGCCGTGTAGACGATGAACGGGTCCGTCGAGACCGCGAAGATCGCGGGGATGCTGTCCAGCGCGAAGAGCAGGTCCGTCAGCTCGACGAAGATGAGCACCAGGGCGAGTGGCGTTACCATCCACTTGCCCGCTTCCCGCACTGTGAAGGCATTGCCACGGAAGCCGTCCGTCACAGGCAGGCGGCGGCGCAGCCAAGCCAGCACGGGGCTTTCAGTGGGATCCTCCTCTTCCTCAGCGGAACGCAGCATCTTCCAGCCGCTCCAGATCAGGAACAGCCCGAAAAGGATCATGATCCAGTCAAATTCCCGCATCAGCGCCGTGCCGACCAGGATCATGATGCCACGCATCACCAGCGCGCCCAGGATGCCCCAGAACAGCACGCGGTGCTGATAGGCGGCCGGAACACCGAACTTCGCGAAAAGCAGGATGAAGACGAAGATGTTGTCGACCGAAAGCGACCACTCGATCACATAGCCCGTCAGGAACTCCAGGCTCCTGGCGCTGCGTTCCTCGGGCGTGACGCCGTAGCTCATCCGGAGCCAGCCGAAGAACAGCAGGGCAAGGCCGATATAGGCGGCCGATTTGACCAGCGCGGTACGCACCGGCACGGGGGCCGGGTCGCCATTCGCGTCCTTCCTGGCGAAGACGCCAAGATCGAGCAGCAGCAGCGCGAGAACGGCTGCGTTGAAGATGATCCAAAAGGATATTGAAGCTTCCACCCGGTACGGCTCCTCCGTAAGGGGGCCCGGCCGGCGGAACGCAGCACGGCTGCGTACACAGGGGAAAAACGCGCCGGGCCCGATTGCACGAGAAGTCGATCCGACATCGCGACGGCGGCGAAGTATCCGGGCACGCCGAGGCGGGCACGGAGCCGCCGGGTCGCCAGAGGGGCCCGGATCCGGGCGGGAACATGGATGAACGTCCATGTTTCTGCAAGGGGGGATCTGCGGCAGCCGCAGCGGCTTCGTAAGAACACCGGCCGATTGACAAACAGGGGCGTAGCGGCAGGCTTGATGCCAAGCAGGCGGCTCGGGATATCCCGGGAACCGCCGCACCGGGACCGTCCTCCCCGCCCGACAGTCTGGCGTGGCCGGCCCCCGGATCAGGAAACCGTCCGGAAAGGCACTCGGAACCATGCACGGCACAATCGGCCGACGCACCACGCTTGCAGCCCTCGGCGGTGCGGCGCTCGCCGCTGGCGCCAACCCCGCGACGGCACAGCCGGGGCGCACGGGGCGCGCCATCGTCGGCTTCCCGCCCGGCGGCACCGCCGATACCGTCACCCGCCTCTATGTCGAACGTCTTCGCGCCCAGGGCGCCGCGCAGATGGTGGTGGACAACCGCCCCGGCGCCGGTGGCCGCCTGGCGCTGGAGTTGCTGAAGCCCCTCGCGCCCGACGGCACCTCCTTCATCGTCACGCCGGCATCGATGATGACGATCTACCCGCACCTCTACCCGCGCACGCTGCGCTACGATCCGCTGAAGGATTTCACCCCCGTCGCGCCAATCTGCCTCTTCCCCTTTGGCCTCGCGGTCTCGGCACGCCACCCCGCGAAAACGCTCCAGGAATTCGTCGCCTGGGGCAAGACGCAACCGGCGGTGGACTGGGCCTCGCCCGTCCCCGGTTCCATGGGCCATTTCATCGGTTCGGAGCTGGCGCGCCTCTCCGGTATCACGATGAACCACGTTCCCTATCGCGGCTCCGCTCCCGCCGCCGCCGATTTGCTGGCGGGCACGTTGCACGCGGTGATGCTGCCCCTCGGCGATCTCACCGCCTTCCACCGCTCCGGCGACGCCCGGCTGCTCGCCGTGTCCTCCCCCCAGCGCCCGGCGCGCGTCGCCGAGCTGCCGACCTTCGCCGAATCCGGCTACCCCGACCTCGTGCATCAGGAATGGTATGGCGCCCTGCTGCCCGCCAATGCCGCCCCCGCGACCGTTTCCGCCCTACATCAGGCGCTCGCCACCGCCGCCGCCAGCACGGAGGTGAAGGAGACGCTGACGCGCATCGACCTTGAACCCACGATCATGGAACCCGCCGCCTTCCGGGACCGCATCGCGCGCGAAATCCAGATCTGGGGACCGATCGTCGCTGCCTCGGGCTTCAAGCCGGACGAGTAGAGGGCGGCTCCCCGGTGACGAAGCATGGGGGATGAGACCTTCCCCATCCATGCCGGCCTTGCCATCTTCGTTCCACGGAGGAAGCAACCATGCGCGTCATCATTTCCGGCGGCGGGATCGGCGGCCTGACCCTGGCCATGGCGCTGCACCAGGCCGGCATCGGCGTGGAGGTGCATGAGGCCGTCCCCATGCCCAAGCCCCTCGGCGTCGGCATCAACCTGCTGCCCCATGCCGTTCGGGAACTGACCGAACTCGGCCTGGGCGACCGCGTCCTGGCCGCCGGCGTCCCCACCCGGGAACTGCTCTACGCCACCCGCCGCGGTGAGGAGGTGTGGCGCGAGGATCGCGGCCTCGCCGCCGGCTATCGCTGGCCCCAGGTCAGCATCCATCGCGGCACGCTCTTCATGCTGCTGCTGGAAGCCGCGCAGGAACGGCTGGGCGATGCCATCCATCTGGGCTCGCGCGGCGTCGGCGCGGAATCGGATGCCGATGGCGCCACGCTGCATCTCGAAGGCGGCCGCACGGCGCGCGGCGATGTGGTCGTGGCCGCCGATGGCATCCACAGCGCCATCCGCGCCGCCTGGCACCCGTATGAAGGCGCGCCGCGCTGGAATGGCAGCCTCATGTGGCGCGCGGTCGCGGAGCATCCGGGCTATCTCACCGGCCGTACCATGGTGCAGGCGGGAACCAGCGATCTGAAATTCGTCTGCTACCCCATCCGCGAGGCCACGGCGGACCGCCCCGCCCTGGTCAACTGGATCGCCGAGCGCCGGATCGATCCCTCCACCCCCTGGGCGCGCGAGGACTGGAACCGCCCTGGCCACATCGAGGACTTCCTGCCCTTCTTCGCCGCCTGGGAATGGCCCTGGCTTTCCGTTCCTTCCCTGATCCGCGCCGCCCCGGCGGTCTGGGAATTCCCGATGGTGGACCGCGATCCGCTGCCGAGTTGGACCCATGGCCGGGTCACGCTGCTCGGCGATGCCGCGCATCCGATGTACCCCATCGGCTCTAACGGTGCCTCCCAGGCCATCCTCGACGCCCGCACCCTGGCCTTCCACCTCGCGACGGAAGGCGAGGCCCTGGCCGGGCTGCGCGCCTATGAGGAGGCCCGCCGCCCCGCCACCTCCGCGCTGGTGCAGGCCGCACGCGGCCAGGGCCCGGATCGCGTGCTGGACTTGGCGGAGGAACGGGCGCCCCAAGGCTTCGAGGCCGTCGGCGGGCGCGAGGCCGTGCTGCCCATGGCCGAGCTGGAGGAAATCGCGCGCAGCTACAAGCGCGCCGCGGGCTTCGATCCCGTGCTGCTGAACGCCCGCCCGAGCCTGTCGGCGCGTCTGGGTTCCTCGGCGGTCGCGGGCTCCTGAGTCAGGACGCGCACCAGACCACCGCTCCGCTCCCCGGCCGCGCATAAGCACGGGGGCCGATTGCACCGGCAACACCAAAGGGAAACGTCACGGCATGGCCACCTACCTCATCTGCCACGGTGCCTGGTCCGCCGCCTGGGCCTGGAAAAAGGTGCGCCCGCTGCTCCGCGCCGCAGGCCATGAGGTCCTCACCCCAACCTATACCGGCCTCGGCGAGCGCGCCCATCTCGCCCATCCCATGGTCGATCTCGAAACCCATATCCAGGACATCCTGGCCGTGATCGACTGCGAGGACCTGCGCGACTTCATCCTCGTGGGCCACAGCTATGGCGGCATGGTCGCCACCGGCGTCGCGGACCGCCTGCCCGACCGGGTGCGCCATCTCGTCTATGTCGATGCCTTCGTTCCCAATGATGGGCAATCGCTCAACGATCTCACCGGCCGCAAGCCGGAGACCGTTGAGGGCTGGCTGATGCCGCCCAATCCCTCGCCGCCCGACACCTCGCCCGAGGACATGGCCTGGATCACGCCGCGCCGCCGCTATCAGCCCGCGCGCTGCTTCAGCCAGAAGCTTCGCCTGTCCCTGGCGGCGCCGTCCTTCCCGCGCAGCTACATTCACTGCACGCGGAAGAATGGTCCCGATAACTTCCGGCAATTTGCTGATCGCTTCCGGGACGATCCGGCCTGGCATTTCCACGCCATGGATGCCAGCCACAGCCCGAATGTCACCGCACCGGAGGCCCTGGCGGCGCTCCTGCTCGCCACCGCCTGAACCGCGCCGGCCAGGGCCGCCCCGCAAGGCCGTGAACGGCCCGGCGAGGCGCCCCTGCGAGTCCGGTATTCAGGCAGCCAGCAATTCGTCCGCCGGACCGAAGAACTCGTAATGGATCCGCGCCGGCGGAGTGCCCAGTGCCACGAGCCCGGCCGTGAAGGCCCGCAGGAACTCGCGCGGGCCGCACAGGTAATAATCCGCCTCCGCGATCGGGGTGTTGGCGCGTAGCCAGTCCAGGGTGATCCGGCCGGCCAGATCGTAGTCCTGGCCCTTCCGGTCCTCCGGGCGCGGGCACTCGTGGAAGGTGGTCACGGTGATCCGGCCAGCCGAGGCGGCGGCCAGGGCCCGGGCCTCGGCGCCCAGGGCATGGGTGGCGCCAGATAGCGTGCCATGAACGAAATGCACGGGCACCTCCGGCCGCATCTGCGCCGCAGCCTGCATCATGCTCATCAGTGGCGTCTGGCCCACACCGCCGCTGAGCAGCACGACCGGCCTCTCGGGGTGGCCGGGCAGGAAGAATTCGCCGGCAGGGGCGGCCACCCTCAGGCGCGCCCCGGGCCGCACCGTGTCATGCAGCCAGTTCGAGGCGATACCCTGTGGCTCACGCTTCACCGTGATTCGGTAATAGGCGTCGCTGGGCGCGGAGGAGACGCTGTAGTTCCGCTTCAGGGGCGGGCGGTCCGGGATCTCCAGCCAGAAGGTCAGGTACTGGCCGGGCTGATGCCGCAGTACCGTGCCGCCATCAGCGGGAACCAGGGTGAGGGAGGTGATGATCTCACTCTCCTTCGTCCTCTCCATCACGATGAAGTCGCGCCAGCCGCTCCAGCCGCCCGGCGCGGCGGCGTGCTCGTCATAGATTTGCTTCTCGCGCCCGATGAGCAGGTCGGCGAGGAACCAGTACGCCTCGCCCCAGGCCGCCAGGATCTCAGGCGTCGCCGCCTCGCCCAGCACATCCCTGATGGCGCCGAGCAGGGCCTCGGCCACATGGGGATAGTGTTCGGGCAGGATGTTCAGCCCGACATGCTTCTGCGCGATCCGCTCCACAGCGCTGGTAAGCACGCCGAGATTGTCGATGTTCTGCGCATAGGCCAGCACGGCAACCGCCAGGGCCTTGGGCTGGGAACCGGTCTCCCCGTGATGAGACTGGTTGAACAGGTTCTGGATGGCCTGGTTCTCGAACATCCGCTCATACATGCGGCGCGTAATGGCGAGGCTATGGGCCTCTAGGGCCGGGACCGTGGCCTTCACCACCGAGATGGTCTGGGCGCTGAGCTGGCGGGGCATCTTCGCCTCATAAGATATATGAACGATGCACCTTATGCGCGTCTGGCGAAAAGGTGTAAAGATGCTACATCTTATGGATGCGACTGACGCTCTACACGGACTACGCCCTGCGGTCCTTGATCTATCTCGGCCTGCGGCCGGACCGGCGCGTCTCAATCCGGGAAATCGCGACGGCACACCGCATCTCGGAAAACCATCTGGTGAAGGTGGTGCATCAGCTCGGCCGTGGTGGCTTCGTCGAGACCACGAGGGGCAAGGGGGGCGGCCTGCGTCTTGCCCGGCCGCCCGGTGAAATCCGCATCGGCGACGTCGTGCGTTTCACTGAGGAGGACATGGCCCTGGTCGCCTGCTTCCAACCCTTGGCGGAGGGCGGCGGCTGCGCGCTGATCAATGTCTGCCGGCTTCAGTCTCTGCTGGGGGAGGCGCTGGCCGCCTTCATGGCCGTGCTGGACAGCCGGACCCTGGCGGATCTGCTAACCGGACCGAACCGGGACGCCATGGCGGGGCGGCTCGGGCTTGGCCCGGCCGGAAGCGAGCAACAGGGCATGGGCGCCAGCGAGGCCGCCATCGTATGATCCGTGATTGGTTGGGGGCCTTTCTGCCGGCCCCGATGAGCGCCAGCATGGCGGAGCGGCTGCGCGGCTGCTGTGGCGCCCTGGCCGGGCTCCTGGTCACCGGGCTGATAGGCGCCCAGCTGGCAGGCCAGGGGGCGACCTCCCCGATGCTGATCGCGCCGCTGGGCGCCTCCGCGGTCCTGCTTTTCGCGGTGCCGGCCAGCCCCCTCGCGCAGCCCTGGTCGATTATCGGTGGCAACACCGTCTCCGCCCTGATCGGCGTGACCTGCGCGCAGTGGATCGCGGACCCGCTGCTGGCCGCCCCGCTGGCCGCGGCTCTCGCGATCGGCGTGATGTTCGCCCTGCGCTGCCTTCACCCACCCGGCGGGGCGATCGCGCTGACCACGGTGCTTGGCGGGCCGGCGGTGACCGCGGCCGGGTATCAGTTCGCCCTCTCGCCGGTGCTGCTGGACTCGGTGGTGCTCATGCTGGCGGCGATCGTCTTCAACAACGCCACCCGCCGTCCCTATCCGCATCGCCAGCGGGCAGCCCATAGCAATCCGCATCAGACCGCCGACCTCACTCCGACACGTCGCCTTGGTGTGCAGGCGGAGGATCTCGATGCCGTGCTACGGCAATATAACGAGGTTCTCGATGTCAGCCGAGACGACCTGGAGAACCTGATGCAGCAGGCGGAGATGCATGCCTACCGGCGCCGCTTCGGGGAGATCACCTGTGCGGAGATCATGTCGCGGGACGTAATCTCCGTGCAGCACGACACGCCGCTCGCGAAGGCCTGGCAGTTCCTGCGCCGGCACGACATCCGGGCTTTGCCCGTGGTCGATCCGGCAGGACGCGTGATCGGCATGGTGTCGGACGTGGATTTCATGAAGAGCCGGGAACTCGACCCTCATGACGGGCTCGGGGTGCGGTTCCGGTCCCTCGCTCGCCGGCTGACCACGGTGCGTGCCGACCGGCCCGAGGTCGTCGGGCAGATCATGCCCCGCGCGATCCGCACGGTGGCTGAGAATACGCATGTCGCGGAACTGGTGCCGCTGATGGCCGATGCGGGCCTGCGGCACGTTCCGGTCGTCGACAGCAACCGGCGGCTCTCCGGCATCATCTCCCAGTCCGACCTGATCGCCGCTCTCTACCGCGGCAGTCTCATCTCCGACGACGCGAAGAACCGCAGCCGGGCTGCCTGATATCGGCGCGGCGCCTTTCTCTGGCGCCGGGGCCGGGCAGGCTTGCCGGAGGCAGTGCCCTCCCGCAAGTCATGCCCGGAGTTGAACCTACGCGAAGCGCACGCCGTCGGCCCGCTCTGCCCTGATGGCGCGGCGCCGCACGGCAAGGGTCGAGACAAGGCCGAGCAGGGCGGCAAAGGACAGCCACAGACCGGGAACGGCGCGGTTATCCGTCACATGGATCAGCCAGGTGCAGATCAGCGGGGTGAAGCCGCCGAACAGCGCGGTGGCCAGGCTATAGGCCAGGGAAAAGCCGGCGGTGCGAACTTCCACGGGCATGATCTCCGTCAGATAGACGACCATGGCGCCGTTATAGATGCCGTAGATGAAGGACAACCACAGCAGCGCAAGCAGCAGCCGCGTGAAGGACGGCGCACTCACCAGCCAGGAGATAACGGGATAGGCGGTGAGCAGGGCGAGTACGCAGCAGCCCACCAGCACGGGGAAGCGCCCGATACGATCCGAAATCACGCCGCCAATCGGCAGCCAGATCAGGTTGGAAATCCCCACGCAGAGCGTCACGATCAGCGCATCATTGCCTGCCAGATGCAGCACCTGCTTGCCATAGGTCGGGGTATAGGCGGTGATGAGGTAGAAGGAGACGGTGGTCATCGTCACCAGCATCATCCCCAGGATCACCAATCCCCAGTTCTGTGCCAGGGAACGGAAGATCATGCCCACCGATGGGCGCTGATGTTGCTCGGTGCGCCGTTTGAAGTCCTCGGTCTCACTGAGCGAGCGGCGGATCCAGAAGAGCAGGGGCACGATGAAACTGCCGATGAGCAGCGGGAGGCGCCAGCCCCAATCCGCCATCTGCTCCGGTGTGAAGCGTGACGCGAGCGCGACGCCAAGCAGCGCGGTGAAGATCACGGCAACCTGCTGGCTGCCCGACTGCCAGGAAACGTAGAAGCCCTTGTTCCCCGGCGTCGCGATCTCCGCGAGGTACACGGAGACTCCGCCCAGTTCGGCACCGGCGGAGAAGCCCTGCAGCAGCCGTCCGAGCAGCACGACGACCGGCGCCAGCACCCCGATCGTCGCGTAGCCCGGCGTGACAGCGAGCGTTAGCGTGCCGAGGCCCATCAGCGCCAATGTCAGCATCAGCCCGGCACGGCGGCCATGGCGGTCGATATAGGCGCCAAGGATGAGGCCGCCGAGAGGACGCATCAGGAAGCCCACGCCGAAAGTGGCGAAGGAAGCCATCAGGGAGGCGAACTCGTTGTGGCTCGGGAAGAAATTCTGGCCGATGGCCGCAGCGTAATAACCGTAGACGATGAAATCATACATCTCGAGGAAGTTCCCCGAGGCAACGCGGAAGATGGCTTTCACCTTCTCGCCGCGCGACATGTCGCTGGTTTCCAATTTTTCATGATTCCTGCGATGGGGGCGATAAGCATTCAGCCGATCCGCGCCCGTCTTTGACATGGCTCGGGCTATAGACCCGGGCCGCGGCACTTCACAGGTGAGCGCGAGCGCCATGGACGGCGAAAGCGCGGTGCAGGCATTCACGGTATGCGGCGTGCGACACGTTCTCGCGCTATCGCGATGGAATGCGACCCTGCACGGATAGGTTTTGGCGGGCGGACGTGTCGTTCGGCTTTCTCGGAACACAACGCATCGCGCGTGAGGTCGCCCCGACTGGACGCCGCCCATCCCGCGGCGCAGCATGACGCCGTTTTCCTCCTGAAGGTCCTGCTTCCGCCCGATGACCGATCGCACCCCCCAGGAACTTCCCCGTGTCGCGGGTGACCGCCTCCTTCCCGCGGAGCCCGAGGCCTTTCCGCTCCTGCCGTCCCGCACCGCCCTGATCGTGGTGGACATGCAGAACGCCTATGCCTCGGAGGAAGGCTATCTCGACAAGGCCGGCTTCGACCTTTCCGGCGCGCAATCCGTCATCGGCAAGGTCACGCAGGTCGTCGCGGCCGCCCGGATGCTCGGCATCCCCGTCGTCTGGTTCCAGAACGGCTGGGATCCCGAGGGCATCGAGGCCGGCGGCCCCGGCTCCCCCAATTACTGGAAATCCAACGCCCTCCGCCTGATGCGGGAACAGCCGGAACTCGCCGGCACCATGCTGGCGAAAGGGACCTGGGACTACGCCCTGGTTCCCCAGATGCAGCGCGCCCCTGGCGACATCCTCATCCAGAAGCCGCGCTATGGCGGCTTCAACGGCACGCAGCTCGAAATGATGCTGCGCGCCCGCGGCATCCGCGACATCCTTTTCTGCGGCGTCGCCACCAATGTCTGCGTCGAAAGCACGGTGCGCGAGGCCTTCCACCGGGAGTTCTGGCCCGTCCTGGTCGAGGATGCCTGCTGGCAGGCCGGCCCCCGCTATGCCCATGATGCGGCCGTGTTCAACACCCGCACCTTCTTCGGCTGGGTGACGACCACCGCCGCGCTGATGGAACTGGCCCAAGCCGGCTGAGCCACGCCGCCTTCAGAGGTGGACCACCGCCTGACCGGTCCGCTCGCAGATCATCTCCGCCAGGATGCGCCGGTGGCAGAAGCGGTGATCCGCCTCGAAGCACAGCAGGCAGGCCCGCTGGCGCCCGGCGCGCTCCATCGCCTCGGTCAGCGCCGCCTGGGCCGGGGCTGTTTCCATATGCGCCCGGAAGATGCGGTCCAGTCCCGCCGCATCCCCCGCCCGCGCCGCTTCCCGCCCCGGCTTCGGTGTCCCGAGATCCCGCAAATGGAGGTAACCGATTCCCGCCGCCTCCAATGAGGCGCCCAGCAGCCGCTTGGAAAAACCGGGCTTGCGGGACTGCGGGATCGCCCGCACATCGATCAGCAGCTGAACGCCCGCGCCCTGAAGCCGCGCGAGCACCGCATCCTGCGTCGCGCCCTCATAGCCGGTGGTCAGCAACTCGCCGATTCCGCTCATCCATGCCCCGTCCATAGGTCCGGTCCAGGGGGGCCAGGCCCGTCACCGCGATCCGCCCGGTGTTGAGCCGCATCCCAGCTCCGCGCGGCCAGGACTGGCGTCCATTCGGCCTGCACTCCACCATGGCGCCGCATGTCCGAAACGCCAAATGAACAGGCCGCCCGAACCCGTCGGCTGATCCTCCTCTATGGCCTGACAGCCCTCACCACCAATCTGGCCGCCCGCAGCCTGGACCCGATCCTGCCGGAAATCGCCCGCGACTTCGCGGTTTCGGTGGACCGGATCGCCCTCCTCGCCTCGGCCTTTGCGCTGCCCTACGCACTGATCCAGCCCGTCCTCGGGCCAGTGGGCGATGCCCTGGGCAAGCGGCGGGTCATCGCCGTAGCCACCGCGATCACCGGCCTGGCCCTGGTGGCCTGCGCCCTGGCCTCCAACCTCGGCCTGCTCTTCATCTTTCGCGCCGTCGCGGGGGCTGCGGCCGGCGGCATCTACCCCCTGGTCATCGCCACCTTCGGGGACCGCGTTCCGGCGGCCCAGCGCCAAGTGGCCCTGAGCCGATTGCTGGCCCTGAGCATCACCGGCCAGATCGGCGGCGGCCTCTACTCCGGACTGGTCCACGGAATTCTGGACTGGCGTGGCATCATCGGCACCGGGGCGCTCGCCGTCTTCGCCATGGCCCTGGTCCTGTGGTGGGATCTCCGGCGCGAGCCCGAACCGCCCACCGGCCGTCTGGACATCGCCACGGCTGCGCGCCGCTACGGCGAGATCCTGCGTATTCCCATGGCCCGCTATCTCTTCGGTGCGGTCGCGGTGGAAGGCCTGTTCGTCTTTGGTTTCCTGCCCTTCCTCGCCGCCACTATTGAGCAATGGCGTCTGGGCGGGCCGGTGCAGGCCGGGCTGGCGATCGGCGCCTTCGGCGCGGCGGGGGTGGCCTATGCGACGATCTCCGCCTTCCTGCTGTCGCGCCTTGGTCTGCCCGCCATGCAGCGCCTGGCGGGGGGGCTGGCGGCGCTGGGCTTCCTCCTTATCGCCTGGACGGGCTGGCAGGCCGGGAAAGGCGATGTGGCGCTGGGCGTCGCGCCCGTCGTCGCGGGCATGTTCATCATCGGCCTCGGCTACTTCACCACGCACAACTCGCTGCAGAACCGGGTGACCGAGGTCTATCCCAAGGCCCGTGGCTCCGCCGTGTCACTGCACGCATTCTCCTTTTTCATCGGGCAATCGCTGGGGCCCGCCCTGTTCGGGGTGCTCTTCACCCTGCTCGGGCCGGGCATTGCCCTGGTGGTTTGCGCGGCGGTCATGCTGGCGCTGGGCCTGGCGCTGTCCTGGGTGATGCGGCGGCCTGCCAGGAGTTAAGCCGAGCCGCGTTACCAGCCGATACCATCCTTGATTTCGGTGCCCAGCCGCTTTGGGCTAAGGGGCGCCCCATGCCGCAAGATGCTTCCACGCTCCCCCCCATCGGCCTGTTCGATGTCCGCGCCCAGCAGGCGCTGATCCGGCCCGAGATCGACCGACGTATCGCCGCCGTGCTCGATTCCGGCCGGTTCGTGCAGGGCCCGGAGGTGGAGGAGCTGGAAGAGGCCCTGGCTGCCTTCGCCGGGGTCGGCCAATGCGTCAGCGTCTCCTCCGGCACCGACGCCCTCCAGATCGCCATGATGGCCGAGGGCATCGGCCGTGGTGACGCCGTCTTCCTCCCCGCCTTCACCTACACCGCCACTGCCGAGGTTCCCCTGGTCCTTGGCGCCACCCCCGTCTTCGTGGATGTCGATCCGAAGACCTTCAATCTGGATGTGGAGGACCTGCGCCGCCGCCTCGCCCTGGTGAAGGCCGAGGGCAAGCTGCGTCCCCGCGCCGTGGTCGGCGTGGACCTGTTCGGCCTGCCCGCCGATTGGCCAGCCATCGAGGCCATCTGCGCGGAAGAGGGCATGTTCGCTCTGGACGACGCCGCCCAGGCCTTCGGCGGCGCGTTGAACGGCAAGCGCCTCGGCAACTGGGCCGGTGCCGCCGCCCTGTCCTTCTACCCCACCAAGACCCTCGGCTGTTACGGCGATGGCGGCGCGCTGCTGACCAACGATGCCGAGAAGGCTGATCTCTACCGCTCCCTCCGCACCCATGGCGAAGGCAAGACCCGCTATGAGGTCATGCGCACCGGCATGAACGGCCGCCTGGACACGATCCAGGCCGCCATCCTCCTCTGCAAGCTTCCCCTGATGGAGCAGGAACTGGCCGCCCGCGCCCGCATCGCCGCCCAGTACGACGCTGCCCTCGCCGGCAAGGTCCAGATTCCAGCCAGGCCCGAGGGCGCCGAGAGCGCCTATGGCCTCTACTCCATCCTGCTGGAGGACGAGGCCCAGCGGAGCCGCGTGCAGGATGCCTGCAAGGCGCGCGGCGTCCCCACCGCCGTCTATTACCCGCTTCCCCTCCACCACCAGCCGGCCTATCGCGCCGCCCATGCCGCCGCCATCGGCCAGGCCCCACCGCTGCCGGTCAGCGAAAGCCTCTGCAAGCGCATCCTGGCCCTGCCCATGCACCCCTATCTGGACGAGACCCAGGCAGCCCGGGTGACAGAGGCGGTGATCGCGGGGCTGTAGCAGCCGCTGAACTGTTCAGGTGGTTGCCCCAGGAAGGCGCGGCCTCCCTGGACCCTTCGCCGGGGAGCATGATGCTCCCCGAACCCCATCATCTGTTCGCGGTTGAGATGGATTCCGCCGAAGGTCTTGGACCTCGGCGACGGCCAGCGCCCCTCGCGGCCTGCGTTAAGCCCGCGGCGCCTCCCGGGGCCGCTCACCCCCGCTTCCGCAGGAAAACCGCCCGCTCCGCCGGATCCGCGATCCGCTCCGCCAGCCGGTTCCACAACTCCTCCACGCTCGGCGCCGAGGCCGCCTCCCGCTGCACCATCACGCGGCTGATCGGCCCCAGATGCGGCAGCAGCGCGGCTGTCGCCGTGGCCAGGGCTTCGGGTGGCAGACTCGCGGGCGGCGGCGCGGCGCCGCTGGCCGATCCCGCCGCCATGGAGCCCGCCGTGGACCCGGCCCCCGTCTCGCGCAGCGCCTCCTGCCGGAAGCGCTGCCGCTCCGTCTCCTCGCCGATATTGCGCGCCAGGCTGTCGCAGAGCGCCTCAAGATTGCCGGCCCCCCGCGCCGCGCTCGCCACCAGCCGTGGCGCGATCGGCCCGACATAGGGGGTAAGCCGGCGGGCAAGCCGGTTCAGTATCGCCTCGTCGAAAACTGGCGCGAAGCTGGCCGGCGCGACCACCGCGCGTGGCGCCAGCACGGTCCCGTCCTCCTGCGCCGCCTGCAGTGCATCACGCAGCGCCTCGGCCATCGCTTCGGCGCTCGGGAAGCGGTCCTCCCGGTCCCGTGCCAGGCTGCGCGCGATCACGGCAGCCAGCCCCGGCACCTCGGCCAGCACGGCATCGGGCAGGGTAGGGCGTGGCGCGTCCAGGATCTTGCGCGTCACCTCGATCTGGCTGCGCCCCTCGAAGGCGCGACGCCCCGCCAGCAGCTCAAACAGCAGCGCACCCGTGGAGAACAGGTCCGCGCGCGCATCCACCTGCTCGCCCAGGCACTGCTCGGGAGACATGTAGTTCGGCGTTCCCACGACTTCGCCGACCTGCGTGACATCCGAGCCCTCGATCCGCGAGATGCCGAAATCCGCTACCTTGGTCGCCCCTGTGCGGGCCAGCAGGATGTTGGCCGGCTTGATATCCCGGTGCACCACGCCATTCGCATGGGCGCAGGCCAGCGCGGCCAGAACGGTCTGCACAAGCACCACCGCTTCCGGGATGCTCGGCCGCAGCCCACCCCGCAGCGCCTCCTTCAGGCTCGTCCCCTCCACGAACTCCATCACAAGGAAGGGGTGGCCTTCGTGCAGCGCATAGTCATGCACGGCGACGATGTTCGGATGGCTGCACCGCCCCGCCGCCTGCACCTCATGCTCGAAGCGCCGCAGGAAATCCGCGCGCTCCGCCGAATCCAGCAGCTCGGTCGAGACAAGCTTGATCGCGACCACCCGGCCGATGACGGGGTCGCGCGCCTTGAAGATCAGCCCCATCGCGCCACGCCCCACCTCGCCCTCGACGAGGTAGCGGCCGATCTGGCGCGGCGGGGTTCCGGACTCGCTCAAGACGGCGTCACGGCGTTCCGAGCATCCGCATGGCGTTGTCCAGGCTGCGGCGCATCAGGTTGAAGGATCGCGCCAGGGAGGAGATCTCGTCATTCCCCGGCGGCTGGTATTCCGGCACGTTCTCCTCACCCTCCGAAACCGCCTTCGCCAGCATCGCGATGCGCCGGACCGGCCGCACGATCATCATGTGCAGCATGATGTTGAGCGCGACCAGCATAAACAGGAACACGCCGGAAAGGCTGATCAGGAAGGTCCTCAGCGAGGCATTCGCCCGGTCCAGCGCGACCTTCAGCGGCACCGAGACGATCTGCGCCCCGATCACGTCATTCATCTGCCAGCCGAAGCCGTTGGACGGCCCGTACAGGTCCACCATCGTGCGCGGCGCATTGGCCGGGGTGGAATGGCAGGTCAGGCAGGCCTGGTCGGTGATCCGGAACGGCTTGGCAAAGGTCAGCACCGGGCCGGAAACGGTGTCGCGCTGTCCCACCAGCTCCGTCAGCTTCTCATCCCGCTTGAAGGCGTTGATGATGTCGGTTTCCCAGTCGGTCGCGCGGTCCGCGGGGTTGGTCGGGTTCAGCGCGGCTTCCTTATAGGCATAATCCGGATAGTCGCCGCGCAGGCCCCGGAATACCGTCTGCGCCGCGAAGGACGGCACGGTATGCGGCATGAAGCGCACCGCCATCTGGTCCGCCAGCAGCGGGCTCAGCTCCGTGGAGGTATAGCCGCGCACCGCGCTGGCATTGCGCATGATCATCAGCGCCTCGTTGAAGGTGCCGCGCCGCGCCTCCTCCACCGCAATCTGGTGGAAGACCACCGAGGCGATGCCAAGACCGGCGGCGAAGGTGCCGATCATGACGAGGTTGAACTTGGTGCGCAGCTTCACCGGAGCCTCCCTTTCCCTACCCCGCCGGGGCAGGTCTTCTGCTTTGGGCTAGCGCGCATGGCCGAGCAGCGCGGCGATCTCGGAAGGTGTCAGGCGGCCGCTGACATCGGCGCCCGTCGAAGCCTGGTAGCGCCGGATGGCTGCCCGGGTCTCCGGCCCGAACTGCCCGTCCACACGCCCGTTGTAATGACCGAGCACCCCGAGGCTGGCCTGGATTCGCCGGCGCTGCACCTCAATCAGTCCTGCTTCCTCAAGGGCCGGCGAGGATGGCGCAGGGGGCGCGGCGCCCGATGCAGAGGGCGGCGCAGCAGCGGCAGCGGGCGGGGCAGGGGGCGCGGCCACCACGGGCGGCGGCCCTCCCGCCAGATGCCGTGGCCCGTCCGGCGCCACCACGGCCAGCCGGGCGGATTCCGGCAGCCGGGCGCGCAGCGCGCTGACCAGGGACGCCAGCTCCACCACAGGCCCGGCCAGTTCGGCTCGCAGGGCAGCCGCCATGGGCGTGACCGGCAGGTTGGCGGCCGTGCCGGAAGCGGCAACCAGGGCCGCCCGCGCCGCCGTCGCGCTCTCAGCCGCGGCGGCGAAGCCGGCCGGACTCAGCGCCGGCCCGCCAGGCCGGGCTGTCAGGTCCAGCAGCACCAGGCTGGGCCCGGTCGCACCCCGTGCGGCCGAATCCGCCGCGTTGCGCGCCAGGATACCTTGGGTGAGCGCGTCCGTATCGCGTGCCAGAACGGCTGTGCTGGGCACCAGGAAAGCCCGGTTGTTCCACTCCGTCGCCAGGCCGCAGACATAGACCACGGCCGGTGCCTCGGGCGCCGCGGCCCGGGTACGGCCGAAACCCGCCAGGGTGGCGTCGAACTCGCCCCGTGTCGGGTCCTGGCGTTCCGTCACCTTGAAGCCCAGGCCGCGCAGGGCGCCGGCGACGGCCTCGGCCGCCCCGCGGCAGGCCGGCACCGCAGGCTGGGACGTATAAGTGCTGGTTCCGATCACCAGAGCCAGCCCTTGCGGCGCGCCGGCGGGCTGGCTGCTTGCCGCGATTGGCCCGGCGGCAAGCAGAAGCGCGGCGAGGCCGCATGCGGCGCGCGCCCTGGTCCGGGTACGGGAAAGCGGGTTGGTTTGAAAATCCGGCATGGCGATCGATTCAACTTACGTTGCTTCTCCTCCGCAGGGGAGTCGTGCATCAGTCCCGGCCCCCGGGGATCATGCCGGTGTGGCGTTTGCGCTATGCTGCCCCTTCCACGGCCCGGGATTCCCGATGCTCGAGATCCAGAACCTCACCCGGCGCTTCGGTGCCCGCGCCGCCGTGGATGGCGTCACCCTCTCCATCCCGGCCGGGCAGATGGTGGGGATCATCGGCCGCTCCGGCGCCGGCAAGTCCACCCTGCTGCGGATGATCAACCGTCTGACAGAGCCGAGCTCCGGCCGCATCCTGCATGACGGCACGGATGTCACCGCCCTGCGCGGCAAGGCGCTGCGTGACTGGCGCACGCGCTGCGCCATGATCTTCCAGGGTTTCAACCTCGTGCAGCGGCTGGATGTGCTGACAAATGTCCTGGTCGGCCGCCTGAACCACCGCCCGGGTGTTTTGGGCACCCTCAGCTCCCTCTTCCTCCGCTTCACGCCGGAGGAGCGCGCCATGGCGCTCGACGCGCTGGATCGCTTTGACCTGGCCGAACAGGCCCTGCAGCGCGCCGACACCCTCTCCGGCGGCCAGCAGCAGCGCGTCGCCATTGCCCGCGCCATGCTGCAGGAGCCCCGCCTTCTCCTTGCCGACGAACCCATCGCCTCGCTCGACCCGCGCAACGCCCGCGTGGTCATGGAGGCGCTGCGCGATGTGAACCGGCGCGACGGCCTGACCGTGCTGGTCAACCTGCACCATCTCGATACGGCCCGCCGCTACAGCGACCGCATCATCGCGATGCAGGCCGGCCGGATCGTCTTCGACGGCCCGCCCCAAGCCCTGACGCCGGACGAGGTCCACGCCATCTACGGCGTGCCGGAGGAGGCGCTGGAGGCCGAGACCCCCCATGCAGCCCCAGGCGCCCCCGGCCCTGTTCCCGCCTGAACGGATTTTTCATGCCGACACGCCGTACCCTTCTCCTCGCCGCAGCCTCCGCGCCCCTCGCCACCTCCACCCTGGCCCAGACCACGCCTCGCCGCAGCGTCGACCCCGGCATCGCCTTCCCCACCCCCGGCCGCCGCCCCTGGGCCGACGCCATCCCGGTGCTCCGCATCGGCATCTCCGGTGGAGAGAACGAGACGGACCGCCTGGCCCGCAACGAGCCCTATCGGCAGTTGCTGGAGGACACCTTCAAGCTCCCCGTCCGCCTCTATCCCAGCCCGGACTTCGCCGGCGTCGGCCAGGCCTTTGCCTCCGGCATGATCGAAATGGCGCAGATGGGCGCCGCCAACTACGCCGGCACCTGGATCGACACGAAGGGCGCCATCGAGGCCCTGGTCGCCGCCGAGGGCGATGACGGCTCCCTCGGCTATGTCTCCGTCATGGTGGTGCGCGCCGATTCCGGCATTACCGACCTTGCGGGCATGCGCGGCAAGTCGCTCGCCTGGGCCGACCCCGCCTCCACCTCCGGCTACTTCGCCCCGCGCGCCGCCCTCCGCGCCGCCGGCATCGAACCCGCCACCTATTTCTCCCGCACCGGTTTCGCCGGCGGCCACGAACAGGCCGTCGTCGCCGTCCTGCACCGCCAATACGATGCAGGCTGCACCTGGGCCTCTGGCCAGGGCGACCCCGCCGCCGGCTTCTCCCGCGGGGCCCTGAAGGTGATGGTGGACAAGGGCATGCTCGACATGCGCGAGCTCCGCGTCATCTGGCAGAGCGACCCCATCCCCGCCGGCCCTATCGCCTGCCGCGCGGACCTGCCTGAAGCCTTCAAGGAGGACATGCGCCAATTCTTCCTGGCCATGCCGAAGTTCCACCGTGCCGTCTATGAGGGCATCGAGCGTGGCGGCGGCACCGGCTTCCGCACCGTCACACATGCCGATTACGCCCTGGTGGTGAAGCTGCGCGAGGAAGAGGCGGCTGAACGCCGGCGGCGGCGTTGAGAAAGGGTTGGAAGAGAGAACTCTCCCGGACCCTCTCCTTTTTCCTCACAACGCCGGCCGCTTGAGAGATCTCCGATGAAGCGCCGCACCGCCCTCGCATTGCTGCTTGCCTCCCCGGCCTACGCGCAGCGCCGCAGCACCGATTCCGGCATCGCGTTCCCCGCGCCCGGCCGCCGCGCCTGGGCCGCGCAGGTCCCGCAGATCCGCATCGGCCTGATCGGCGGCGAGAACGAGGCCGACCGCCTCGGCCGCTACGAGGGCTACCGCAAGCTGCTGGAGGAAACCTTCGCCGTCCCCGTCCGCCTCTTCCCCGCCAGCGACTATGCCGGGGTGGTGCAGGCCTTCGCCGCCGGCCAGCTCGACCTCGCCGCCGTCAGCCCCGCCGTCTATGCCGCCGCCTGGCTGGAGACGAATGGCGGCGTGGAACCGCTTCTGGTGGCGGAACAGGAGGACGGCTCGATCAGCTATGTCGGCGTCATGGTCGCGCGGGCGGATTCCGGCATCACGGACATCCAGGGCATGCGCGGCAAATCCCTCGCCTGGCCAGACCCGAACTCCGCCTCCGGCTATCTCATTCCCCGCTTCGCGCTGCGCCGCGCAGGCATCGACCCCAACACCTATTTCTCCCGCACCGGCTTCGCCGGCGGCCACGAGCAGGCCGTGATCGCCGTCCTGCAGAAGCAATACGACGCCGCCTTCACCTGGGCCTCCGGACAGGGCGACCGTGACGCCGGCTATTCCCGGGGGAACCTGCACACCATGGTGGAGAAGGGCATGATCACCATGCGCGACCTCCGCATCATCTGGCAGACCGAGCCGGTGATCTACGGCCCGCTCATGGCCCGCAAGGCGCTCCCGGACTCCTTTAAGGAGGACATCCGCCTTTTCCATCTCGCCTTGCCCAAGGCCCATCCCGACATCTACCGCGCCATCGAGCGCGGCGGCGGCACCGGCTATCGCGAGGTGTCCCACGACGCCTTCCAGCTCCTGATCGACATGCGGCGCGAGGAGGCGGCGGAACGCCGCAAACGCAACTGAGCGCCACCACCATCTCCCCCGCCGTCACCCGTGGCGAGGCCGCCTTCCAGGCCGCCCGCCGCGCCAAGCGCGCGCGCGCTCTGCTGGGCCTCGCCTTCTTCCTCGCCGCGCTCCTCGCCAGCGCCTGGATGAGCGAGTTCCACCCCGCCGCCCTCGCCGCCGGCCTGCCACGCGCGGGCGACTATTTCCTGCGTCTCCTTCCCGAACTCCGCTGGGCCACGCTCTTCGGCGGGTGGGAGACGGAAGGCAGCCTCGCCTTCTGGTTCTACCGCCTCGACAAATGGGCGCTGCTGCTGCTGGAAACCGCCAACATGGCCGCGCTCGCCACGTTGGCCGGCGGCCTCCTCGCCCTGCTGCTCTCCTTCCCGGCCGCGCGCAACACCACGCCCAGCACCTGGTCCTACACCCTCGCCCGCCGTGGCCTGGAAGCGCTGCGGACCGTGCCGGAAATCGTCTACGCCCTGATCCTCGTCTGGGCTTTCGGTGTCGGCCCGCTGGCCGGCATCATCGCCATCGCCGCCCACACCACCGGCGCCCTCGGCAAGCTCTTCGCCGAAGCGATCGAGAACGCGGACATGCGCCCCTGGGATGCCGTGCGCGCCGCCGGCGGCACCTGGGCCCAGGCCTGCCGCTTCGCCATGCTGCCGCAGGTCGCGCCCAATATGGTCAGCTATTTGCTGCTGCGCTTCGAGATCAATGTCCGCGGGGCCAGCGTCATTGGCTTCGTCGGCGCCGGTGGCATCGGGCAGGAACTCTACCTCGTCATCTCCCAGAACTACTACGAGGAGATTTCCGCCATCATCGTCCTCATCGTGATCGTGGTCGCGATGATCGACCTGACCTCCGACGCCCTCCGCCGCCGCCTGTCCGGAGATTCCCGGGCATGAGCGAAGCGCGCCCGCATCCTGACGTCGCGCGCTGGAAGGCTGCGCTGCCCGCCGCCTTCGCCCTCTCCCCGCGCCAGCGCGCCTTTCGCATCGCGGGCGGCACGCTGTTCCTGGCCTGGCTGATCTGGGCGCTCTGGCTCTTTGACATCACGCCCGCCCGCCTCTGGAACGGCCTCTCCGGCCTCTTCACCATCATCCGCCTGATGATCCCGCCCTCGCCGGGAGAGCTATGGCAGGACATCGTGAAGGGCATCGCCGAAAGCGTCGCCATGGCCTTCCTCGGCACCACCCTCGCCGCCGTCTGCGCCATCCCGCTCGGCTTCCTCGGCGCCCGCAACATCGTCACCACAACCCTGCTGCGCTTCTCCCTCCGCCGCGTCTTCGACGGCGTGCGCGGCGTGGACCAGCTCATCTGGGCCCTGGCCTTCGTGCGCGCCGTCGGCCTCGGTCCCCTCGCCGGCGTGCTCGCCCTTTTCGTCTCCGATCTCGCCACCCTCTCCAAGCTCTATGCCGAGGCGATCGAGAATGCTGAGGCCCGCCAGGCCGAGGGCGTCACCGCCGCGGGCGGCTCCCGCCTGATGGCCATCCGCTTCGGCATCCTTCCGCAGGTCCTGCCAGTCATGCTCGCCCAGGCCCTCTACTTCTTCGAGAGCAATACCCGCTCCGCCTCCATCCTCGGCGTCGTCGGCGCGGGCGGCATCGGGTTGCAGATCGCCGAGCGCATCAAGGTCCGTCACTGGGACGAGGTGGCCTTCATCATCCTGCTGATGGTCGTCACCGTGGCCATCATCGACTGGATCGGCGGCAAGCTGCGGCGTCGTCTGATCGGCGGGCGGGAATAAGCGGGTCACCATTTTCGCCTGAATTTCCGTCAGGGGAAACGCACCCGCTTCATGACAATTGACTTCCCGCAGACACCCCGCCTATCACGCGCGCCCTGCGCAACACCATTCGTTACGCGAGACGGAGAGATCCATGTCGGAGCCCACGGTCACTCTCTGACCGTCCTGCCCACGGGCGGGGTCGGTCCCAGCACCCGCCACCCGTGAGTCACGCTCCCGCCATCGGGCCGCAATCCCGGCCCAGGATCATTGCCCCATGCCGTTTCTGTCTTCTGCCGGCCGCAGGGCCGCGCTTGTTTTCATCCTCGTCTCCGCCGTCCTTGACATCGTCGCGATGGGAATCGTCATCCCCATCCTGCCGAAGCTCATCGAGGAATTCGCCGGCTCCAATGCCCGCGCGGGCATCATCAACGGCGCCTTCGTCGCGCTCTGGGCGGGAATGCAGTTCCTGGCCTCGCCCGTCATCGGCTCCCTGTCGGATCGATACGGACGCCGCCCCGTGCTGCTGCTTTCCGCCGCCGGCCTCGCGATCGACTATGTGCTGATGGCGCTGGCACCGAACCTGTGGTGGCTCGCGCTCGGGCGCATCCTCGCGGGCATCACCTCGGCCAGCTTCACCACAGTTTATGCCTATATGGCCGACATCACCGCGCCCGAGGAGCGCGCGAAGGCCTATGGCTTGATCGGTGCCGCCTTCTCGGCCGGCTTCGTCGCCGGCCCGCTGCTCGGCGGCGTGCTGGGCGAAATCTCGCCCCGCGCGCCCTTCTGGGCGGCGGGTGTGCTCAGCGCCCTGGCCTTTCTCTATGGCTGGCTCGTGCTGCCGGAATCTCTGCCGCGCGACCGGCGCATGGCCTTCGCCTGGTCGCGCGCCAATCCCTTCGGCGCCTTCCGCCTGCTCGGCCGCGACCGGGAGCTGACGGGACTGGCCGGCGTCACCTTCCTGCTGCACTTCGCCCACCACGTCTTCTCGGCCGTCTGGGTCCTTTATGCCGGCGAGCGCTATGGCTGGTCGCCATGGGCCGTTGGCGTCCTGCTCTCCGCCGTCGGCGCGCTGGACGCAGTGATCCAGGGCCTTGTTGTCGGCCGCGTCACCGCGCGCTTCGGCGATCGGCGCACCATGGTGATCGGGCTGGTGGGTGGCGCGATCGGTATTGGCTGGATGGGCCTCGCGCCCACTGGCTGGCTCTTCGTGCTGGCGATGCTGCCCAATTCGCTCTGGGGTCTCGCCATGCCGACACTGCAGGCGCTCATGACGCGTCGCGTGTCGGAGCGCGAGCAGGGCCAGCTGCAGGGTGCGACGATGAGCGTGTCGAGCATCGCCGGCATCGCCTCGCCGCTCTTCTTCGGCGGAATTTACGCGCTGTCGGTCGGGGAGGATGCCACCATCCCCTTCATCGGCACCGCATTCCTGATCGCGGCTGCGGTGCTCCTGGCGGGCGCCGTGCTCGGCGCTGCGGTGTCGCGCCGGGCGGAAGCGATCCCGCCCGGCTGACACGTCGGCCTACATGCCTCCGCCCGATCGCTCCCCCTGAACGATCGGGCGGAAGCCGATCAGGCCGCGTCTTCGCGCCGATCGCGCGCCTTCACATAGGCGATCGAGGCGTGCTCCAGGCAATACGGCTTACCGCCGAACGCCTCGGAGGTGCAGAAGCGGAACTCCGGCGTGCCCGGCTCCCCGATAGGCCAGCAGCAGCTGCGCGCATTGGTGCGCTGGAAGGGGCGCACCACCGCGGGCGGCGGCGCAGCGCGCATCGCAGGCGCCGGCGCGCGCGGCGCAACCGGCGCTGCGGGGCGCGGTGCGGGCGCACTTACCGGCGCGGCCGCAACAGCAGGGCGCGGCGCGGCGAGAACGCCGGCATCAGCGGCAGCGGCCGCCTGCTCGCGTTGGATCGGGCTTGGGCGCGCCGGCAGATGCAGGCGATGCGCCTTGCCCACCACCGCATTCTTCGAGATTCCCATGCGGCGTCCGATCTCCGCGGTGGAGTGTCCCTCCGCCCAGAGCGCCTTGAGTTGTTCGATCGCTTCCGCTGACCAGTCCATCGCGCCCACCCCCGTCAACGACGATACAAGATACGGTAGGTCACGCGGTTGCTGCCCCACAAGATGCGGCGCACGGATTCTTGTGGACGGAAGTGTGGGCGATTCTGTGGACAGGAATCACAGCGTGAATCGGATCAGCCGCTTCGTCGCTGCACTTCACACGCCGTCAGAAGAGCAAGCCCTTTCTCAACATTCCGTGCACACCTTTCTCGCCGTTCACGGTTTGAGTCACGCGGAAATCCACCGCGAGCGAGCAGAACTGATACGCATCGGCCGTTGATAGGTTGGTACGCGACGCAATAAAGCCGATCATTTCCCGCAGCGCCTGCTTCATCGCCAGGTCCAGATCCTCATTCATCCCCATGGTGATGAAGTGAGTCGGCGTCTCCGCGCGCGGGAAGCGCAGGATCGGGTCACGCGCGCCGCCGCCTTTCTCGACATCCAGGCGGAATGTGCCGGTCAGGCAGGTCTCCAATGCGTTGATACAAACCTCTCCATCGCCCTGCACGCCATGCCCGTCACCCGCGGAGAAGCGCGCACCCGGTACATGCACCGGCAGCCATAGCGTCGTCCCCTCGACCAGTTCCTTGTTATCGAGGTTGCCGCCATGCGCGCGCGGCTCCTTGGTGGAGATGCGCCCCCATTCCTCGGGCGGCGCCACGCCCATCACGCCGAAGAACGGTGCCAGAGGAAGCTTGATCCCGCCGCCCATCGGCAGGGTGCCGATCTTCGCCTTCTGGTCGACGGGAATGTGCAGCATGCGGCGATAGGGGAAGTCCTCGGGCAGTGTTCCCACCAGCGGGCGGAAGCCGCAGAACCCCCAATCCGCGCCCAGCTCGATCTTCTCGATCTCCACCCGCAGCGCATCGCCCGGCTCCGCGCCGCGCACCTCCACCGGTCCGGTGATGATGTGCCCCGAGGCACCTGCCGTGTTCGCCGCCGCAATCGCGCGCAGCGCCTCCGGCACCGTCAGCCCACTCTCCGGCCCCGGCACCGCATCGCCCAGTCCGGAGACGCATTCGAGAGTCACGCGCTCCCCCGCCGCGATGCTCGCGACCGGCGGGAAGGTGGCATCAAAGACGCCGATGCGCGTGGTCTGCGGGCTGGCAGGAACGAAATGCGGATCGGCCATGGGAGACTCCCTTGCTGCGCGCAGTGTTGCCCGGCGCGGCGCTCTTGGCGAGGTGGCGCGCGGCGGGAATGCGCGGCGCGCCGCCGGTCAGCTTTGCACGCGCAGCCGCAGCATGCTCACCACAGCGCCCATCGCTGCCATGCCGCAGCCGATGGTCAATGCCAGCGTGGGTCCGCCCACCGGCATGCCGGGCATCCAGCCCAGCACCAGCCCGACCAGGGCGGCGCCGGTGGTCTGGCCGACCAGCCGTGCCGTGGCCAGCATTCCGCTTGCTCCGCCAGCGCGCTCCCGCGGTGCCGCGCCGACCATGGTGCGGTTGTTGGGCGTCTGGAACAGTCCGAAGCCGGCGCCGCAGAGCACCATGCGCCACGCGATGTCCAGCGCATGCGGAGAGGGCGGCAGTGCGGCCAGCAAGCCGAGCCCCAGGGCCATCACCATCAGCCCCACCCCGCCCAGGAGGCCGGCCGGGATGCGGTCCATCAACCGCCCGGAGAGTGGCGCGCAAACCGCCGTCGCGAGGAACCAGGGCGTCGTCAGCAACCCGGACTCGAAAACGGAGAAGCCGAAGCCGTTCTGCAGCAGGAAGGGCAATGAGGCGAAGGCGAGCGCCTGCGCCATGAAGCTGCAGAGCGAGGTGCCGATCGAGAGCGAGAAAACCGGGATCCGCAGCAGGTCCACCGGCAGCAAGGGCTTCGCCACCCCCACCTGCCGCCGCACCAGCCAGACCCCCGCCAGCAGCCCGCCCGCCACCTGCGGCAGCGCCGACCAGGCTTCCCCACCATGGGCGAGGGCGTCGAGCCCCAAGATCAGCAGCCCGAAGGTGGCGGCGGAGAGGATGGCGCTGAGGACGTCGAAACGCTGCGTGCCGCGTGGGCTCTCGGGCAGGTTCTTCCATCCCAGCGCGAAGGCGAGGATGCCGAACGGCACGTTCACCGCGAAGATCCAGGGCCAGTCCGCCACGCCCAGGATCAGCCCCGCCACCGTCGGCCCCGCCGCCGCGGCGGTGGAAACAACCATCGCGTTGAGGCCAAGCCCCCGCGCCAGCCCGGCGCGCGGCTGAATGAAGCGGATCACGGCGGAGTTCACGCTCATCAGCCCCGCCGCACCGAATCCCTGGATGGCGCGCCCCAGCACCAGCCCATCGAAGGTCGTGGCCATGGCGCAGCCGAGCGAGGCGAGGGTGAAAAGCACGAGCCCGCTGAGATAGACGCGCCGATACCCCAGGATCTCTCCCAGCGCCGCAAGGGGCAGCAGGGAAACGGTGACGGCCAGCTGATAGGCATTGGTGGCCCAGATGGCCGTCGCGGGCGTGGTGTTCAGAGCCCGCGCAATGGTGGGCAGCGCCGCATTGGCGATGGTGCCGTCGATCACCGCCATCATGATGCCGAGCGCGACCGCGACGGTCGCCCAATGGCGACGGGGCAGGGGAAGGCCGTCCGGCGCGGAACCGGCAGGGGGAAGAGGGGAGGGGGAGGCGGACAGGGACGTTACACTCCGGGTGGGCCGTCGGCCGGTTCCTCTTCCTGCGCCGGTTGTGGTGCCTTGGCTACACCGCGGGGCGGGAGGGAGTTATCGCTCTCGCGCATTGCCTCAGGCAGCCGCGACATCGGCCCGTGCGCCGCCGCTGAGCCGCAACAGCGCCTCGGGCGTGGAAGCGAAGACATGGCGCGGGCTGCCCGCTGCGGCCCAGACCGTGTCGTGAGTAAAGAGGGCCTCGTCCACCAGGACCAGGGGTGGGGTCGTGTGACCCAGGGGGGCAACGCCGCCGATGGCGAAGCCGGTGACCTGCCGGACCCAGGCGCCGTCGGCGCGGGAGATGGAGAGGCCGGTTCGGGCACCGACCTTGGCGGGATCGACATTATGGGCGCCGCTGGCGACCACCAGCACGGGACGTTCGGCTCCGTCGGGGGCGGTGCCCTTGAAGATCACGGATTTGGCGATCTGGCCGACGGTGCAGCCCACGGCACGGGCGGCATCGGCGGCGCTGCGCGTGCCTTCCGGGAATTCGCGGATGTCGTCGGGATGGCCGGCGTCGCGCAGCGCCATCCGCACGCGGCCGACGGAGCCGCCTTCCACCTCACCCCCTGGCATGACCATATCCCCCGCGTGACCGATACACCGACCCTGGCCCCGGCCGCCGTGCAGACGGCGGAGCCGCTGGCCCTTTACATCCACTGGCCGTTCTGCGCCGCCAAGTGCCCGTATTGCGATTTCAACTCCCATGTCCGCCCCGGAGTGGACGCGGCCCGCCATGGGCGCGCGCTGCTGGCGGAGCTGGAGCATGAGGCGGCGCGGGCAGGTCGGCGGAGGCTGGCCTCGATCTTCTTCGGCGGGGGCACGCCATCCCTCATGCCGCCGGAGGTGGTGGGGGCGCTGATCGAGCGCGCCGGCGCCCTGTTCGAGGCGGAGCCGGATCTGGAGGTGACGCTGGAGGCCAATCCGACCAGCGTGGAGGCCGGGAAGCTGCGGGCCTTCCGGGAGGCGGGGGTGAACCGGCTTTCGCTGGGCGTGCAGGCGCTGGATGCGGGGTCCCTGGGCTTCCTGGGGCGGAACCATTCTGCGGGGGAGGCGGTGGCGGCGCTGGAGCATGCGCGCGCGACGTTTCCGCGGCTGTCCTTCGACCTGATCTATGCCCGGCCGGGGCAGGGTGAGGCAGCTTGGCGCGAGGAGCTGCGGCGGGCGCTGTCGCTGGCTGCGGATCACCTGTCGCTCTACCAGCTGACTGTTGAGCCGGGGACGCGCTTCGCGACGGAGTATGCGCGCGGAGCGTTCCGGTTGCCGGAGGGGGATGAGGCGGCGGCGCTTTATGCCGCAACGGTGGAGGAGGCAGGGCGGTTCGGGCTGCTGCCCTATGAGGTGAGCAACTATGCCAAGCCGGGTGCGGAGAGCCGGCACAACCTGGCTTACTGGCGGTATGGCGATTACCTCGGCATCGGGGCCGGGGCGCATCAACGGCTGATGGTGGATGGCGAGGTGCTGGCAGCGCGCCGGCACCGGGCGCCGGAAATCTGGCTGGAGCGCGTGGAACGCGACGGGCATGCGCGCGTGGAGGAAGAGGCGCTGACGCCGGTGGAGCGCGGGCGCGAGGCGATGCTGATGGGGCTGCGGCTTGCGGAGGGTGTCGATCCCGCGCGGATCACGGCGCGCAGCGGGCTGGGATTCGACGCGGTTGTGGATCGCGCGATGCTCGATGCGCTGATGGAGGAAGGGTATCTGCGCTGGCTGCCGGATGGGCGGTTGCAGGCGACGATGGAAGGGCGGCTGCGGCTGGATGCGCTGTTGCCGGTGCTCTTGAGATAAATTGGGCCGAGGACCCGGCGCAGGCAGACGCCGTCTGCTCCACCGAATTTCCGCTGCTCCAAATAGGCAGCGCTGCGCGCCGCTTCCTTGATCTCGTGGTCCTCGGCCAGTCCATTGTGCAGGCTGGCTGGGGCAGCCGGTTTCCACGCGTCCTGAAAACTTCGGCTTTGAGAACGCGTCGGAAGGTTGGCCGTGCCATGAAAGCTGTCAGGCGGTGGCTCAGAGAACCTGGATGCTACGCAAAAAGAAGCCCAGCACGCGGTGGTCACCCGACTGGCCTGGATCTGCTGGCGCCGCAGGGGCCTTGATAACAAGCACCACGTCCAGCAACCCGTCCTGCAGATCGTCCGATGTGAAAGGGATTTCGATCGTGCCGTTACCTTGGAGCGGTATCCGCTGCTCCGGCTTCGCGCCAGAGCGAAGAACGGGTTGGACATCTTGGTATGGCGTCCCACGCGCGAAGCCGACGCCCTGAAGGCGGAGCGTACCGTCTTTCATGTCTTCCGGAATCGGGATGAGCATGTGGGCTCGTGCCCCGAGGGTCCAGATGCCTGTGCCTTCGAGAACGGACCACCCTGTGCCCAGAACGTCCCGGACGGCGGGCGTGGAGGCATTGACGGCGATGAGGGTATTCCGTTCGAGTGGGAGCGTTCGCGGAAGCGGCGGGACCCCCTCGAAGGGGCGGCCCGTGGGACTCCAGCGCAGCGATTCGAAATTGAGGCCGCAGGGGGTCAGGTTGTGTCGCGCCGCCTCAGCCATGGCGCGCTCGGGATAAATGCGGCTGCTCGGGTCCGCTAGGTCCCAGCCGGACGGGTTGAAGGTGGAAAAGCCGTTGATGGTAGGCAGGCGCAGGACGCTTGCCGCCATCATCGCATCCACGTTGTGGCTGTAGATCCCAAGCACGTAGTCCCTAACCACGCCCTCTCTCGGGCGAGTGGCGATAAAAACGCGGCAATCAGCGGGGGGCGGAGGAATGGCGGTGAGGCGTGCTTCCTCGGCCCGGCGGTCTGCGCCGCGATAAGCGGGGACGAGTTGCTCGGCCAACAGCAGAGCGCCGAGCAGCGCTGGCAGGATGCGGCCGAGACGCGGGCCAAGGGTGGCGAGCCACCATGTCACGATCAGCATCACCACCGGCGAGACCAGCAGCGACCAGCGGGAGACGACGCGAAACGCACCCATGCCCGGGACCGTCTTCCAGACCTGCAGCCAAGCCCAGTGGCCCCACCAGTTGGTGATGAGCAGCAACAGGCCAAGCACCACGATGCCGAAGGCCGCGATATGCCGCGCCGCGGCCTGGTGGGGGCCGGGACGGAACGCACGCCAGATTGCCGTTGCCGTGCCGAGAAGAGTGGCAATCAGGACCAGCGGGCCATAGCCGTGCGGCCCGTCCGGCGTGGTGGTGGGGCCGGGATTGGTCCAGGCCCATAGCGGGCTGCGGATGCCGGGATCCAGCAGGCCATCGGGCGTCATGGCATAGGCCATGGCGTTGTTGACGTCGTGCAGACCGCCGGCACGAATCTGGGGAATGTAGAGTATCAGGGCCGGCACGAAAGAGACGGCACCCACGAGGGCGATGACCAGGGTGGGCGCAATCCAGCTGTGGCCGGACGGCAGCACGGGCTGCCTCGCCAGGGCGCGGAGGACCAAGTCCAGGAACAAGGCGAGGGCGATGACGGCCAGCATCACGTAGGTAACGTAGAAGGATGTCATCAACAAAAGGCCGGCCAGGATCGCAGCCGGTACACCCGTGGCGAGGGCGCGGCGGGGCTGGCCCGCGCGCAGGGCGGCGCTGGCCTCAAGGGTGAGCAGGCCGCAAATGGTGGCGGGGCCGACGGCGAAGAACTGGGCATGGGCCGTGGCGAGAAGAAGATTTCCGGCGGAGATGGCCAGCAGCGCCGCGAGAAGCGCCGCGGCCACGGGCATGGCGAGGTGCCGGCGCGCGATGAGATAGATGGCGGGCGCGATCATCGCCTTGAGGATGATGCCCGCGATATCGGCGGAGAGAAGTGGGGGCAAGCCGGCGGCGCGCAGGGCGGCATGCAGGATGCCGTGCAGCAGATAGCCATCGTTCATGGCCAGGGTGTTCGGCCAGGGATGGAAGTAGAAGACCTTGTTCCAGGCCTCTGCCGTGCCGGTGAAGAAGGCGTACCAGTGCTCGTGGATGGCGGCGGCGATCAGGCCGTCCAGCCGATCCGAGGTGAAATGGAAGAAGCCGGTTGAGAATTGCGGCCAGAAGGCAATGCCGAGCCCAACCGCCGTCACGAATGTGACGGCGGCGGCCCGCGACACGGCGGGTGGCATGCTCAGAGGGCTCCGCCCTTGCGGCCGGCCATGGCGCCGAGGCGGAGGCGGAGGGCGTTCAGCTTGATGAAGCCCTGGGCGTCGAACTGGTCGTAGGCGCCCTGGTCTTCCTCGAAGGTGACGTGCTTCATCGAGTAGAGGCTGTTGGGGCTGCGGCGGCCGGTGACGATCACGTTGCCCTTGTAGAGCTTCAGGCGGACTTCACCGGTGACGCTGGCCTGGGAGGCATCGACCATCGCCTGGATCATGCGGCGTTCCGGGGCGAACCAGAAGCCGTTGTAGATCAGCTCCGCGTAGCGGGGCATCAGGCTGTCCTTGAGGTGGGCGGCCTCTCGGTCGAGCGTGATGGATTCGATGGCGCGGTGGGCGGTGTGGAGGATGGTGCCGCCGGGGGTTTCGTAGGCGCCGCGGGACTTCATGCCGACGAAGCGGTTTTCCACGAGATCCAGCCGGCCGATGCCGTTTTCCTTGCCCAGCGCGTTGAGGCGGGTGAGCAGGGTGGCGGGGGACATGGCTTCGTCGTTGATGGCAACGGCGTCGCCACGCTCGAACCGGATGACGATTTCCGTAACCTTGTCGGGGGCATCGACGGGGGAGACGGTGCGCTGCCAGACGATCTCGGGGGGCTCGTCCCAGGGCTCCTCGAGGACCTTACCTTCGGAGCTGCTGTGGAGGAGGTTGGCGTCCACGGAGAAGGGGCTTTCGCCGCGCTTGTCCTTGGCGATGGGGATCTGGTGTTCTTCCGCGAACTGGATGAGGCGGGTGCGGGAGGTGAGGTCCCATTCGCGCCAGGGGGCGATGACCTTCACGTCGGGCTTGAGGGCGTAGTAGGCGATTTCGAACCGGACCTGGTCGTTGCCCTTGCCGGTGGCGCCGTGGGAGACGGCATCGGCCCCGACCTTTTCCGCGATCTCGATCTGGCGCTTCGCGATGAGGGGGCGGGCGATGGAGGTGCCGAGGAGGTAGCAGCCTTCATACTGGGCGTTCATGCGGAACATCGGGAAGACGAAGTCCCGCGTGAATTCCTCACGCAGGTCGTCCATGAAGATGTTCTCGTCCTTGATGCCGAGGAGGCGGGCCTTGTCCCGGGCCGGGCCGAGTTCCTCACCCTGGCCGAGATCGGCGGTGAAGGTCACGACCTCCGCATTATAGGTGGTCTGGAGCCATTTGAGGATGACGGAGGTGTCGAGGCCGCCGGAGTAGGCGAGGACAACCTTCTTCACGTCTTTCACGCGCATTGCGGGGAACCTTCCGGAAGGGTTTGCGAGGACGCTTGCGCGTTCCGCAAGGGCTGGAAGGCCGATGCATGCCGCCCTGGCGGGGGCGTGGGCGCGCGCCGCCGGGGCAGGAGCGCCGCGCGTTCCGCCGTGGGGCGGGGTTTGCCGCAGCGGCGCTGGGCGAGCAAGCCGAAGCGATGCAAAGCATCGTCTTCAGCGCGGCGCGAAGCGCTGTCGCCCATTGGGGATGGCTGGCGCGCCACCAGGGCGATGCGCAGCATCGTCCCGCCCCACCCGCGCTGCCTGGGTTGCGCCTCCAGTCTCACGGCCAGCCGAACCGGACCACGCGGGGCATGGATTTGCGGCCGAGGGCGGCTTTCTGGAGCCAGGTGAGGCTTTTCAGGTGCTGCCGGGCTGCCTCGATCGCCGATTTTGTGGGCGCGAGGGGCGGCGGGGGGCAGCGGGCGAGCATTTCGGACAAAAGGGGGTTGGGGAGGAGCCAGGGCGGGCCGTTGAGGGCGGAGCGGAGGTCCAGGCGGCGGATGAGGAGGAGGAGGGCCATGCCGCCGAGGCGTGCGGCGCGGCGTGTGGCGCGGCAGATGGCGTATTCGAGGGTGCGGAGGGGGTGCTTGGGGCCGCATTCGCGGAGGGCCTGGAGGAGGCGGTGCCAGAGGCCGGCATGGGTGAGGCGGCGGAAGAAGCGGGCGACGGTGTCGGGCTTGCCGTACTGGGCAGGGAGTTCGCGCCAGGGGTGGCCGGGGGTGGAGGCGAGGTGAAAGATCGCGTCCATGCGGGTGCGGAGGTCGGCGATGCGGCGGCCTTGGGGGGAGCGGGGGAGGACGTAGGGAAGCAGGGCGACCCACTGGTCGTTGGTGAGAGGGGCCCAGGGCTGCGGAGAGGTGAGTTGGAAGGCGGCGTAGGGCATGTTGACCTCCAACAATACCTCCATCCCGTACGGGAAAAAATTCCTCATGTCAATATATGGCTAACCCAAGTGTTGTATCTGCGGTTCTCCAGCCCGGGCTAGCGGGCTTTCTGTCGGATGGTCATTGACCCTTTGCTGCCGCGGACTGACTGTAGAGTAATCATACCTACGCGTCGGAGCCTCGAGCATGCTCAAGCAAGAAGTCGAAAGCGCACAGCGCGCAGTAAGAACCGATGCCTATCAGATGTCGATTGGCGAGGTGGTGAGTATGTATAGAGAGGGCGACCTTGTAATAAATCCAAACTTTCAACGTCTTTTTAGTTGGAATGATAGCCAGAAATCTAAGCTGATCGAATCTCTCCTTCTTGGAATACCCATTCCTTCGATCTTTGTCTTCGAAACTGAGGACGCTAGATGGGAACTAATCGACGGCTTGCAGCGAATCTCAACTGTTCTGGAATTTATGGGAATACTCAAGGACACCAAAGCAGGTACGGAATACCCCCCATCTGTCTTGGAAGCGACGAAGTACCTTCCTTCCTTGCACAACGTCGTATGGGAAAAGTCCGACAGGGTAACGGACGTTCCTCTCGAGGAACAGGTGGAGCTCGACAAAAGCTATCAGCTTACTATTCGGCGCGCTCGGATCGGTGTGGAGATTCTGAAGCGCCCCAGCGACAATAATACAAAATACGACTTATTTCAGCGCCTCAACGCTGGCGGTACACAGGCGAATGCACAAGAACTCCGAAACTGCATCGTTATTATGGTAAATGAGGCTTACTTTAACTTTATGCAAAATCTCGCTGAAATAGACGACTTTCGTACAGTGGTCGCGGCTACGGAAGACCAGATCGAGCGCCAGAGACATATGGAGTATGCCGCGAGGTTCTTGGTGCATAACTACGTCGAGTATGATGGAAGGCTAGATGTTGAGGAGTATATTGATAACGGAATATTGAAGCTGGCGGTTGCTAATGAACAAGTAGAAGCACGTTATCGTTTTTCCGAAACTTTTAAGCTCCTTCGAGGAGTTTTTGGAGGGAATGCACTTCGCCGTATCACGGCGGGCACTCACTCCGGGCGAGTAACTCTCGTTGCATTTGAAAGCATTGCTGTCGGAATTGGTAAAAATATCAACGAAATTTTGGCGCTGCCCGATCCTCAAGAATTTGTGCGGGGAAAAGTCTCCGACTTCTGGCGAGAGCCTGTCGCGAACCTTTCGCAAGGTATGCGGGGTACTACACGAATTCAGAAAACCATCACCTTTGGAAACGAATGGTTCAACCCGTGACCAAGGTCTATCGAGAAGCAGACCTATCGGCCGAATTTGAACAAGACTTTACTTGGCGCATTTTTGAGATATCCTCTTTAAAAGATGCAATTTTGGATGCCGCGCCAAAACAACAGGCGGTGCTGTTAAGGGCGCTTGTAGCAATTCTGTATGCGCATTGGGAAGGGCACATTAAATTTATCGTAGAAAAATACTTTCAGTTCATAACGATTCGGAAAATTAGCCTGCATCTTCTCGAAAGGCAGCTCCACATTAATCACTTCATCCCGCGACTGGCTGCAATTGCCAGTTCGGGGGCAGGAGTGAAGCAGAGGTCGGCGCTGCTTGAAGACATATTGTTCGGTGGCGACTACCGCTTTGCGCGAATCGACAAAAAACTCATAGATACACGATCTAACCTCAATTCACAGGTTCTCGAAGAACTTTGTCTTGTGTGTGGTCTGGATTACAGCCTTCTCTTCAAAGATCATGATGACTTTATAGATAGGATAGTCTTGAAGCGCAGAAACGAAATTGCCCACGGGCAAGATACTCCGGTCGGTTCTGAAGAAATAGACACCTTGGTCGACAATGTGTTGGCGTTGATGCGCTCGTTTAGGAACGGGCTAGAAAATAAAATCTACAACAAAGAGTATCTTAAAGCTGAAGGGTCTGTCGCTGGCGGCTAGTTGGGGAAGATCGCTGGGCAATAGCCAAGTTCAGTGCGGATAATTACCAGCGAAACATCTGCTAACGACAGGACAAGTGCCCAAAATTCCCCGGTGGAGGGTGCGGGAGGCGGCGCCTCCCGCGGGCCACATTCCTACCCCGCCCGCTCCTCCACCCCCGGCCGCACCCACCTCACCAACCCCGGCACCCCGACCCATTGCAGCGCGGCCGCGGCCACCACCATCAGCGCCACCACGGCCACCACCGCGTCCCGCGCCAGATAGGGCTCTCCGTCCGGGGTGGTGATGGGGACGGCAAGGGCGACGGCGAGGGCGACGACGCTGCGGCCGGCGCTGCCGGCCATGAGGGCGGCGCCTCGCCAAGGGGGGATGCAGCCGCCATCCGCGCAGGGGATGCGGGGCGAGGCGGGGTGGGCGAGGGCGGCCCAGGAGAGGGCGAACTGGACGGCCCAGCAGAGGATCATGAGGGCCAGGGCGGTGGTGGCGAGGGTGGTCCAGGGCAGGGACTTCGCGCCGGCGAGGGCTTCGGGCAGGGCGCGGCCCATGAGGAAGAAGAGGGCGCCGGTGAGGATCGCGTCCAGGGCTTTCCAGAGATCGCTGGTGAGTTGGCGGGAGGCGGGGGAGGCGATGCAGAGGCCGGTTCGCTCATCCTGCGCGTGGCACCAGGCGATGACGAGGCCGGCGCCGATGAGGGGGCCGATGGGGGAGGCGCCGATCCATTCGCCGAGTGCGCTGGCGGCGAAGGGGGTGGCGAGGGAGAGGGCGGTTTCGGCCTGGGGGGCGTTCAGCCGGCGGCGAAGGGTGGCGAAGGCGTAGCCGAGGGCGATGCCGGCGGCGGTGCCGATGACGGTGTCGTAGGCGAGGGTGGCGGCGATGGCGGGGAGGCCCGGGAAGGGGCCGCCGACGGATCTGGCCGTGAAGATGGAGAGGGAGACGCCGAGGAGGGGGGCGGAGGCGAGCTGGGCGGAGAAAGCGTCGCTGATGGCCTGGGGCATGCGTTTGTCGAGGCCGGATTCGGCGAGGACGCGGGGTTCGGCGACGGCGGCGGCGACGCCGATGGCCATGCAGGCGACGGGGTCCAGGCCGGGGAGGAGGAGGTGGGCGGCGTAGCCGCAGGCGGCGGTGAGGGCGAGGGTCCAGGCTGCGCCCATGGCGACGCCGCGCCAGGCGGCGCGCTGGAGGAGGGAAGGGGGGAGGGAGGAGACGCCCGCGTAGAGGAGGGGCGGGAGGATGAGGCCGAGGACGATGAGGGGGTCCACCCGGAGTGTTGGGATGGGGCCGGGGAGGAGGACGGAGGCGAGGCCGCCCGCGAACCAGATGATGGAGGGGGGCGTGCGGGTCAGGCGCGCGAGGGCGAGGAGAAGGGCGACCGCGACGATGACCAGGGCGACGAAGCGGGTTTCGGCCAAGTTTGTTCCCCGTGGTGCCGTCTGGCGGAACGGGGTTGGGGGGTGTGTGGTTTGGGTGGGGTGTGCGGGAATTGAGATGTGTGATGGTTTCAGCACACGGAATTGTCATGCTCGTTCACTTGAACGAGATCTTTCCTCCCAGCGGAATTGTATAAATATGATTTTTGGGACGTTCTGAAGGCGTTCCGGGAGGAAGGCTGTCCGAGATGCAGGGGCTAACGCTTTTGCTGCGTGATCTTGCTTACTGGTTGCGAGCGCCCAAGCACTCGAAACCGGTTTGGCGAGAGCGTTTGTAGGGCCTCTGCCGGTTCCACCTCGCACACCGGCGCCGGATTGGCGCGCGGGTGTTCCCCGTTTGGTTATAGAGAACGATAAAAATGCATTGGGGTCCGGGGGAATACGTTCCCCCGGCTTTTTTTTATGCCGCGGGGGTGGCGGTTTTCCGGGCGCGCTCGCTTTCGGTCTTGAGCTGGCCGCAGGCGGCCATGATGTCCTTGCCACGGGGGCGGCGGACGGGGCTCGAGTAGCCGGCGTCGTTCAGGATGTTGGCGAAGCGTTCGATCTGGGCGCGCTTCGAGGTGGCGTAGGGCGAGCCCGGCCAGGGGTTGAAGGGGATGAGGTTCACCTTCGCCGGGAGGCCGTGGAGGAGGCGGACGAGTTCGCGGGCCTCGGCTTCCGAGTCATTGATGCCGTCGAGCATGACGTATTCGAAGGTGATGCGGCGGGCGTTGGAGGCGCCGGGGTAGCGGTGGCAGGCCGCGAGCAGTTCCTTGATGGGGTATTTGCGGTTCAGGGGGACAATCTCGTCGCGGAGTTCGTCGGTGACCGCGTGGAGGGAGACGGCGAGGTTGACGCCGAGTTCGGCGCCCGCGCGGTCCATCATGGGGACGACGCCCGAGGTGGAGAGGGTGATGCGGCGGCGGGAGAGGGCGATGCCCTCATTGTCCATGGCGATCTTCAGGGCCGTCGCGATGTTCTCGTAGTTATAGAGGGGCTCGCCCATGCCCATGACGACGATGTTGGAGAGCATCCTCGTTTCGGATTGGGGGGTGGGCCATTCGCCGTAGGAATCACGGGCGGCCATGAACTGGCCGATGATTTCACCAGCCGAGAGATTGCGGACGAGCTTCTGGGTGCCGGTGTGGCAGAAGCGGCAGGAGAGGGTGCAGCCGACCTGGGTGGAGATGCAGACGGCGCCGCGGTCTTCCTCGGGGATGTAGACGGTTTCGACCTGCTGCTTGTCCCGCATCTGGAAGAGCCACTTGCGGGTGCCGTCGGTGCTGGTCTGTTCGGTGGTGACGCCGGGGCGGCCGATGGTGAAGCGTTCGGCCAGCTTCGCCTGCATCGGCTTGGCGATGCTGGACATCTGGGCGAAGTCGCGGGCGCCCTGGAAGTAGATCCAGTGCCAGATCTGCTTGGCGCGGAAGGGTTTTTCGCCGAATTCGACGACGGCCTGGGTCAGTTCCTCACGGGAGAGGCCGACGAGGTCGCGGCGGCCTTGCTCATCCGTCTGCGCCGGGGGGGCGAAGAGGGCGGATTTGGCGAGGATGCGGGTGCGCTCGGCTTCCGTCAGCGTGTCGACGGGGGAGGAGGCGAGAACCTTCGGTTCCGCTGGGGCAATGGGGGTGTGGGCGTTCATCGGCCGGGTGGGCACTCTCGTGAGATCGCCTCATAGGCGGCGGTGAAGCCGGAGAGGGAGAAGGTTTCGGTGGTGGTGCGCTTGTTGGCGGCCGGGCTCTTGGCGACGGCTTCGCGGCCGCCGCGGAAGGCGGCGACGGCGGCGCGGCCGTCTCGGGCGAAGGCATTGTCGCCGGCGGTGTAGAAATCGAGATCGTTGCTGCCGACGTCAACCTTCACCTCGGCATTTCTTGGGAAGGCGCGGCCGATGCGGAGGGCGACCTGGTCACGGCCCTGGGGGCGGTGGGTGACGGTGAGGAGGGCGTTGTTGCGGCCTTCCATGCGGGTGAAGGCGTAGCAGACCTTGCCGGCGCCTTCCTGATGGGTGGCGGCGGTCCATTCCCCGAAGGTGCCGAGGCGCTGTGGGCCGCTCGCCTGGGCCGGCTGGGCGCCGCGCTGCTGGGCGGAGGCCGGGGTGGCGGCTGGGAGCAGGGCGGAGAGGGCCAGGGCAGCGAGGGTCGGACGGATCATGGCCCCGCAGATAGTCCCCAGGGCGGCCCCGCTTCAACCGCCAGAGTCGCATGTCCGGTGTCTTCTTCACGGATTCCGGAGCCTGGGGGTGGGGGCGGGCATGGCCGGAAGGAGATTCCAAGAAGGTGCGACGTGGTCCGGCGGCGCTGGGCTTATGCTGCGAATTGTCTGGGGCGTGCCGCCCTGGCTGCCTTATAACAGGCCGGCTGGGCGCTGGTGGCGGCTCGCGCAGCGGGTGGTGCGGGGCGATGGCTCTACCAGCGATTGTTCCCACATTGAGCTGGCAGCGGCTATAATAGGCGGAGACTGGAGCTTCGGGCCGTTGTGCCGAGCCACTGGCGGGCATGGCTTCCTTTGAAGCCGATCGCTTGGTCAGGGCGAACGGAGAGGATAGGATATCGGCTGATGCCTTGCCGGTTGGTGCCTCTGACGCAGCCTGGGTCTGGCGGTGTGCAGCCGGAGGCAAACCATGTCCGATGTTGAGCAGTTGCCCGCCCTCGGGTACCGCCCGACGGAGTACGAGGCGCTGCTGGCCGCCGAACCCGCCGCGCTCGAAGCAATCCCTGGTGCCGTTTACCTGTGTGACCGGGATGGTTGTGTGGTCCGCTATAATTCCGAGGCGGCGCAGCTTTGGGGGCAAGCGCCGCGGCTGGAGGGAGGGACGATCCTCTTCTGCGGCTCGAAGCGCCTGTACCTGCTTGATGGGACGCTACTTCCCCATGCCGAGTGCCCGATGGCCGAGGCCGTGCTGGCCGGGACAGTGACGCGCAACGCGGAAGTGATGATAGAGAGGCCGGACGGCTCCCGGATCACTGCTCTGGTCAACATACGTCCGCTGCGGGATCACCAGGGAGAGATCCAGGGCGCGATCAACTGCTTTCAGGATGTTTCCGCCCGACGGACCATGGAAGAGGAACTCCTGCGCCGAAACAGGGATCTGGAGGACTTCTTCGAGAACAGCGCGGTCGGACTCCATATCGTGGACGGAGAGGGAGTCATCTGTCGGGCCAACAAGGCTGAACTGGATCTTCTGGGCTACCCGGCCGAGGAATATGTCGGGCGGCATATCACGGAGTTTCACGTCGACCAGCCCGTGATCCAGGACATTCTCAGCCGGCTGTCCAGTGGCGTCCAGCTCAACCGGTATCCGGCCCGGCTCCGGGCCAGGGACGGCTCGATCAGGCACGTGCTGATCACGTCGAATGGCCGTTTTGAAGATGGCAAGTTCATCAGCACGCGCTGCTTCACGACCGATGTGACCGACCTCCGGGAGGCGGAGATTGCGCGGCGTGAGAGCGAGATGCGGCTGGCAGCCACTTACGAGGCGGCGACCGTTGGCATCGCGGAGGTTGATCAGGTCGGGCGCTACCTGCGCGTGAACGACGCCCTTTGCAAAATCCTCGGGCGGCCACGCGAGAAGCTGCTGGGCGCGAATCTCCTGGAGATCACCCACGAAGGCGACCGGGATGGAGAGGCGGCTTTTCATGCCCGGCTGGTCCGGGGTGAGCTCGCGAACTATGCCGTCCAGAAGCGCGCGCTGAGGGGCAACGGCTCCCTGGTTCATCTCGACGTGTTCTGCTCATCCGTCCGCGATGCGGAGGGTAGCTTCCAGTACGGCGTGCGGGTGATTCAGGACGTAACGGACCGCAAGCGGATGCAGGACGAGCTCCGCGAGAGCGAGCGGCGTCTGCGTGTACTCCTGGAGGCGATGCCGGCCGCGGTCTACACCACCGACGCCGAGGGGCGGATCACCTTCTATAATCAGGCGGCTGTCGAGCTGGCGGGGCGAAAGCCCGAGATCGGAAGTGACCAGTGGTGCGTCACCTGGCGCCTGCGCTGGCCCGATGGCAGGCCCATGGCACATGATGAGTGCCCTATGGCGATCGCTGTGAAGGAGGGGCAGGCCATTCGCGGCGGCGAGGCCATCGCGGAGCGGCCCGATGGCAGCCTTGTGCCGTTCATGGCCTACCCCACGCCGCTTTATGATCCGGAGGGCCGGGTCGTGGGCGCCATCAACATGCTCGTGGACATCACGAACCGTAAGGAGGCGGAAGCCCGGCAGAGAGTTCTGATCAACGAGCTGAACCACCGGGTGAAGAATACCCTGGCGACGGTGCAGTCGCTGGCCGCGCAGACGGCCCGGCACGCCCATGGGCTCGAGGATTTTTCGGCATCGTTCCAAGCCAGGGTGATCGCGCTGGCCAAGGCCCATGACCTTCTGACGCACCGGAACTGGGCGGGGGCATCCCTTCAGGGTCTGCTCCGGGATATCGTGGCGCCCTTCGCCGATGCCGGAGACCGCGCGCGGACGGAAGGACCGGCTGTCGACCTCAACCCGCGCGAGGCGCTTAGTCTGACGATGGCGCTCCATGAACTCGTCACCAATGCGGCGAAATACGGGGCGCTTTCAAATCCGGCCGGAGCCGTGCTGGTTCGCTGGGAGATCCGGGACGGGGCGGAACAGGAACTCGTGATCCAATGGGCCGAACAGGGTGGCCCGCGCGTGCTTCCGCCAAGCCACCGTGGCTTCGGGTCGCGCCTGATGGAGCGCTGCATCAGGCATGATCTTCGCGGGAAGATCGATGTGCAGTACGAGCCCGGCGGTGTCCTCTGCCAGATTGCCTTTCCGCTTACCTCCACGCCCCAGCATCATTGAATGCCAAGGGCTCTGAGGGCCCCCGCCGACAGGATGCCATTCTATGCCAGCCCGAGCGGCCATCGGGGCTCGCCGGGATCCTAAGCGCCTGACCCTGATGCCGGCCGCTGGGTTACCCGTTCACCAGGACCGTGTTCCAGATTCCGCCATACCGTTTTCCTTGATGCCAGCTCCATCTGCAGCGGCAGTCCCGGCCACCATGGCGGCGCCAATGGCTCCGACCTGGAATTCGGCCGAGGTCGGACCGTATCAGGCCGGGAAGGCGGTGGCGTGGGCCAGGTTCCAGGAGAGCCGCACGGTATCGCCAGGGCGCAGCGCCGTCGCCTCCGCTGCCTCGGCCTGCATCAGGGCCGACCATTCCTCCCCACCCGGCATCCGCAGCACGAAGCGGCGCGCATTGCCGAGATAGATCAGGTCCACCAGCTCGGCCGGCACGCCATGACCATCGGTGGAGAGGCGCAGGCGTTCGGGGCGGATCGCCAGGGTGACGCCTGCACCCGGTGCGGCGGAGAAGCGGGTGGAAACCGGCATGGGCACGCCCGCGACGGAGACGCGGCAGGCTTCTCCGTCCCGCTCCAGCATCTCGGCGGGGAGGAAGTTCGTCTCCCCCACGAAGCCGGCGACGAAGCGGCTGGCGGGCCGCTCATAGAGGTCCGATGGCGTGCCGATCTGCTCGATACGGCCCTGGTTGAAGACGGCGATGCGGTCGCTCATCGTCAGCGCCTCGGACTGGTCATGCGTGACGTAGAGCACGGACATGCGCTGTTCCCGGTGCAGCCGCTTGATCTCGAGCTGGAGCTGCTCGCGCAGCGCCTTGTCCAGCGCGCCCAGCGGCTCGTCCATCAGCAGCAGGGCGGGGCGGTAGACCATGGCGCGGGCCAGGGCCACGCGCTGCTGCTGGCCGCCGGAGAGCTGGCGCGGCAGGCGGTCCCCATGGTTCGGCAGGCCGACCATGGCCAGGGCCGCGCTGACAAGGCGTTCCGCCTCGGCCTTTGGCGTGCCGCGCATTTCCAGCGGGAAGGCGACGTTCCGCCGCACCGTCATATGCGGGAAAAGAGCGTAGTGCTGGAAGACCATGCCGATGTCGCGGCGATAGGGCGGCAGCCGGTCCACGGGCTTCCCGGCCAGGATGATCTGGCCGCTATCCGGCTGCTGCAGACCCGCCACCATCATCAGTGTGGTGGTCTTCCCGGAGCCGGAGGGGCCGAGGAAGGTGAGAAACTCGCCCTGCCGCAGTTCCAGGCTGACATTATCCACCGCGGCCTGGCGACCGTAATGCTTGCGGATACCGCGCAGTTCCAGAAGCGTGCCCGGCTGGGGCGGGGTCATTCGCGGTCTCCGTTACGACGGCGCAGCAGCGCCTCCAGGGCGAGGGCGATCAGGGCGACGAGGAAGCAAAGGGAGGCAATGGCGGCAACCGTCGGGTCGAAATCGCCGCGGATGTTGGACCACATCTGCACGGGGACCGTGCGCAGCCGGGCGGAGCCGACGAAGAGCGAGATGATCAGCTCATCGAAGGACAGCACCATGGCGAAGAGAAGCGAGGAGAGTACGGCCGGCGCCAGGAGCGGCAGGGTGATGCGGCGGAAGGCGGCGGCCGGGTTGGCGCCCAGCGTTGCGGCCGCTGCCTCCAGTTGCGGGTCGAGCGAGCGCAGGGCCGAGGCGACGGTGGCGAAGACATAAGGAAGCGTGACGATGACGTGGCCGATCACCATTCCCGTCAGCGTGCCGTTCAGGCCCAGGCCGCGATAGACGATGTAAAGCCCGGCGGCGGTGATGATGCTCGGCACCACCATGGGCGTCATGAGGAAGGCGCCGATCACGCCCGCGCCAAGGACGCGGCCACGCACCAGAGCCATGGCCGCGGCGGTGCCGAGCGCGGTGGAGAGGATGGCAGCCGGCACGAGCACGTGCAGGCTGACGTTGATTGCGTCCATCCAGGCCGGGTCGTTCAGCAGGTTGGCGTACCAGCGCCAGGAGTAGCCGGGCGGCGGGAAGCGCAGGAAGGAGGCGGAGCTGAAGGAGATGATGATCACCACGACCAGCGGCGCCAGCAGGTAGATGGCCACGATGGCGCAGACCAGGGCGCGGAGGACGCGCCAGAAGCCCATTCCGTCGCCCCTCACCGTGCCACGGCCCTCAGCCCGACCAGCCAGTGCAGCAGGCCCAGCACGCCGGCCGTGATGGCCAGCAGCACGAAGGAGAGCGCCCCTGCCACGCCCCAGCTGCCGAGCTGGGAGATCTGATCCTGGATGAGCTGCCCCACCATGGTCTGGCGTGGCCCGCCCAGCAGCGCGGGGATTACGAAGTAGCCGAGCATGCTGATGAAGACGAAGGTCGCGCCCGTCATCAGCCCCGGCAGGCTCAGCGGAAGGTAGACCCGCAGGAAGGCGCGCATCGGCCCGGCACCCATGGTCAGCGCTGCCGACATCAGGCTGGGATCGATGCGCTTCATCGAGCTGTACAGCGGGAAGATCACAAAGGGCAGCAGCGTCTGCACGGCACCGAGCAGCACGCCTGTCAGGTTGTAGATCAGCGGCAGGGGCGCATCGATCAGTCCGATATTCATCAGCAGCGTGTTCAGCGGCCCGCGCCGCTGCAGCAGGATGACGGTGGCGAAGCTGCGCACCAGCAGGCTTGTCCAGAAGGGCACCAGCACGAGAAAGGTGAGCAGCCGCCGCGTGCGTGCCGAGCCATGCGCCATGGCATGGGCCACCGGATAGCCGAGGAGCAGCGCCACGGGCGTGGCCGCCGCGCTGATCATCACCGTGTTGCCCAGCACCTGAAGGTAGACGGGCCGCTCCCAGAGCAGGGCGAAGTTCTGCCATCCCGGTTCCGGCTGGGTGAAGGCGCGCGCCAGCAGCATGCCCACCGGCACGGCGAAGGCGACGAGCATCACCAGCAGGGCAGGCAGCAGCAGCGCCCAGGGTGCCCAATCGAAGGAGCGGCGCGCCGCCATCAGGCGAGTTTCCAGGCGGCCCAGCGCTCCATCATCCGCCGCTCGTTCTGGCGCCACCATTCCGCGTTGATGACGAAGCCGCGCTGTGCATTTTCCGGGGAGGTGGAGAGCCAGGGAGCGAGGGCGGGTTCGATACTGGCGAAGGCGGCCGGGTTGGTCGGCGAATAGGCGATCATGTTCGCCAGCTTCGACTGGTTCTCGGCCTTGGTCATGGTGTCGATCAGCTTCATCGCCGCGGCCTTGTGGCGGCTGCCGCGGGGAACGACGAGGTAATCCACCGACTGGATGTTGCCCTCCCAGGCGATCCCGATATCGGCGCCTTTTTTCGAGGCGTCATAGGCGCGGCCATTCAGGATGATGCCGACGCTCACCTCTTCGTCCACGAAGAGCTGCTGGGATTGGGAGTTGGTGGTCCAGAAAACTGTCTGGGCCTTGATGCTGTCGATCTTGCGCAGCGCGCGCTCCACGTCCAGCGGATAGAGATCGGCCGGTGCCACGCCGTCGGCCATCAGCGCCGCTTCCAGATTGGCGACGGGCTGGTCCAGCATGGTGCGCTTGCCCGGGAATTTGCGCGTGTCGAAGAGATCCGCCCAGCCGGTGGGGCGACGGCCGGCAGGGAAGGTGCGGGTGTTGTAGGCCAGGTTGTAGGACCAGGCGATGCAGCCGATGCCGTATTCATGCACGAATTGCGGGGCGATCCGGCTGGTATTGACGATCGAGGTGTCGATCTTCTCGAACATGTTCTCCTGCGCGCCGGAGAACAGCGTGTTGATGGTGATGTCCGCCACGTCCCAGTCGGGCGTGCCGCTCTCGACCATCGTGCGAAAGCGGGCGGTGTTCATCGGGCCGTCCTGCACTACCCGGGCTCCCGTCTCGGCGGCGAAGGGATCGCAGTAACAGATCTTCTGGGCTTCCTGATAAGCCCCGCCCCAGCTGGCGAAGACCAGGGTGGTGCCGCGCAGGCTCTGTGCCAGGGCGGGCCGTGCGAGCGCCCCTGCCGCCAGGGCGGTCGCGCCCAGAAGCCCACGGCGCGTCGGGCGGATCAGGGAACCCGTCATGGTGTCGCTCCTCTCTTCAATCGCGTCTGGCGATCAGCCGGCACGCAGGTTATCCCGCAGGGTGCGGCCATCATACTGCGTGCGGAACAGGCCTCGGCGTTGCAGCTCCGGCACCACGGCGCGGGCGAACTGCTCGAACATGCCGGGGAACATGGTCGGGGCCAGGACGAAGCCGTCGCAGGCGCCGGCGGTGAAGATGGCTTCCAGCCGGTCGGCGACCATCTCGGGCGTGCCGACGATTTCGCGGCCCTGTCCGCGCCTGGTCGCGGCCTCCTTCAGGCTGAGCCCTTCGGCCTTCATGGCCTGGGCCAGCAGGTCCGCCGTGCCCTGCATGCCCTGGTTGCCCTGGGGCAGCTCCGCCAGGGACTTGCCGTCGGGCAGCTTGGAGAGATCCGCACCCAGGCCCGAGGATGAGGAGGCCAGGCTCAGCTCGGGATCGATCAGGCTGTTCAGGTAATCCGCGCGCTCGCGGGCGATGCTCTCGGTCTCGCCGATCACCACGGAGATGCCGGGGAGGATGGCGCAATCCTCCGGCGGGCGGCCACGGGCGGCCATGCGGGCATGGATATCCTCGCGGAAGGCGCGCATGTCCGCCACGTCGCGCTGGGTGGTGAAGATCACCTCGGCCCAGCGCGCGGCGAAGTCACGGCCCCGGTCGGAGGAGCCGGCCTGCATGATGACGGGGCGGCCCTGCGGGGAGCGGGGAATGGAGAGCGGGCCGCGCGTCCTGATCCAGCGCCCCTCGTAATTCGCGTATCGGACCTTGGCGGGATCGGCGAGCAGGCCGGCCTTCTTGTCCAGCACCAGCGCATCCGGGTCCCAGCCTTCCCAGAGCGCGAAGCAGGCCTCCAGCACCTCGTCCGCCCGGTCGTAGCGCAGCTCCTTGGGCGGAAGTTCGTCCATCCCGGCGTTGCGGGCCTCCAGGTCGGTGGCCGAGGTGACGACGTTCCAGGCGACGCGCCCGCCGCTCATCACATCCAGCGATCCGAGCCAGCGGGCCAGGTGATAGGCGGTGTGGAAGCTGGTGGAGAGGGTGGCGCCGAGGCCGAGATGGCGTGTGGCCGCGGCCATGACCGGCAGCACCACGGTGGGATCGAGGAAGCTGATCTGGCCGCCACGGCGGAGATAGGCGTCGTAGCTGCCGCCATGCACATCGTAGAGGCCGAAGAGGTCGGCGAAGAAGCAGGCATCGAAGCAAGCCGCTTCCAGAACCCGCGCGATGTGCTCGTAGCGGCTGGGCTTCAGAATGTCGTCCAGGGTGGATTCCGGGTGCCGCCAGCCGCCCACATGCATCGCGGTCGGGCCGGTCTTCAGATAGGCAACAAGATGCATCCGGCGTTGCGGCATGGGCTTGGTCCTCCCTCAGGCGCCGCGCGGCGGGCGGCGCGTCAGAGGGCGCGGGGAGCCGGGCGGGACCTGTTGCATGGGCAGAGCGTGGCACGTGGCCGAAGCCTGATGCATCCACCGTTTCCTAGGACGACGCAGGCAGGTCATCCTAGGATTCGTAGGAGGCGGAGCCGAGCGCTGTCAGTCGCACAGCGAGGGAGAGGCGGAACCGCGCCTCCGCATCCTCCAGATTCAGCCCGAAAAGTTCCTCCAGCCGCCGCAGCCGGTAGCGCAGGGTGGAGACATGGATGCCCAGTCGCTCGGCCGTGGCCTGGTAGCGGCAGGCTTCGTCGATGAAGATGGTGGCGGTTTCCAGCAACCCGCCGCCATATTGGGCCTCGTGCCGGCGCAAAGGCCCTAGCGTGCCTTCCACGAAGGCGTGGACCAGCGCGCCATCCAAGGCTGAGAGCAGCAGGGCGGAGGGACCGAAATCCTCCTGCCGCACCAGCCCATCGCGCCCGAACATCCGCGCGAGGTCCAGCACCCGCCCGCATTCCGCCCAGGCTGGGCCGTAATGTCCCGGCGCGGTGCAGACCGGCCCGCAGGCCACCACGGGCCGCACGCCCCAGCGGGCCCGGATCGGCGCCACGAGCAGCCGGGCCAGCACCGCGTCGGACACGGGGCCGGAGGATTCGGGTACAAGCACCGCAACGGCCTCGCCCTGCTCGATGGCGACAGCGCCTGGCAAAGCGCGGGCGAGGCTGCCAGCGACCAGGCGCCGCACCTCCGCGGATACTCCGCCACGCCGGGGCAGGGCGATGGACAGCAGCCGTGTCGGACAGCCGAGATCCAATCCGAGGCGGGTCGCCCGCGCCTTGATCCGTGCTGGATCTGCGGCACCGGTTCGGAAGAGTGCCTCCAGGAACTCCGACAGGTCCCGTGCCGCCCATTTCGCCTCGGCATGGTGACGCATGACCTGGGCGCCGAGCGCGAAGCGCACCTCCTGGGCGGCCACCCGGTCCAGGCTGTCCATCACGCCCTCTCGCGGGAAGATCAGCAGCAGGCCGGCCGTTTCGCCCTCTACCCGCAAAGGCTCAACGACGACCGACAATCCGCGGGGCAAGCCGAAGGAGGAGAGGTCCAGCGACACCACCTCTCCCGGCGCCGCGCCTTCCGCCAGGCCGGCCAGCACCGGGCCTGCCGCACCCTGGACCAGTTCGCGCCAATCGCGGTCGTCCAGTGCCTCGGGCAGGGGGGAGCCACGGGCCAGGGCTTCTCCGGTGACGAAATCCAGGATCAATACGGGGTGCGGCAGGATGGCTGCCGTCATCCCCGCCACAACCGAGAGCGATGCCCCTTCCAGCACCAACTCCATCAGGCCGGCCCCGGCCTCCAGCACACGCCGTAGCCGTTCGCTCTGCCGCTGTTCGCGCTGGAGATGTTTGACCTTCTGCACGGCCAGGGCGACCAGATGGGCGACCGTCGTGAGGAAGTCGAGTTCCTCCTCCGTTACCTTCGTCCGCTCGCGTGTGTGGAGGGAGAGCACCATCTCGTGCTCCTCGGCATTGGTGCAGCCGAGGGGAAGCAGGACGACGGTTCGATAGCCGCGGGTCCGGGCATCCTCCTGATAGCCCGGAAAATCCTCGGAGCGCTGGGCGTCCTCGATCACCATGGGCCGGCGCGTCTCGGCGACCAGCGGCGCGGGGCTGGTCGCCAGTGCCCAGCGGCGGGGCCGGCCTGGGTGCAACCCGTCCGGGTCGTAGCCGGTGACCATTTCCGAAAAGCCGCTCTGCCGGTTGATGGCCATGATCCCCCCTCTTGGCCAGGGCTCTCCTCGGCACACCGCCAGCAGCACCCGATCCAGGATGGTCTCAATGTCGCCACCGGCATTCACGGCGCTGGCGATGGCCCGCAGCCGTTCCAGCCTGAGCCCCGCGGCCGCCTGCTCGGCCGCCGCTGATCGGCGGCTGTGGGTTCGTGGAGCGTGTAATCCGGCATTGGACATAGCGGGAGCTTATCCTGGCCCACCGTATGGGCGAGTGCTGCCGGCCGGCGCAGCGGCTCAGGGCACCGGCAGAGTGGGCCGGGGTGGCAGGCGCGGCGGATCCAATTGGCCCCACGCCGCTTCAGCGCGCGCCTGCGGGGTGGTGCATCCGCTTCAGCATCCTGACGGAACCGGCCGTCTCCCCCCATGGGGCCGCTCGGTGTGGGGCCAAGGCGCCGCGAACCGGCCTAAGAAATTGTTGCGCCTGGCTTGGGCTACATCGGCCTGGCACCGGCTTCCCTCTGGGGGGGGGGTACGGAGCTTCTGGCCCAGGGTCTGCCCGTCCATTGGAAGGTTGGGAAAGTAATCTTAATCCCGCCCGGACGGAAGAAAGCCCGACAGCGTCGCGAGGCTGGCCCTGCCCATGGCGGCCCGATTGGGGCGAATTGCGGCGTCCTTGCGGTTGCGAACACCTCAGATCTGCCACAGCGGGGAGCTACCCGAGTGGCCCATGCAGATTTTCCTTGAAGTCACGAATGCGTGATGTCATGCGTCGCCCACTCACTCACGCGGCCGTGATTGGGGCGGGTCAGGCTCCGTTGTCCTGCCTGTGCGGTGTATCCTTTCCCGACCAAGGTGTTGTCCTAATGTCCACCTCCGACTCCTCCGATCCAGGGGCCGAGCGTTCCGGGTCGCGCCGGGACCCGGAGCCCGGCAGCGGGCTCAGTGCTGAACAGGTCGCACTGCTTCAGGAGCTGTCGCGCACCTCGCAGCAGCTTTTCGAGGCGTTCAGCCGGCAGCCACGGGAAGGGTCGGTGCCCCAGCCCCAGGCGGCCAGCCCGGGTGAGGGGCAGGGCTTCGCAGACGGCCTGAAGAAGGTGCTGAAGCTCCGGGCGCGGCGGCGCCGCACGCCGGAGGGAGAGGTATTCGAGTGGCCGGCCTGGGACATGCTCCTGGACCTCGCGGCCGTCCGGGCGGAGGGGGGGCATATCTCCGTTTCGGCGGTCTGCATCTCTTCGGGGGCGCCGCAAAGCACGGCTCTGCGGAAGCTGGCGGGGTTAGAGAGCGCGGGGCTGGTCACCCGATACAGCCATGGCGAGGATCAGCGCCGGGTGAATGTCGGGCTGACCGATAAGGGGCTTCAGCTCGTCAATGCGACCCTGGCGGACGAGATCGCCATCATGACCGGCACGGACGCGTTCCTTTAGGCACGCTGGGGGCCTGGCCTCCCGGTTCCGGAGCGGGCAGCCCGGGCCGATAGGGGCGGAGCCTGGCTGGGCTCGGGACAACGCCTTGGCCGGATGCGCGTTTAACCCATCCACCTGTTGTCTTGTGGAGGGAAATGAATGGCGGCTCCTGAAGGTGTGGACACCTCGCGCGAAGGCCGGATCATCATATCGGGCCATCAGACGGATGTCGGAGAGGCGTTGCGGACGCACGCGACGGAGCAGCTTTCCCGGCTCTCGGCCAAGTATTTCAACGGTGCCGAGGATATCACCGCCACCTTCTCGCCGGGCGGAAAGGGTGTCGGCTTCGGCTGCAATGTCCGGGTGCATGTGGGGCGCGGGCTGTTTTTCGACGGGCATGGCGAGCATGCGCGCAATGCCTATACGGCCTTTGCCTCGGCGCTGGAGCGGGTCGCCAAGCAGTTGCGGCGGCAGAAGCGGGCGCTTCGGGAAGATAAGCCGGTGAATGCGACGAAGGAGGGTTTGCTCTAGGGCGAACCCGCCGGGAGGTTTGGTCCGCTCTTCTGGTAGGGTGGTGCGGACCTCCCCACGCAAAAAGGGCCACCGGCATTGCCGGTGGCCCTTTCGGCTTCAGCGCTGTGGGGGGCTTTTCAGCGCCGTCGGGGGATGATCAGGCGTGCTGACCGCCAGCGCCGGTGGCACCGCTCTGCTCGAGGGACTCGAGGGCGGCTTCGCCCTGGGTGCGTGCGGACTGGCCGGCCAGCGGGGTGCGGCTCTCGGGATGGGCCTGCGCCCAGGAACCAACCGCGGTCGGGCCGGCGATGTACTCGCCATCAGCGAAGGCATGGCCGGCAGCCAGCGGGCTCATCAGGGCAGCGGCGAGGCCAAGTGTCCGAAGGGCGCGGGAAAGATTTACGGAAAACATGTTTTTATTGCCTTAGTATGCTTGGCGGCGGCGTTCATCGTCGTCGTCTTGTTGGGGGTGATATAGTCCCCGACCCAGGCCCGCTCCATATGGGGGCGTGGATACAGTGTATTCGTCTCATGAATAGTAACGGGGTTGCCCGTTACGCCCAGGGCGGCTTCGGCGGTTCCGGAATGGCACGAATCGGACGCGGCGGCGCGCGACAATTGGCACGGGAAGGCGGCGGCCCTATTCCCCCGGCCATGCAGGACGCGACCGACGCCCAACTTGCCGCCCAGTACGAGGCGCTTCCCTATCCCGCCCGGGACCCGCGGGACGAGGCGAAGCGGCTGATCGTCGGCAGCCCTTCGCATCTGCTGGAGGTGGATCACTGGATCTTCGGTTCGAAGCGGCCGGCGGAGCAGCCCCTGCGGGCGCTGGTGGCCGGAGGCGGAACCGGGGACGGGGCGATCATGCTGGCGCAGCAGCTGGCCTGGGCCGGGCGGCCGGGTGAGGTGGTGTGGCTGGACCGGTCCGGCGCGGCGCGGAAGGTGGCGGAGGCGCGGGCGGCGGTGCGGGGGCTGACCAATCTCCGCTTCGTGGAGGGGTCGATCCTGGATCTGCCGGATCTCGGCAAGTTCGATTACGTCGATTGCTGCGGCGTGCTGCATCACCTGCCCGATCCGGCGGCGGGGTTGCGGAACCTGGTCGGCATGCTGGCGCCGGGCGGCGGCATGGGGATCATGGTCTATGCGCCGCATGGGCGAACGGGCGTGTACATGCTGCAGGATGCGCTGCGGCGGCTGGCCCCCCCCGGGGAGCCACCCGCGGCGCGCGTCGATATCGGCAAGCGGGTGATGCGGCACCTGCCGGAGACGGCCTGGCTGCGGAAAAATCCGTGGATCACCGATCATTTGCCGCTGCCGCAGGGCGGGGGCGATCCGGGGCTGTACGACCTGCTGCTGAATCCGCGCGACGTGGCCTTCACGGTGCCGCAGCTGGTGGAACTGGTGGAAGGGGCGGGGATGCGGATCGCCTGCCTGGTGGAGCCGCTGCGCTATGATCCCGATCCGCTGCTGCCGGACCCGAAGCTGCGGGCACGCACCGCGGGGATGAGCATGATCGAGCGCGCGGCGCTGGCGGAGTCGCTGGCCGGGAATATGGGCGTGCACATCGTCTATCTGAGGCGGGCCGAGGATCCGGAGGTGAAGGCGGATTGGGAGGATCCTTCCGCCGTGCCGGTGCTGCGGTCCCATGACGGGCCGACCGTGGCCAAGGGGGTTCGGGGCGGGAGCCTGCCGGTGAGTTTCGATGGGATCCGCGTGGTGCTGCCGATGCCGCCGCTGGCGGCCGCGATTCTTTCGCGCGTGGATGGGAAGCGGAGCTTCGCGGAGATCGCGCGCGAGGTGGAGGCGGGGGGCGCGAGCCCGGCGCAGGTGCAGAAGGACATGGTGGCGGTGATCGCGGCGATGGGACCGATGAATCGCCTGCTGATCGCCGCGCCGCGCCGGACATGAGGGCTTCCGGGCAGAGCGGTGCCGGCAGGGCGCCGGCAGAAATAGAAGGGGGGCCGGGGGGATGCGTTCCCCCGGCCTTTTTCCTGTGACCCGGGCCATCGTGATTTTCGGCGCGGCGGTGCGCCCCGACAGCCGCCCCAGCGAGACGATGCGGCGGCGCGTGACCGCCGCCGTGGAACTGGGCGAGGCGCTGGGGGGCGATGTGATCTTCGTGCCGACCGGCGGACAGGGGCAGCACGGGCCGGCCGAGTCCGCCGTGATGGCGAAGCTTCTGCGGGACTGGGGAATCGACCCGGCGCGCATCCTGGAAGAGCCGACGGGGACGGATACGCTGTCCTCCGCACGCGCCGTGGCGGCGATGCTGTGGGGACGGGCGGAGGCGGTGCACCCGGTTTCTTCCGGGTATCACCTGCGGCGCTGCGCGGTGCTGCTGCGGCTGATGGGGCTGCCGGTCGCGCGGGGGCGAGCGGCGGCGCCGGGGCCGGGATTCAGCGACTTGCGCTGGCGGCTGCGGGAGGTGCCGGCGCTGCCTTATGACGCCGCGCTGGCGGTGTGGCACCGCCTGCGCGGAGGGTGACCATGGAGGCCGGGGGTGTTGCCCGGCCTCCGCAGGCGGTCAGCGCTCCTCGTCGTCCTCGCGGGTCTCGACGTCGAGTTCCTCGCCCAGATCCTCCTCGGGATCGTCCGCGTCGTCGAGGTCGTCGGCCACATCGGGGTCGGCGTCATCCACCTCGATGTCATCGGTCTCGGCGCCCTCCACGACGACGGCGCGCTTGCGGACCTTCTCCTCGGGCGGCGGGGCGGCGCGGCGGGCGCGGGGCTGTTCGGCGGGCTGTTCGGTCCCGCATTTCGGGCAGACGGCGGGCGTGCGGGTCAGGTCGTAGAAGCGGGCACCGCAGGCGACGCAGGTCCGCTTGAGGCCAAGTTCGGCAAGGGCCATCAGGGAAGCCTCGGATGGGCCCGCGGAGGGCGGACCGGGGTGTGCGAAAGGGCGGCGCGCATTGCCATGGGGGCCGGGGCGTGTCAAACGCCGCGACCCCAATTCCGCCGCAAATTTTTTGGGGGCCAGTGCCGCTGATGTCCGATCATGTCCCGCCTCCGGCTGTGGTTCCGATGCGGGCCTCGGCGCCCCGACATGGGCGGGGGCTGCAGGGGCGGCTGACCGTTCCCGGGGACAAATCCGTGTCCCATCGCGCGCTGATGTTCGGGGCGCTGGCGGTGGGAACGACCGAGATCACCGGGCTGCTGGAAGGCGAGGACGTGCTGCGCACGGCGGCCGCCATGCGGGCGCTGGGGGCCGAGGTGGAGCGTATGGCGCCGGGGCATTGGCGCGTGGCCGGGCGAGGCGTGGGCGGGCTGGTGGAGCCGGCCGATGTGCTGGACATGGGCAATTCGGGCACGGCCGCGCGGCTGATCTGCGGGCTGCTGGCGGGGCATCCGATTTTCGCGGTGCTGACGGGCGATGCTTCCCTGCGGAAGCGGCCGATGAGGCGGGTGACGGAGCCGCTTGCGGCCTGTGGCGCCCGATTCGCGGGACGGTCGGGCGGGCGGTTGCCGCTGGCGGTGGAAGGGGCGGCGGATCCGTTGCCGCTGGATTACGAGGTGCCCGTGCCATCCGCCCAGGTGAAATCGGCGGTGCTGCTGGCCGGGCTTTGCGCGCGCGGAACGACGCGGGTGGTGGAGCGCGAGGCCACGCGCGACCATACGGAGAACATGCTCCGGCATTTCGGTGCGGCGGTCCGCGTCGAGGCGGAAGGGAATCGGCGGATCATCGAGCTGGACGGGCAGCCGGAGCTGCGGGCCGCACCGGTGGTGGTGCCGGCCGATCCGTCCTCGGCGGCTTTTCCGCTGGTGGCGGCGTTGCTGGTGCCGGGTTCCTCCGTGACCGTGGAGGGGGTGGGGCTGAACCCGCTGCGGACCGGGTTGTTCCAGACTCTGCGGGAGATGGGGGCGTCGCTCACCGTCTCGAATGAGCGGGTTGAGGGCGGGGAGGCGGTGGGGGACATCACCGCGGCCTTCTCTGAGCTGCGCGGGGTGGATGTGCCGGGCGCGCGGGCGCCTTCCATGATTGACGAGTACCCGGTGCTGGCGGTGGCGGCGGCCTTTGCGCGGGGAACCAGCCGGTTCCGGGGATTGGCGGAGCTGCGGGTGAAGGAGAGCGACCGGCTGGCCGCGACCGTGGCGCTGCTGGCGGCGAACGGGGTGCAGGCGGTTGTGGAGGGCGATGACCTGGTCATCGCGCGCGATGGGTCGCCGGTGCCCGGCGGCGGGGTGGTCGAGACGCATATGGACCACCGGATCGCCATGTCGGCCCTGGTGATGGGGCTGGCCTCGGAGAGGCCGGTGGCGGTGGATGACTCCGCCTTCATCGAGACCTCCTTTCCGGATTTCATCGGGATCATGAATCGGATTGCGGGCGAGGCGGTCATGGTGCCGCCGGGAAGCGGCGCGTGAGCGGCTCGGCCCCGGACGGGACCATGCCGGAGGGGCTGACAGAGCCCGTGGTGATCGCGGTGGACGGGCCGGCGGCGGCGGGCAAGGGAACGCTGGCGCGGCGGCTCGCGGCCGAGCTGGGGCTGCCCTATCTGGACACCGGGCTGCTGTACCGGGCGGTCGCGCGGCGGGTGCTGCTTTCCGGCGGGCTGCCGACGGATGCGGCGGCGGCCGAGGCGGCGGCGCGGGCGCTGACACCGGCCGATCTGGCGCGGCCGGATCTGCGCGGGCCGGATGTGGACCAGGGGGCGAGCCAGGTGGCGGCCCAGCCGGCGGTGCGTGCGGCGCTGCTGGACTTTCAGCGGAACTTTGCCGCCCGGCATGGCGGGGTGATGGATGGGCGGGACATCGGAACGGTGGTCTGCCCGGATGCGCGGGTGAAGCTGTTCGTCACGGCCTCGCCCGAGGCGCGGGCGCATCGGCGCTGGCTGGAGCGGCAGGCGCGTGGAGAGGCTGTGCCGCTGGAGGAAGTGGCCGCGGAGATGGCGGTGCGCGACGCTCGGGATGCCGCGCGGGATGTGGCGCCGATGCGGCCGGCCGAGGATGCGGTGCTTTTGGACACGACCGGGCTGGATGCCGAGGCGGCGTTCCGCGAGGCGCTGCTGCTGGTGCAGGCGCGGCTGGACGCATAGGACGTGTTGCGGGCTTGACCGGTGGTGGTGCCTGCGCCCGGGGCTGAGCGCCGCCCTGGGCGAACAGCGATGATGAATCCGGCCGGGCGCCGATGACGGCTTCGCGCCTGTCCCGGACGCGGCGGCAGGGTGTGGAGAGGGCCAGGCCGGACGTTGCTGGCAGAGCCCTGAGGCGGTCGGTGCCGGGAGGTCGTGCAGGACTGCCTGGGGCCGCAGGGCGCCACGGAGGAGAGGCGGGCGAGCCTATGCGGCGTTGCAATCGTGGCAAGGCCCCTCGGGCTGATCGATGAGGATCGGCCGCTTAGCCGCGCCTCGCCCGACGAACCAGCCTTTCGCAGCGTGGATCGTCCCCGATGCCCAGCTGGACCGTCGGCAGTGCCGAGAAAAGGTCAGCAATGGCGCCGCCCGTCCCTTCGGGGCGAGCAGGCGCGGCGTTCGGTGCCTTGAGGCTTCCGCTAATCAGGAGTGCGGTGGGCAGGACGCCGATCGTCAGGCGCTTTGACTCCGTCCGCAGACGGATCTGTACCTGTTCACGCTTCAGGTCCACGGCACCCTGGCCCTGTGTCACGGCGTCCTCCGTCTCGAGTAGCAATGCCCGGGTGGACAGCCTGCCGCGCCGCAGCTCCATATCCGCCAGGAAGCACTCGACCCGTGTACGCTGCTCCCCGCCCAGGGAGGTGAGCAGGGCGCTGCCAAGGCGTAGTCCTGCCAGATCCACCAGGAGCTTGCTGAGGTCGCCATCGGTCATGGAGAGGGTCAAGGCGCCATCTCCATTTCCCAGGATCTCCGCCAGGGAGCGACCAGTGCCTTCGACACGGGCCGTCCCGCTCAACGCCCCTCTCCCCTGGTGACGGCCTGTTGTCTGCATGAGCCGGGCAAGGTCGAGCCGGTCGAAGCGGATGTCCGCCCGGCCATTCACGGCCTCCTCCGATTTGGGCGATAGCTGGATGTCGCCGCTGATCCGGCCTTGCCCGACCTTGAAGCTCAGGGGCCGCAGGGCGACGGCGCCGTCCACGATCTCCAGGCGCATGGCCAGGTCATCGAAGGGCATGGAGCGCCCTTTGATGCTCTCGGCCCGATAGACGAGATGCGTGTCGGCCCTTCTCAGCCGCTGCATGTTGATCGGCTTGCTCGGCAGTAGGCGTGAACTTGAACGTGCGGCCCTGCTGACCTGCTCCGCCCGCTCTTGCTGCTCCGGGGTCTGGCCGGGCGTTCCGGGCGGCCCTGGCTCGCCAGTGATCAGGCTGGTGATATCGCGGAGATCGGCGCTTCGGGATGAAAGATCGGCCGTGATCAGTGGCCGCTCGCGCCCTTTGATGACTGTCAGCGTTCCCTGGACGTCGCTCTTCCCCATTCGCCCGCTGATGCCGTTGAACTGGAACCGGTTCTCCAGATAATGCAGCTTCCCACGAAGGTCGTAGGGAGGGGTGTGCGGCAGGCTAACGCCGGTGAGCGGAGCCAGCCGTGCCATGTCCGGACCGCTGATGGAGAGATCGAGGGCGGCAGTCCGAGGCTTCAGGGGCTGTTGCACAAGGCCGTTTGCCGAAGCCCGTGTGGGCCCGTTCGTGAGATCCAGATCAAACGACCAGGAGGCCGATGGCTCGTGCCATTCCCTGCCCCCGCCCAGCAGGAGTGTGGCCTGGGTGGGTTCGTCGGTGTAGGTGCCGCGCGCCTCGGCATGGATTGCGTTCGGCCCCAGTTCCGAGCCTTCGACCGTTTTGATCTTCAGATCGAGCTCCGCTTGCGGGTCGGCGAGCGACACGCGCGCCTGGCCATCCTGGATACGGACAGGGCCGATCTTCGAACCGGCCAGCGTTTCGAGCAGGCGGCTGCCGAGTTCCGAGCCGTAGTTCCTGCGGCCGTCCGGCAGGGAGACAAGACGGACCACTGGCCTGGTCAGCTCGACAGAGGGGATGACGACCTCTCTCCGGCGCAGCAAGGCGCCGACCTCCAACTGCATGGCGAGCCGTCCGAGCCGGAGCAGCGGCTCCTCGTCAGTTGGAAAGTCCGGGGGGTTTCCGACCAACACCTCGTCCGCGGTGATCGTCAGCGGGCTCCCCGGGCGAAGAACGACCCGACCAACGGCGACCGGGCGCCCGAGGACGGCTGAGGCCTGCCGCGCGATGGTAGGCCCGAGCCAGAGTGGAGAGGACAGGGTGGCGACCGCGAGAAGGCAAGCCGAGGCAATGCCGGCCCAGAGCAGCCACCGCAGGACGTGCGATCGGGTCATGCCATCCAACTCGCCAGGTCGGTGCTGCCATCTTGTGCGCGGCGGGAAAGAAGAAGCGCGTCAGCGACGCCTGGGTTTGCCGACCCGTCTCCCGGTTCTGTCACATCACTGAACAGTGCTTGGGCGGAGGCGGGGAAGCTCAGTCCGCGTGTTGCAGCGACTGAGCCGGCATGAAGCGGTGCCTGTGACCGAACCGCGGGGCCTTCGGAAGGGGATGCGTTGCCGTCCACCGGGCAAGTAGGCCAGCTGCTTCTCCCATGTTACGGGCTGGCCGAAGGATGGAGTGGGGCGGTGTCGCGATGACGAGCAGACGTGGAGCAATCGGAGCCCTGGGCGGAGCGCTGGCGGTCGTGGCGCTCCGGAGTGCGGCGGCGCAGGATGCAGGCTGGAAGCCTGACCGGCCGCTGCGCGTCATCGTGACCTTTCCGCCGGGCGGCGTGATGGACATATCGGGCCGCCTGGGCGCGGATCTGCTGGGCCGCATGTTGGGCCAGCCCGTCGTGGTGGAGAACCGGGCCGGCGCGGGCGGCAATGTCGGCACGCTGGCCGCGCTGAACGCCGAGGCCGATGGCTACACCATCTTGCTGGGCAGCATGGCGATCCTGGGCGTGAACCCCGTGCTCTACCCGCGCGGCGGCGTCGATGCCTCGAAGGACTTCGTGCCGGTCGGCACGATCGGGGAGGTGGCGAACATCCTCTCTGTCCTGCCCGGCAAGGTAAGGGCCACCAATCTCAAGGACTTCATCGCCGAGGCGAAGCAGAAGCCGCTGATGTACGGCTCAGTCGGCAATGGCAGCTCCTCCCACCTGGCCGCAGCCACGTTCCTGAAGATGGCGGGCATCGAGGCGACGCATGTTCCCTATCGCGGCTCCGCCCCGCTGGTGACGGCCATGCTGTCCGGCGAGGTCGATTTCGGCTTCGACACGACGGCCACCTCCACCCCGCATATCCGCTCGGGCGCCTTCCGGGCCCTGGCGGCCTCTACCTCCCGCCGCGCCTCGGCCCTGCCGGAAGTGCCGACCTTCGCCGAGGCCGGGCTGCCGGGCTATGATGTGGGCCTGTGGACCGGCTTTTTCGTGCGTAAGGGCACGCCCGCTCCGGTGGTGGCCGCCCTGCGCCAGGCCATGTCCAGAGGCCGCACCCCGGAGTTCGAGGAGAAGCTGAGGGCCGCCTTTGTCGACCCGCTTGTCGTGCCCGAGGCTGATCTCGTGCGCTGGACGGCCGAGAGCGCGGCGCGCTGGCAGGCCGTGTCGCGCGAACTGGGCTTGCAGGCCGACTGAGTCCGAGCTGGGCGGTGCGGCGGAGATCCGCTCCGCCCTCGGCGGTTCCAGGAGGCGGGCAGGCTGCTTCCGGGCAGGCCCGGCCCCCGGCCGGTATTGCGAGGGGCCCGGGGGCAGGGAAAGCGCAAGCATTCCTTGCAGAATGCCCGGCAATGGCATAGATGGAAGCTGCGGCCGGATACCTCGTGTTTCCGGTTGCCCGCTTGCATCCCCATCCCGGGGGTGGGCGATCCCCCAGCAGGTCCGGCCAGAGGTCGGGCAAGTCGTGCCAGTCCGGCCGCGACCCCTTTGAGGGGCGGCCAGGGAATGGGGCGCAGGACCCCCTTGATGGCCTTCGGGTCGTCATTCAGGAACATATTGCTGCATGGCTTCTGCCACCACCCTCGACCGGCCGGGTGCCGGCGGCGAGGACTTTGCCTCCCTTCTCGACGCCACCCTCGGCGCTGACACCGGCTTTGCCGGTTCGGTCGTCACGGGGAAGGTGATCCGTATCGATGATGATGTCGCGGTCGTCGATGTGGGCCTCAAGAGCGAGGGGCGCGTTCCCCTGCGCGAGTTCGCTCCCCAGGGCCAGAAGCCTGAGGTGAAGCCGGGCGACCTGATTGAGCTTTTCGTTGAGCGTTATGAGGACCGGGACGGCTCTATCGTCCTGTCGCGCGAGAAGGCGCGGCGCGAAGAGGCCTGGACCAATCTCGAGAAGCAGTTCCAGGCTGGCGTGCGCGTGAACGGCGTGATCTTCGGCCGCGTGAAGGGTGGCTTCACCGTCGACCTCGGCGGTGCGGTGGCGTTCCTCCCGGGTTCGCAGGTCGATATCCGCCCCGTGCGCGATGTCGGGCCGCTGATGGGCTCCCCGCAGCCCTTCCAGATTCTGAAGATGGACCGCGCCCGCGGGAACATCGTGGTGTCGCGCCGTGCGGTGCTCGAGGAGACCCGTGCGGAGCAGCGTTCCGAGCTGATCCAGGGCCTCAAGGAAGGCATGGTGCTCGACGGCGTGGTCAAGAACATCACCGACTACGGTGCGTTCGTGGACCTGGGCGGCGTCGATGGCCTGCTGCATGTCACGGACATCGCCTGGCGCCGCATCAACCACCCGAGCGAGGCCCTGACCATCGGCCAGCCGGTGAAGGTGCAGGTGATCCGCTTCAACCCGGAGACGCAGCGCATCAGCCTCGGCATGAAGCAGCTGATGTCCGATCCGTGGGAGGGCGTGGCCGCCAAGTACCCGGTGCAGGGCAAGTTCTCGGGCCGCGTGACGAACATCACCGACTACGGCGCCTTCGTGGAGCTGGAGCCGGGCGTCGAGGGCCTGGTGCATGTCTCCGAGATGTCCTGGACGAAGAAGAACGTCCATCCGGGCAAGATCGTCGCCACTTCGCAGGAAGTGGAGGTGGTCATCCTCGATGTGGACGAGCCGAAGCGCCGTATCTCGCTCGGCCTGAAGCAGGCCCAGGGCAACCCCTGGGAAGTCTTCATGGAGCAGAACCCGCCCGGCACGATCGTCGAGGGCGAGATCCGCAACATCACCGAGTTCGGTCTGTTCGTGGGTCTGGCGCCGGAGATCGACGGCATGGTCCACATGTCCGACCTGTCCTGGGATCTGGCGCCGGAGCAGGCCATGGCCCAGTACAACAAGGGCGACATGGTCAAGGCCAAGGTGCTGGATGTGGATGTCGAGAAGGAGCGCATCTCGCTCGGCATCAAGCAGCTTGAGGCCGATCCGGCCGCCGAGGTTCTGGACAAGGTCCGCAAGGGCGATGTCGTGACCTGCATCGTGACGAAGGTCGAGAGCAACGGCATCGAGGTGAAGGTTGACGAGGTCCTGACGGGCTTCATCCGCCGCGCCGAGCTGGCCCGCGACCGGAATGACCAGCGTCCCGAGAAGTTCGCCATCGGCGAGAAGGTCGATGCGAAGGTGACGGGTATTGACCGCGCTGCCCGCCGCCTGGCCCTGACGATCAAGGGCAAGGAGATCGAGGAGGAGCGCGAGGCCGTAAAGGAGTTCGGCACCTCCGACAGCGGCGCCTCGCTCGGCGACATCCTGGGTGCGGCGATCCGTCGCCGGAACCTCTCCACCGACGAGTGATCCTTCCGGGACGGGTGACCGTCCCGCTGGGAATGAATGGAGGGCCGCCCCGGTTGGGGCGGCCCTTTTTCGTTGCGGGGCCTCGACAGGCGGGCGGCACGGCGCGCAGCCTTGGCGGGCCGTGTTTCAGGAGGCTCCCTTGTCCACGCCCCGCATCGCCATCCTTGGCCTCCATCTGGAGGTGAATGCCTTCGCGCCGCTGACCACGCGGCGGGATTTCGAGGAGCTTTCCTGGGCAGAGGGAGAGCAGATCACCGAGGGCGGGCGCGCGGCGGTGACGGCGCTGCCGGCGGAGATCCCGGGCTTCTATGCGCGGATGGATGCGACGGGGCCCTGGGAGCCGGTGCCGCTGATCGTCATCGCGGCGCCGCCGGGCGGGATGATGGAGCCCGGGCTGTTTCCGGAGTTCCTGGCCACCGCGCGGCGGCGGCTGGAGGCGGCGGGGCCCGTGGACGGTGTCTATGTCGGATCGCATGGCGCCAGCCGGTCCGTGGAGGAGGCGGATACGGACGGTGCGGTGCTGGCCATGCTGCGGGAGGTGGTGGGGCCGGATGTGCCGGTCGTCGGCACGCTTGATCTGCACTGCAATGTTTCGGACCGGCAGGCCGCGCTGGCAGATATGCTGATCGCCTACCGGACCAACGCGCATGTCGATATGCGCGAACGAGCGGCGGATGCGGCGGATGCGCTGCGCGCGCGGCTGGGCGGGATGGGGCGGCCCGAGACGCATTTCATCCGCCTGCCGATGGTGGCGCCGAGCGTGACGCTGCTGAGCAGCGGCGATCTTCCTTATGCCCAGGCGATCCGCGAGGCGGCGCGGCTGCGGGAGGCAGATGCGGACCTGCTGGAGATCTCGGTGACCGGCGGGTTCGTTTACTCCGACATCCCGAAATGCGGGCTTTGCGTCTGGGCCTCGGCGAAGCCGGGGCATGGGGCAAAGGCACGGGCCTCGGCGGAGGCGATCGCGGGACGGCTCTGGGCGGAGCGCGAGCGGTTCCGGATGAATCTCACCTCCATCGAGGATGCAGTGGCGGAGGCGGTGGCGACGGGCGAGGATCCGTCGAGGCCGCGGATGATCCTGGCGGATGTGGCGGATAATCCGGGCGGAGGCGGGGGCGGAAACACCTCGGCCATCCTGGCAGCGCTGCATGCGGCGCGGGCGAAGGGCGTGGTGCTCGGCGTGTTTGTCGATCCGGTGCTGGCGGCGGAGGTGCATGTGGCCGGCGAAGGGGCGCGGATCGAGGCGGTGTTCAATCGCACGCCTTCGCCCTTTGCCGATACTTTCATGGCGGCCGCGGTGGTGCGGCGGCTTTCGGACGGGAAGGGTATCGGGCGGCGGGGAACGAATGCGGGGCGGCGCTTCGATCTGGGGCCGGCGGCGCTGCTGGAGCTGGTGGAGAGCGGGATCCTGGTCGTGCTGGGATCTCTGCGGCGGCAATGGCATGAGCCGGCCATGGCGGAGATGCTGGGCGTGGATCTGGAGGCCATGCGCTGCATCGTCGTGAAGTCGCGCGGGCATTTCCGCGCGGGCTTCGACCAACTGGCGACGGATGACCGGATCTTCGAGGTGGATGGGCCGGGGATGGTGAGCCCGGTGCTGTCACGCACGCCGTTCACGGGGCTGAATCGGCCGATCTATCCGCTGGACCAGGAGGTGGTCTGGCCAGGCTGAGCCGGGCGGCTCAGGGCAGGAGCTCCGGGCCGTTGTTTCCGCGCAGGACGGCCCGCATCGCCCCTTCCAGCACCCGCATGGCCGAGGCGATGGCGGGTGATCCGGCGCGGGCGTGCAGGATGATCTCCGAGGGCGGAAGGGAGGGCAGACCCAGGGCGGGGCCGCGATCGGGCATCCGGCCGGAGGCGACGGCGCCCATGGGGGCGATGCCGAGGCCGGCTTTCACGGCGGCCAGCAGCGCGGCGCAGCTGCCGCCGATGAAGACCTCCCGCCAGGGCCGGCCGATTCCCTCGAGATGACGGATGGCGGCGGCGCGCACGCCGCAGGGTGGGCCGAGCGTCGCGAGGGGAACCGGTGCGTCCGGTGGAAGGGTCAGGTTTTCGGCGGCACGCCATCCCAGGGGATCGGGGCCCAGGAACTCGCCATCCGGGCCGCCGCCCTCCCGGCGGAGGATGGCGGCATCCAGTTCGCCCGCGTCGAAGGCGGTGCGGAGGGGTTGGGACATGCCGAGCCGGACCTCGACCACCGCGTGTGGCGGGAGGGCGGTGCGGAGATGGCGCATCAGTTGTTCCAGGCCGGCGCCGGCGGCGTGGTCGCTGAGGCCGAGGGCGAGGCGCATCGGGGGCGCATCGGCGAAGCCCAGGGCGGCGTCATGGGCCGCGAGGAGGGCGCGGGCCCGGGTGAGGAAGGCGGTTCCGTCCGGGGTCAGGCGGACGAAGCGCGGCGTGCGCTCCAGCAGCTTGCGGCCGACCGCGCCTTCCAGCGCCTTGAGGCGCTGGCTGACGACGGGCTGGACGGTGCCCGCGGCCTCGGCCGCCCGGGTCAGATTCCCGAATTCGGTGACGAGGATGAAGAGCCGGACGGATTCAAGGTCGAGCATAGGATTCTGCAATGATGAGAAGTGGGAACCATAGCGTTCCGCGTGGGATGGGAGCGTTCTAGATCCGGGGCTGTCAATCGGAGGAGGCTGACATGCCCATGATCTCGGTCCGCTACGTGACACCCTCGCCACGCCCGGAGTTGCGGGCGCGCATTGCAGCGGAGGCCGCAAGGCTCGGGGCCGAGGCGCTCGGCAAGGATCCGGGCGTCACGGCCGTGCTGGTCGAGCCGGCGGATCCGGAGGCCTGGTTCATTGCCGGGCGCAGGCCAGCGGAGGACGGGCTTTCGGCCTTCTGGCTGGATATCAAAATCACGGCCGGGACGAACACCAAGGCGGAGACGGCGCGCTTCGTGGCGGCGGCCTTCGCGCGGATGGGGGAGATCCTCGGGCCGCTGCATGAGGAAAGCTATGTCCTCGTGCATGCGGCGGATGGGGATGCCTATGGCTATGGCGGGCGCACGCAGAACGGGCGCTGGGCCGAGGCGCATCCGGGATGAAACTTGGCCGGCCGGCGGTGGATGCCGCCGGCCGGACGGGGTCATCAGGCCATGAAGAAGTCGGACTGGCTGAGGATGCTGACATCCTGCACGGTGGCGAGGAACTCCCCGGTCGCGGTGATGCGGAGCACCGTGTCGTTGGTCGCGCCGCCCCCGTAATTGGCGCTGGAATCCAGCGTCAGTTCCGCGAAGGTGAGGCCGGCATCGAGGCCGATCCGGTCCTCGCCGCGCAGGAAGTCCAGGATGAGGTCGGCCGTCGCCCTTGTCGTTCCGCCATCGCCCGCGGCGAAGTTGAAGCGGTCGGAGCCGGTGCCGCCCGAGAGCGTGTCGGCGCCCCAGTCGCCCCAGAGCGTGTCGTTGCCGTCGCCGCCATTCAGTGTGTCGCTGCCGCCGGTGATGGTGCTGTCCGGGCCAAGCCGCGTGATCGTGCCGCCGGCATCGCCGTGGAGGATGTCCGCGCCCGTGCCGCCGTTCAGCGTGTCGTTGCCGAGGGTGATGGTGCTGCGGTCATCCGCGATGATGCTGCCCATCGCATCGCCGTAGAGCCTGTCATTGCCGTTGCCGCCATCAAGCGTGTCATTGCCGCCGTTGAGGAAGGTGAAGTCCTCCGTCCGCATGTCGCCCGCGGCATCGCCGACCAGCCGGTCCGTTCCGTCGCCGCCGGACAGGGTGTCGGCGCCGCCGCGGACCGTGGAGCCGAAGCGGGAGATGAGGTCGCCGCGCGCATCGCCGACCAGAAGGTCGTTACCCGCGCCGCCGTCGAGATCATCAGTGCCGCCGACGACCCTGGCTTCGGTGGCCACGAAGTCGCCGCCGGCATCCCCGAAGAGCTGGTCGTCGTTGCGGCCCCCGCTGAGGGTATCGTTGCCGCCCTGGGTGTCGCCATCGGAGGAGCCGGCGAAGAAATCCTTGCCGGCATCGCCGTAGAGGCGGTCCTTGCCATCGCCGCCATCCAGGGTGTCGTTGCCGCCGCGGACATCGCCCTCGGCATCAGCATGCATTTCCCCGCCCGTGTCGCCGTAGAGCGTGTCGTCGCCGGTGCCGCCCGCCAGCGTGTCCGCGCCGCCGACGGCCAGAGCATCGGAATTCAGGGCGAAAATCCCGTTGCGGCTGTCGCCCGCCAGGATGTCGTCGCCGCTGCCGCCGTCGAGCCTGTCGTCGCCGCCGGTCACCGTGCTGTCGCGGTCCGCGATCATCCGGTTGCCGGCATCGCCGTAGAGCTTGTCGTCGTCGACGCCGCCGGACAGCTTGTCGTTGCCGCCGAGGATGGTGGGCGGGGTGTCGGTCACGGACACGTCGTAGGTGGTCCGCATATCGGTGCCGGCATCGCCATAGAGGGTATCGTCGCCCGCGCCGCCATCGAGATTGTCGGCGCCGCCGGTCACCTGGCCTCCGCTCGTCGCTGTCATTGCATCGCCGGCATCGCCGTAGAGACGGTCGTCGCCCCGGTCGCCGGTGAGGTCGTCGGCGCCGCCCGTCACGGTGCCCTCCTCCAGCGCGATCAGGCGGTCCGCGGCGTCGCCATAGAGAGTGTCCTGGCCGAGGCCGCCGGCCAGCATGTCGTCGCCGCCAGTGAGATCGGCCTCCCTGGCCCGGATATGGCCGCCGGCATCGCCGGCCATCAGGTCGTCCCCGTCCTCTCCCCAGAGCTGGTCGTCACCGCCGCCGCCCCAGCCGAAGAATGACGCTTCGATGTTGCCCAGGGCATCGCCATACAGCCGGTCATTGCCGCTGCCCGCGAAGAGAGCGTCATCGCCGCCATGGATGCCGCCTTCCACGGTCCGCATCGAGCCGCCGGTATCGCCGACGAGCAGATCCTTGCCACCGCCGCTTTCCAGCCTGTCATTGCCGCCCGTGGTGGAGCCGTCCGTGGACTGGCCGTAGAAGTCGCCGCCGGCATCGCCGTAGAGCTTGTTGTCGCCATTGCCGGCGGAGAGGATGTCGTCGCCGCCATGGATAGAGGTTTCGCCATAGGCGAAGAACATCGCGCCGGCATCGCCATACATGACGTCGTTGCCCGCGCGGCCGGTGAGGGTGTCCTTGCCGCCATAGACGCGGGCCTCGGTCGCCAGGGATGTTCGGAGGTCCTCCCCGGCATCGCCGTAGAGGGTGTTGTCACCGTCGCCGCCATCGAGGGTGTCGTCGCCGCCGGTGACATTGTCCTCACCAGTTGGCGTGAGATTGTCGGGGACGTCGCCGAAGATGCGATCCTTGCCCTGGAGGCCGGCCAGCTTGTCGTTGCCGCCGCGGCCTTCGATGCGGTCGTCGCCCGTGGTGCCGGTGAGGGACTCCGACGCGTCGGTCCCGATGATGGTGGCCAAGGGGTTCCTCCATTCTGATTTCTGGTTTTGCTGGTTCCGTTTCTTGGTTCGGAACGCCCGTTACAACGTCCGGAACAGTGCGAAAATGCAATAAGACTTTTCGTGATCAGCAAGGCCGTTGCGTGTGGCGGTGCGGGTACGCGGAGGCCGATGCTTCGGTGACGGGATGTATCTTCTGCGGATGACGGGACGAATGTGCTTTGCCATCTCTTCCGGATATGCATGCTTCGCCCTGGCCGGTGCCGCACGGCCAATCCGGTGCCGTGGAAGCCATGGCATTGGTCGGCACCGGCGGGCCCGCCATGAGCCTGGCCTCTGGCGGGATGGGGAGATGCGCGCGGCGCCCGGGGGGGATGCCGCGCGGCAGGGGGGCCTGTCCGATGTGGACTTTCAGCGACGCCGGGGGCTGGCGCGCATGCGTGCTGCGTACCGTGGGGATCGTCGTGTTTCTTTTGCCGCTGCTCGTCGCGCGGACGGCATCGGCGCAGATCGACAGCGAGCGTTACGCGGCCTTCGTGCAGGAGGCGGAAACCGGCAAGGTGCTGTTCGCCGTGGATGCCGATGAGCTGCGCTATCCGGCTTCGCTGACCAAGATGATGACGCTGTATCTGACCTTCGATGCACTGCGGCGCGGCACGCTGACCGAGAAGACGCTGATCCGGGTTTCCCGGCATGCGTCACTCGTGGAACCCTCGAAGCTCGGGCTGCGGGCGGGCAGCGCGATCCGGGTGCGCGATGCGATCATGGCGCTGGTGACGAAATCGGCGAATGATGCGGCCACGGCGCTGGGCGAGCATCTCGCCGGCGGCAGCGAGGCGGCCTTCGCGCGGATGATGACCCGCAAGGCGCGCCAGATCGGCATGTCGCGCACCACCTTCCGCAACGCGTCGGGCCTGCCGGATCCGAAGCAGGTGACCACCGCGCGCGACATCGCGGTGCTGAGCCGCCGGCTCGTCCAGGACTTTCCGGAGCAATACGCTTATTTCAGCGCCTCCGGCTTCAGCTACAAAGGCCGCTACATTTCCGGCCACAACCGGCTGCTGACGGGTTACGACGGCGCGGATGGGATCAAGACGGGCTATATCCGCGCGAGCGGCTTCAACCTGGCCGCCAGCGCGATGCGCGACGGGCGGCGGCTGATCGCGGTGGTGTTCGGCGGTGCGACGGCGCGGGAGCGCGACGTGCATGTGATGGCGCTGCTGGATAGCGGCTTCGAGGAGCTGGAGCGCGACCGCGGCACGGGGATGATGATGGCCGCGCGCAACGGGCTGCGGCTGGTGGGCACGGCCAATGCCGCGCCGGCACGGACGGTGCTGCGCGATTTGCCGGTGACGCCGGTCCGGCCGGTCGCCATGGCGCGGCCGCTTCCGCGGCCGAAGCCGGTGCGGCGCGCGGCGCCCGCGCGGGGGGGCTGGGGCGTGCAGGTGGGCGCCTTCGGCACGCAGGGTTCCGCGCAGGCGGCGGCGCGGCGCGCGGCGGCGCGGGGCGGGCGGGTAGAGGTGGTGCGGGTGCGGGGCTCGCGGCTGTGGCGCGCGCGGGTGACGGGACTATCCGCCACACAGGCGCGCGGCACGTGCCGCGCGGTGCGCGGGCCCTGCATGGTGCTTCCGCCGGGCAGGCGGTGATCCGGGCCCGTCAGGCTTCGTGAGGCGGGCGGAATGCGGGGGCGTGCTTCCGCCCGTTGCGGTCCGGCGCGCTGGGGTTGGGCCGCGCCCCTGGAGGGGCGGTTACTTTGGATGACCTGACCTGGTTCGTGAGGTGCCGATCCTCAGCTTGCTCAGCGGGTCTTGGCGAGGCAGGACCGATCAGTTTCTCTGGTCTAGCCGAAGCGCCTTTTCCTCGTATTCGGCGGCCATGGCTTCCAGGACAGCCAGGGTTTTCGGGTCGGCGACGAGCCTTGCCAGCCGGCGGCATCTCTCGGCCTGTGCACGCAGGGACTTCGCCTGGTTCTGCCCGGTCACCTCGAGCAGCAGGTTCACCGCACCGATGAGGTTCCCCTCGTCGTCGAACAGGGGCGTTGGATAGGGCAAGAAAGGCACGCGGCTGCCATCCGGGCGCTCGGCGACGGCTTTGATGCCCCGGACAACGCGCCTTTCCCGTATCGCGGTCGCCATCGGGCACTGGTCGTGCGGAAGGAAATCGCCCTTCTCCGTGTAGAGCTTCCAGGTCACGCACCAGCGATCCTCGCCGATACGCGGCCTGCGCCCGGCAAAGGCGATACAGGCCCGGTTGTAATGGGTAATGACGCCATCCGAATTGGTGATGTAGATCGGCGCCGGAAGCTCATCCAGGACTTGCAGCAGCGTGCTGCCGCCCAGTTTTGCTGCCCTGGCGGCGATTCGCAGCGCGTCCTCTACAACCGATGCGTCGACTTCCATGGGGCGGTAAGAACCATTCTGAATCGGAGGACTGGTAGCCATAGGCCAGGTAAGGGGCAAACCAATTCTTTCGGAGCCGGTCACGCCTTCGGGTGCTTCCTTGATGGGGCTTTGCCGGCGAGGCTGATGCCGGCCCGGGCAGCCGGGGCTGGGGGGGCTCGTCAGGGAACCGGCTGCTCCGCGAAGCGCCGCCAGCCGGCCGCGCGGAGTTCGCAGGCCGGGCAGGTGCCGCAGCCATGGCCCCAGGGATGCATCGGGCCGCGTTCCCCGAGATAGCAGGTGTGGGTGTCCTCGACGATCAGGCGGAGCAGGGCATCGCCGCCGAGGCGCTGGGCAAGGCGCCAGGTTTCGGCCTTATCGATCCACATGAGCGGGGTGTGGAGGACGAAGCGGCGCTCCATCCCGAGATTGAGGGCGACCTGGAGGGCCTTGATGGTGTCGTCGCGGCAATCCGGGTAGCCGGAGAAGTCCGTTTCGCACATGCCGCCGATGATGTGGCGGAGGCCGCGGCGATAGGCGAGGGCGGCGGCGAGGGTGAGGAAGACGAGGTTGCGGCCGGGGACGAAGGTATTGGGCAGGCCGTCCGCCTGCATCGCGATCTCGGTTTCGCGGGTGAGGGCTGTGTCGGAGAGGGCGCCGAGGGCTTCGATGGCGATAGTGTGATCCTCGCCGAGGCGGGTGGCCCAGCCGGGGTTCAGGGCGCGCAGGCGCTCGCGCAGGGTGGCGCGGCATTCGAGTTCGACGCGGTGGCGCTGGCCGTAGTCGAAGCCGATGGTCTCGACCCGGGGGAAGCGGTCGAGGGCCCAGGCGAGGCAGGTGGTGGAATCCTGGCCGCCGGAGAAGAGGACGAGGGCGCCCTCGTCGAACGGTGAGGGGGGCTGCGAGGGGTTCATGCTTCCGGCAGGAACACCTTTGGGGGTGGGGCTGTCCAGGGCGATGAGTTCCGGGGGGGCACTTGGCGATCCGGCTCGCCCGCCCAAGAATGGCGGGGTGACGAACGACCGATTTTCCCGATGACCATGGAACGCCGCACTCGGGGCTGGACGCTCCATCGGGCCGGGGCGCGCACCTCCCAGGGGGAAGTGCTGCGCAAGCTGACGCGCGCCGTGATGGCGACCTGCCTATGGGACCCGCAGGAGGAGGGAGTCGACTGGGCGCTGGGTGACATGCGGTTCCTCACCGTCTCGGCCATGCTGCCGGGGGTGGGGGAGGCGGCCTATGTCCAGGTTTTCTCCGCGCCCTATGCCAGCAGCGCGGTGGAGGTGGCCTCCGGGCGTTTCGCGCCGAAGGGGGCCTTCGCGAAGCTGCCGGTCACGCCGCGCAAGAGGGCGACGGTGCTGAAGACGCTGGGGCTGACCCTGGCGCCGCAAGGGCGGGAGGACTGGTCGCGGGACCTGCCGCCGCTGGATGAGGCGGGATGCGCCTCGCTGGCCCGGACGATGCTGGAGGCGCTGACCGATGCCTTCGGCTGGGAGCCGGCCTATGCGCTTTCGGCCTCCATCATCCATGAGACGGCGCTGGGGGAGGCGGAGGCGTTCATGGAGGGGCTGCGGCCGATCCATGTGGAGGGGCTACTTCGCGAGGCCGGGCTGGAGATCGTGGAGGGCGAGCCGGAGGACGATGACGAGGCGCCGGCCTTCCTGGTGCAGGCCGGGGCGCCGCTGCCCTTCCAGGTGGAGCTGATGGACCCGGTGGAGGAGGAGGAGCCCCCCGCCCTGGCCTGGCATTACGGGACGATCGTGTTCTCCCTCGCCATCAATGTGGAGGAGGGGGATGCGCTGGCGCTGGCTTTGGCGCTGCACGGGCTGACGCGCTGGGCGCGGGTGGAGTTGCCGGAAGAGCAGCGCGTGGTGGTGTCGCGCCATGACAGCGTGGAGGGCGTAACCCCCGAGGGGCTGCGGGCGATGCTGGAGCGCTGGCTGGAGGAGCTGACGGCGGTGCGGAGCCGGCTGGAACGGGGGCCGGGCACGGTCGAGGAGGAGGAGTAGTAGGGGCTTACCCGGCCAAGGCGCGCCCCTGGGGCGCGCAGGCTGGTTCGGCGGGTGGCGTCAGGCGTGCCGGGCTGGGGCCATTTCCAGAAGCTGGGCAAGCGCCTTGAGGAGTTCGCGCTCCATGACCGGCTTTTCCAGCTTTGGGCGGCCCTGATAGGAGGGTTCGTCGATGAGCCGCACATCGCCCGTTGCGAAGAGATAGGGGACGCCCAGCTCATCGAGCCGGTCCGCGATGGGATAGGCGGTTTCGCCCTCGCCCAGATTCGCGTCCAGCACTGCCGCGTCGAGCGTGCCGGCTTGCTCGTCGATGAGGTCGAGAGCCTGCTCCACATCCGGGACGGGGCCCATGACGCTGGCGCCGGCGCGGTGCAGCCAGTCGCGCATCTCGTCCGCGATCAGATACTCGTCCTCGACCAGCAGGACGCGGCTGCCGGCCAAGGGGCCTGCGGCTTCAGGCATCATATCTCTCTTCCGGAATCAACGGCGCAGGGTGCCGCGTTTTGACCGCCTGCGTTGTGGCATAGGTTAGGACGGGCTGCCGGAGCGGAGTCGCCCCGGGGATGAAGCCACCCTTCTAGCAGCAGGACGGGGCAACTGAAGGCGCGTGAACCTGGCATGCCTCAGGCCAGCGGCAGCTCGATCCGGCAGCGCACGCCATCCGGCCCGAGGACGTAATCAGTCTTGGCGCGCAGCGCGTAGGAGAGCGCGTTTTCGATCAGCTCCCGCCCATAGCCGCGCCGGGATGCGCTTGCAGGCTGCACGTTGACGCCGCTCTCGGTCCAGGTGAGGGTCAGGCGGCGACGGCGGTCCCTTTCGCTGGGGCGCACGGCCCAGGTGACGGAGAGCTGGCCCGCATCGCCGCGCAGGGCTCCGTATTTCACGGCGTTGGTGGTCAGTTCATGCAGGGCCAGCGCGAAGTTCTGCACTTGGCGTGAGGTGAGCCGCACCCTGCCGCCGGCGATGGTGATCTTGGGCGGGCCTGCATCGGTGTGGGCGGCCAGCTCGGCCCGCACGAGCGCACCCAGTTCCACCGTGTCGGTGCCGGACTGGCTGAGCAGGCCCTGCGCGCGGCTGAGGGCGCGGAGGCGGGTCCGGAAGCTCTCGACGGAGCCGCCCTGCTCCAGCGTCTTGGCGGCCACCGAAGAGATCACGGCCAGGAGGTTGCGGCTGCGGTGCTGCAATTCGGCCACCAGGACTTCCAGCCGGGCGGCGCTTGCTTTTTCCTCCGTCACGTCTTCCGCGATGCCGGCCAGGCGCTGCACATGGCCGGACGCGTCGAAAAGCGGGAAATCCGTGTTCCTGATCCAGCGCACCTCGTTATCCGAGGGGCGGATGATCCGGAATTCGAAGCTGAGACGCTCGCCCTGGCGGATGCGCTCCAGCCTGGCCATCGCCTCCTCCCGGTCCTCGGGGTGGATGAGCTCGGCCCATCGCTCCAGCCTGTCATCGGCGAGCTGCTCCTCTCGGCGCCGGCCGTAGATCGTCTCGAAGGCCGGGCTGAGATATTCCAGGCACATTGTCCGGGCGTTCCGGATCCAGATCAGGTCGGAGGAGGCCTCGCTGAACTGGCGGAAGCGCTCCTCGCTCTCGCGCAGCCGTTCCTCCGAGGCGCGGCGCTCGGTAACGTCCTGGCCGATCTTGAGGAAGCCGCGCAGGGCGCCGTTGGGGTCACGCAGCGCGCGGACCGAACCCTCGATGAAGACGAGGGAGCCATCCTTGCAGATATGCCAGCGCACATTCGGCGCCAGGCCCTGGGCCCTGGCGGTCTCGATCTCCTTCTTGTCCTCGCCCCTCGCCCGGTCCTCGGGGGTGAACAGGATGGAGCTGGACTGGCCCTTGGCCTCTTCCGCGGTCCAGCCGAAGACCGCCTGCGCGCCGGGCAGCCAGTCGGTGATCCGGTCCTCCGGGTCCGACACGAAAATGGCGTAGTCGAGCGCCGTCTCCACGGTGAGGCGGAAGCGCTCCTCGCTGGCGCGCAGCTCGGTCACCTTGAGAAGGCGGTCGATGACCGGGCCGAGGATGGTGGCGTAGGTGCGGAGGAACTGGATGTCATCCTCGCCGAAGTCGCGCGGCTTCGTGTCGTCCACCTGGAGGAGGCCATAGGCCTTCTTGCCGGGCAGGAGGATCGGCACGTTCAGCAGGGCGACCACCCCGGCGTCCCTCATGAAGCCGGGTACATCGAAGCGATCATCCTTCGCGATGTCCTGGGAGATGACAGGCCTTTTGACCTCGATCGAGTAGGTCTCGGAGGACCGGGCACCCATGGGCATGCGGAGATGGCCGACGATGCCGGGTTCCCAGCCCACGCCCGCCCGGACGAGCAGGCAGTTCTGCCCATGCTGGATTTCCAAAACCTTGGCGCGGCCCGTTTCCAGAACCTCGCCCACCAGGCGGCAGGCCTCGGTCAGGATCTGGTCGAGGTCGTCGCATTCCAGTGCGAAGTCACCGAAGTCGGCGAGAACCCTTTGCCGGCGTTCTGTTTGTTCGTCCTCGGCCATCGGGACTCCCGTCCATGGGCAGCTTTACGTCCTGGACGGTCGATCGTTGCAGGCTGGGGAGCCACATGTCCCGGTGCGAGGGCCTGCGCCGGCCGCGAGGCAGCCGGCGCGTGGGGCGGTCGTGGCCCTAAATGGTCGTCTCGCGGGCCGGGCGCGGGTGGCCGAGCAAGGCCGGGCGGTCGGCGCCGCGGATGGCGTGGCGGAAGTGGAGGATCGCCTCGCCCAGCATGGCGCTGCTCTCGGGCGCCAGTTCCAGGCGGTCATCCACCATGGACATCTGGGAGGCCGAGACGAAGACGCCCTGCACGACGTAGCGCGCGCCCATGGAGTGCAGGACGGGGCGCAGGCCGTAATCGAGGGCGAGGACATGGGCGGGGCTGCCGCCGGTGGCGAGCGGCAGCACGGCCTTTCCGGCTAGGCCGAATTGCGGCAGCAGGTCCAGGAAGACCTTCGTCAGGCCGGAATAGGCGGCCTTGTAGATGGGCGTGGCGATGATGACGCCCTCCGCCTGCTCCACCGCCGCGACGGCCCTGGCGATGCCGGGTTCGGTGATATCGGCGCGGAGCAGGGCGGCGGGGTCGAGTTCGCCGAGGCGGATATGGACGGCGCCGGATGCCTCGGCCTCCAGGGCGGCGAGGACGTGATCCGCGAGGCTGGCGGTTCTGGACTGTGGCGCGGGGCTGCCGGAGAGCGCGACCAGGCGGGGGCCTTCGATCGGCCGGGACATGTCGTTCACGATCAACCTTCCTGACTCTGCTCCGGCATCGGCGACGGGCCGGCCTTCCGGGCGGCGGGCCGCCTTGGCGGGCGCCCGACTACAGGCCAATAGGACCGGCCCGTCAAAGGGTGTGCGAGAGGTGGGGTGTCAGTCTTCCAGGAAGCTGAAGCCCATGGTGCGCGCGTGGTAGTGCAACCCGCCATCCTGCACGATCAGGAAGCGCGCCTGCACGGCACCGGGATTGTGGTGCGAGTGCGGATCCCCCGCCGGGGTGACGAGGGTGGTGCCGATGCGCCAGGGGCAGCGCTGGCCGCCGACCATCGAGTGACAGTTTTCACCCTGCAGGATGAGCGTGATCGCCGCGGAGTTGTGGCGGTGCGGGCGCTGGTATTCGCCCGGTGGCAGGGTGTTGAGGGAGAGGGTGAGGCTGGGGGTGATGTTGCGGCCGGACTCCAGCTCCTGAGAGGAGAAGATCACGGCGAGGCCGGAGGTTCCGGGACTGGTCGTGGTGGTGGCGAGCAGGGCGAGCTGCCGTTCGGTTTCCGCGGCCGGATAGTGAATGGCGGGCAGGGCGCCGGGGGTGGGGCGGAGGCCTTCGAGGGCCAGCAGGGGTTCGTTCGTCACGATCCAGACCAGGGAATCCGTGGCGGCGCGGAGGGTGGGGGCGCCGCCCGGGAGCAGGGCGATGTCGCCGGGACCCCAGGCGAAGGAATCGGCACCCGGGACATCGCCGGTGCCGCGCAGGACGCAGGCGATGACGGCATTGGCGTTCAGGGCGAGGTTCAGCGATTCGCCGGCGCGGATGCGGGCGTAGCGGGCCAGCATCAGCGGGGTGGTGGCGGGGAAGGCGCAGCCCAGGGCCTGTGACTGGTCGCAGTCGTAGAGGCCGGTGGGTGCGTCCGGGGCTTCAGCCGTCTCCAGCACGGCTGCGAAGTCGGCGGCGGGCACGGGCGGAAGCTTGATGTTGAAGGCGTTGCCCGAATTGAAGAAGCGGGCGCGCGCGGCGGCGGCGCTTTGTGGCGCGGCGGGAAGCTGCACGGGCAGGTCGGCCATGTCGGTCATCGGTGGTCCTCGTCTTCTGGACAGGGCACGGCAAGCCGCGTGCCAGGGGGTGTGGCCGAGGGGTGGAAGCACGTGCGCGGGCGGGCGGATTCCGTTTCCGCGATCCGCCTGTGACATCTCACAGTGAAATTTTACGCTTGCGGGTGCAGAGGATCGGCTGCAAGGTCCGCACGCCTCAAAGGAGCCCAGCCTAGGATGTCTGAACGTAAGCCTGTGCTCATTGTCGGAGCGGGGCCGGTAGGGATGGTCGCGGCGGCCGGGCTGGCGCGCCGCGGCGTGCCGGTGGTGGTGCTGGAAGCCGGGAGCGAGTTGTCCGGCGAGATGCGGGGCTCCACCTTCCACGCGCCGACGCTCGACATGCTGGAGGAGCTGGGCGCGGCGGAGGCGATGATCGCGCAGGGCATCGTCGCGCCGCGCATGCAGTATCGCAGCCGCGACCAGGGCATCATCGCCGATTTCGACTTCGGCGTGCTGGCGGATGTGACGCGCCACCCGTACCGGCTGCAATGCGAGCAGTTCAAGCTGACGCGCATCCTGTACGACCTGCTGCGCGACAAGCCCGGCGTGTCGATTCGCTTCAATGCGCGCGTCACGGCCTGCGAGGATCACGGGGACGGGGCGGAGGTGGTGCTGGAGGACGGCACGCGCCTACAGGGCAGCTACGTGATCGGGACCGATGGCGCGCGCAGCGCGATCCGGAAGTCGGCGGGCATCGAGTTCGAGGGCTTCACCTGGCCGGAGCGGTTCCTGGTGCTCTCCACGCCCTATGACCTTGCGGAACGCATCCCGGATCTGGCGGATGTCGCCTATTACGCGGATCCCGAGGAGTGGTTCTTCCTGCTGCGCGTGCCCGGGCTGTGGCGCGCGATGTTCCCGGTGCCGGCGGAGGTGCCGGACGAGGAGACGGTGACGGAGGCCTATGGGCGCGTACGCTTCGGGCGGATCGGGGCGGAGTTCGCGGATTGCCCGGTGAGGCACCGCACGCTGTACCGCGTGCATCAGCGCGTGGCGAAGAGCTACCGGCTGGGGCGCGTGCTGCTGGCGGGGGATGCGGCGCATATCAACAACCCGCTCGGCGGCATGGGGCTGAACGGGGGCGTGCATGACGCGGTGAATCTGGCAGCGCATCTGGCGGCCGTGTGGCATGGCGAGCCGGAGGATCTGCTGGACCGGTATGACCGCCAGCGGCGCGGCGTGACCGTGGAGCATGTGCAGCGCCAGACCATCGCCAACAAGCAGAACCTGGAAGCGAAGGAGCCGGAGGCGCAGCGTGCCTTCCGCGAGCGCATGGCCGAGGCGGCGGCGGACCCGGCGAAGGCGCATGCCTATCTGCTTGGTGTCTCGATGATCAGCAGCCTGCGGCGCGCGGCCGAGATCGCCTGAGCCACCCCGCATCATCGCCCCTGTAGCAAGGAGTTCCGACATGCCGATCACCAAGGAACATCTGGAGTTCCATGTTCCCGACACGAGCACGGGCTGGGAGGTGCCGAAGGGCTATCCTGCCGGCATCGAGCAGAAGATCCTGGCCGGGAAGCTGGACGAGGAGAACAAGCGCGGCCATCGCACGCGGCTGCTGCGCTTCCAGCCCGGCGAGTTTACCACCGTGCCCTTCGTGCATGACTACTGGGAAGAGGTGTGGCTGGTTTCGGGCGACCTGATCGTCGGCAATGATGCCGAGGGCAAGGGTGGCGAGAGCTTCACCAAGGCGGCTTATGCCTGCCGTCCGCCGGGCGCCTATCACGGGCCGTTCAAGTCCGAGACGGGCTGCACGCTGCTCGAGATCCACTACTACGACGAGACGCCCCGCTGATCCGCCGCGAGGCGGGTGACGGAACACACGGGAACGCATGCACGGCCTGACCCGGACATGGCGCCGCAGAGCGCCGGCCGGGCAACCCACAGGGATAAGGGCTGCACAATGAATTCGACGGAACGGGGCGTGGTGCGACGGCCCTTGCTGGCCTCCATCGGGCTGGGGCTCGCGGTGCTGCTGGGCGCGGCCGGACCGGCGGCGGCGCAGGGGTGGCCGGAGCGGCCGGTACGCATGCTGGTGCCCTTCGCGCCAGGCGGCGTGACGGATGCGATCGGACGGCTGAGCGCCGAATGGTTGTCGCGGTCGTTGGGCCAGCCCGTGGTGGTGGAGAACCGCAGCGGCGCCAATGGCGCGATCGCGGCCGAGGCCGTGGTGCGGAGCGCGCCGGATGGCTACACGCTGTTCACCGCCAGTGCCTCGCAGATGGTGATGCTGCCGGCGCTGATGCATCTGAACTTCGATCCGGCGAAGGATTTCGCGCCGGTCTCGATCGTCGCCAGCAACCCGATGGTGCTGGGGGTCAGCGCGAAGCTGGGCGTGAACAGCCTGGCGGAGTTCGTGGCCCTGGCGAAGCGACAGGGCGGAAAGCTGGATTATTCCAGCGCGGGCACCGGGTCCTCCACGCATCTGGCCATGGCGCTGCTGCTGTCGCGCGCGGGGATTGAGATGCAGCACATTCCCTATCGCGGCGGCGCACCGGCGGTGCAGGCGCTGCTGGCGGGGGAGGTTGCGGCCTATTTCGGAAATCCGTCCGACATGATTCCGCATCTGGATGGCGGGCGCATCAAGGTGCTGGCCATCGCTGGGACGGAGCGGCTGGCGAGCCTGCCGGGCGTGCCGACGGTGGCTGAGCAGGGCTATCCGGGCTTCCGCGCGGAGACCTGGAACGGCGTCGCGGCGCCTGCGGGCACCCCGGAGGCGGCGATCCGCCGCATGGCGGGCTCGCTGGGCGAGGCCTGCAAGAATGCGGACTTCCGCGCGTCGCTCGAAAGGCTGGGCACCACGCCGGTCTGCAGCACGCCTGAGGCCTTCCGGGCTTCCATGGCGGCCGATGCGCCGATCTGGCGCGAAGCGGTGCGCATATCCGGCGCCTCGCTGGACTGATCGCGCCTGGGGCATGGCCGGAGGACACCGCTTTGCCGGCCATGCCTGAAGGACCGGCGAAGCCCGGCGCGCCACAGGGGAGGAAGAGCAACGCCATGCCTTCGCTGCGTAAGCCCGTGCCGGCGCGCAGGCTGCCCCTGAAGGACCAGGCCTATGAGGCCATCCGGCACCACATCGTGACCTGCCGCTTCGCCCCCGGCGTCCGGCTGAACGAGGCGCAGGTGGCGGAGGTGCTGGGGCTGAGCCGCATGCCCGTGCGTCACGCCCTGGCCCGGCTGCGGCTGGAGGGGCTGGTGGCCATCCATCCGCGCAAGGGCATCGAGGTGCGGCCGATCGATATGGAGGAGCTGCTCCAGATCATCGATGTGCGGACGGTGAACGAGTGCCATGCCGCGCGCCTGGCGGCGGCGCGGATCACGCCGGCGGATCTTTCGGCGCTGGGGACGACCTTGCGCCGGACCGAGGCCGCGCTGGCGCGGCGCGACACCGAGGCGCTGATGCTGCTGGACCGGCAGTTCCACGACATCATCGCCCGCGCGGCCGGCAACCCGATCGTTTCCGCGCTGCTGGCCAATCTGCATGACCGGGCGGCGCGGTTCTGGTTCATCTCGCTGGAGCGTGAGGGGCACCAGCCCGAGGTGCTGCAGGAGCACCGTGCCATTCTGGACGCGCTGGCGGCGCGCGATGCAGCGGCAGTGGCACGCGCCATGGCGCGCCATATCGCGGCCTTCCGGCGCAATGTGACGCGGATGATCGGCAGCATGCCCGATCGCCATGCCGTGCCATGGGTGGTTCGTCGCGGCCCCGTGCCGGGCCTGGAAGAACCGGCCGCCTGATCCGGCGGTGCGGCTTGGCCCACGGATCGCATGAAGCGAAGCGGGCCGCCCTCTGGCGCATTGCGCCAGAGGGCG
>NZ_JBNBZS010000013.1:0-173596 GCF_049629625.1 Roseomonas chloroacetimidivorans | reverse complement strand
TGCCCGCGGGCAGGGCCGATATAGGGCATGCCGGACACCGCGATGGCGGCGCTTCCGGCAAGCAGGTGGCGGCGGGTCGGGGTCATCAATTGATCCTCGATCAGGTTGACCTCCGTGCGCCTGGTGAGCGTCGTCCCTTGCTTCTTGGGCGCGCCCCCATTTTGCGGGGGCACGCCGCGATCTGAGCTCCGGCGGCTTACCGCCGCCCGCTTTGGCCTAACATCGGGCAGATGGACGCGATTGGCGAGGGCTTTCTCCATTACCGCCGCCCAGCCCGCCGTCAGGCTGCGACCACCTTCCAGCCGGTCCGCGTCCAGCGCTTACCGCCGACTGTGTCGCGGAGGCCAGGCGGGACGGCGAGATTCGGTTTGTGGGGAAGATCCCCAATTCACCGGCAGCTCCCGACGAGTTGGTGGCCAGGCTCGGGCGGGGTGGTCGAACGCTGCGCTCTGTCTATGAGCCCGGCGCGGGCGGTTATGGGGTCTACCGGCACCCTCGCGACCGTGGCCACGATTGCCTGATGGTCGCGCCGAGCCTGATCCCGCGTAAGTCTGGCGAGCGGATCAGGACCGACCGGCGGGACGCGACGGCGCTTGCGCGGCTCCATCGTGCCCGCGAGTCGACCCCGGTCTGGGTGCCCGACCCGGAGCACGGTCCGAAGCACTGCTTCGGACAGGAGGGACCTAGTCAGGACATGTGCGGAAATGGTGGAGGCGCTCTGCAAGGCACGGCAGCGGCAGACTGGGTTCCTGCTCCGGCACTGGCGGAGCTATGACGGTAAGCGCTGGACCTGGCCGCGTCGCAAGTGGCTGATGAACCAGCCTTCCCGTATTCCGCCCGGCACGTGGCGTGGAAGGAATGCCTTGATTTCTAGGCTGCCGCCTCATTCAGGTGAGCCAAAAACAAGCGGTTGCGACGAGAGCGATGGCGGACAGGAAGTTCCTGGCGAGGCGGTCATAGCGCGTCGCGATGCGACGCCAGTCTTTCATGCGTCCGAGCATGCGCTCGATGACGTTGCGGCCCCGATAGGCGCGGCGGTTCAGCGGGTGGGGCATGCGGCGGGCGTAGGTGGAGGGGATGACCACCTCGGTGCCCTGGGCCTCCAGCGGCTTGCGGAGGTGATCGGCATCGTAGGCTTCATCGGCGAGTACACTGCGCGGCGGTGCGATGCCGTCAAGCAGGCAGGCAGCGACGCTGATATCGGCGACGTTGCCGGGCGTCACGATGAAGACGAGTGGTTTGCCTTCAGCATTGGCCACAGCGTGGATCTTGCTGCTCTCGAACTCGCGCCCGTTCTCCTCGAATTCCCAGGCGTAAAGACCCCCAGAGCTCGGCAGGCGGAAGTTGATGCAAGTGTGGTTCACCGGCTCCTTGGGATGCGCGGGTTTGGTGCGGCCTTCGAGGTAGGACAGGGCGTCAACCACGGCGAGGCAGAAACCGGGTCCGATCCTCGCCGAGATCATGTCCTTGGCGAGGTGCTCCCCCATCCGCACCCCGGCGGCGAAGCGGTCTGTAACGATGTCGGTGAGCCCGTTGTCGAGGAAGAGTTCGCCCTTGATGCCGGGGTAGTGCGGCAGGCAGTTCCTGAGCTTGGGCCAGAGAACATACTCGATCGCGTAATCAGCCGCGGAGATGCGGATGGTACCGGCGGGCTTGTCTCGGAGTTCGCCGACCGCCTCGACCTGAGCCTCGATCTTGTCAAGTTGCGGCCCAATTCCCCCGAGTAGCCGTTCTCCCGCCTCGGTGAGGGAGACTGCGCGCGTCGTCCGCGCCAGAAGCCTGACGCCGAGCCTCGCCTCGAGATGCCGAATGGTGTGGCTCAGGGCGGACTGCGAAACGCCGAGCTAGACCGGCGCCTTCGTGAAGCGTCGCTCCCGAGCCACCGCCACGAAAGCCAGGAGGTCGCTGATGTTCTCACGGAGCATGTGAGGCTTCCTCGTCCGGCAGTCATGTCAGCGTAGCGGACGAGTTGGTTCGCGCGCAGTTGGGGGTTTCCGTGAGTTCCCGATGTGCCGTCCTGGGCCTTAGGTACGACCGGGGCGCATTTCGCGCTTGCCAAAGCAAGCGGCTGCGCAACGAGAGCGGACGGCACGGTTCGGATCGGGATCCTCCATGTGAGGCTGGCGTCCAAGGATAGCGTCAGGATCCGCCCGATCACGGAATGACCGCTTTCGGAAAGGTGGACTCAGTGGTCTGATGATTAACACGGGCGCTCGGCGGAATGGCGGCTTTCAAGCTACCGGCGGAGTAAAGCTGCCTATCGCCTGTTCGGGCAGCGCCACGAGTGGTGATGCTCAGGCGACCGACGGGACTATTCTCCAGCGGGACGGTGCCAATCCCTTAACAAGGCATGGCGGCGCGCCATCGTTGGCGCGATACACCGCTGCCCCCGCAGTGTTGGGCCAATAGCCTCGCAGCTGGTCACAGCCAAAATTGATCGGTTCGCCGTCCCGTCAATGCTAGAGTGCCCACCCCATGTGAGAGTGCCGCCTTTGATCGAGCAGTATGGCTGGTCGGATGCGCTGCAGCTGGCCTTTGAGCCGCATGCGCGCGCCGGCCACCGTCCCGGGCGTATCATCATCCAGCAGCGCGAAGCGCATCTGGTGGTCACGGATGGCGGCAACCTGAACGCCAGACTCTCCGGTCGCCTGCGCCATGAGGCTCGGGAGGCGGGCCATCCGGTCGCCGGCGACTGGGTGGCCCTGTCGGCCAAGGCCGGCGAAGGGACAGCCACCATCCGTGCCATCCTGCCCCGCCGCACCGCCTTCGTGCGCCGGGCGGCCGACAGCGTGCAGACGCTGCAGGTCATCGCCGCCAATATCGATGTCGTCTTCGTTGTCACCTCGATGAACGCCGACCTCAACCCGCGCCGGCTTGAGCGCTTCCTCGCGGCGGCCTGGCAGAGTGGTGCGCGGCCGGTGGTGGTGCTGACCAAGGCCGATCTGTGCGAGCAACCCGAGGATCAGGCCGCCGAGATAGCCTCCCTGGCGGCGGGCTGCCCGGTGCTCGTCGTTTCGGCGCGCGAGGGGCTCGGCCTGGGCGGCCTGAAGGATCACATCTCGCCGGGCGAGACCTGTGTGCTGATCGGCTCATCGGGCGTCGGTAAATCCACCCTGGTGAATGCCCTGCTGGGCGAGGAGCGGATGGCGACACAGGACATCCGCGCCGCCGATGCCCGGGGGCGTCACACCACCAGCCATCGCCAACTCGTCCTGCTCCCTGGCGGAGGGCTGATCCTCGACACACCCGGCATACGCGAAGTGGGCCTGATCGACGCGGATGAGGGTCTCAGCACGGTCTTCGACGACATAGAACAACTGGCCCGGAATTGCCGGTTCCGCGACTGCGGGCACAGCAGCGAACCGGGCTGTGCGGTACGCGCCGCGCTGGACGAAGGCCTTCTCGACGCCGGTCGCTGGGCGCATTTCCAGAAGCTGAGCCGGGAACTGGCGGCCTTGGGGGTGACGAAAGACCGGATGGCGGAGGAGGTCGAACGCCGCCGGCAGGCGATGGCGCAGAGGGTGTACCGGTCGGCGAAGAAGGACCTGCGTTCGTAAGCCCTGTCAGCGGCCGGTGCATAGGAGCCCGGGCGCACCGCGCAAAGAAGCCGATGTTGCCCACCCACGCCCGGTCCATTCCGCCGCAGCGACGCGCTCGCTGTCCTCAGGGTCGCGCCGCACCCAGGCGCCAGAGCGAGGTTGTCTCCTGAAGCCGTGCGGCGTGCAGCGGATCATTGGCGTCGAAGGCTTTGCCATGTCGCGGCCGGGTGTCGAGCCGCTCGATGACCATCAGGCCGGCTGCCTCGATCATGCCCAGCAACTGGTCGCGGCTGCGCAGGCCGAGATGTTCCGCAAGGTCGGAAAGGATCAGCCAACCTTCTCCGCCCGGCAATAAATGCGCCGCCAATCCATCCAGGAAGCCGCGCAGCATGCGGCTATCCGGATCATACACCGCCTGCTCAAGGGTCGAGGACGCCTTACCCGGCAGCCAGGGCGGATTGCATACCGCCAGGGCGGCGCGTCCCGGCGGGAACAGGTCGGCCTCCTGCACCATGACCTGCCCGGAGAGGCCCAGCCGCTCGATATTCGCGCGTGCGCAGGCCAGGGCGCGCGGCGACAGGTCGGAGGCGATGACCGTCGGCACGCCATGCCGGGCCAGCACGGCTGCCAGTACGCCGGTGCCGGTGCCGATGTCGAAGGCAGTCCCGCCCATCGGCAATGGCGCGCGCGCGACCAGATCGACGTATTCACCGCGGATGGGCGAGAACACGCCGAAGTCCGGGTGGATCGTCGCGCCACCCAGGGCCGCGATCGGCACGCCCTTGCGATGCCATTCATAGGCACCAACCATGCCCTGCAGCTCGCGCAGCGATACCACGGCGTCGCCCTCGGGCATGTCGACCGCATGATGCAAGGCCGCCCGCACATCCGGGGCACGCCGCAAGGGAATAGCCTGGGCAGCGTCGAGCGGGATCAGCACCATGCCCAGGATGCGCGCGCGATGCGCTTGGCCTTGCCGGTAGCGGTTGAAGCGCTCACGCATAGGCATGTCGTCGGGCAGGCGGCTGCGTGCCGCGCGCTTGTCCAGGCGACGCGCCAGCGCCGTGAGCAGTTGCCGGGCATTTTGGAAGTCACCGCGCCACAGCAGCCCGACGCCCTCGCAGGCCAGACGGAAGGCATCGTCAGCGCGCACCGTGTCATCGACAGCTTCGATGCGGCGAGGAGGGAGGGCACCCGATCCAGACAGCCAGGCCACGTCATGGGCGGCAGTGCCTTCGGTCCATTCCAGGCGGGGCACACTCATAGGCACTGCAGCGCGCGCACGGCGCACAAGGAGACAAAAGGGGGCATCAGCGGCATCTCTCGCATGGGAAACCGTATCTAACGCGATCCGCCCGACGCCACAGCGGATCATGGCCCTGAGCCGGGGCGGATTCTCCCGGAACGGGGGAAAAAGCCGAACCAGGGTGATATGGGTTGTGAGCCGGAAGGCGAGAGGAGGGACACCCCGCACCGATTCGGAAAGCCCGCTCTTCTGCAGGCCGCCCGGCAAAGCGGCCATTAGCCCACGGGCCAGACCTCATCAGCAATGCGACAGCTCAAGTTGCTTGGATGGCTCGGGGAGGAACTCAAGCACGGAGCGCCTGTGCGATAACCCAGGGCAGCGAAGCGAGCGGTGGCAAGAAGGCGGTGCACGTCATGGCCGGAACGGGCCATGGTGGAGAGGCCGACCATGAGGATGACGACGTAGTCAGTCATTTGCTCTGCGGCCTCCGGGTGAGTGGCGGCGACGAAGCGGCGGATGGCGTTCTCGGCAGCGGCGGTGAGGGCGCGGGCGGCCTCCCGCGCCTCGGGATCGTTGCAGCGGGTACCCTCAATGGTGAGGCAGCCGGCGGCGGCCGAGCCGGGGTTTGCGGGGTCCAATGCGTAGCGGCGGGCGGCTTCCTCCAGCACAGCGCCGAGGGCTTGGGTGAGGTCGGCGACGCTGAGCGCATCATAGCTGCGGGGTGGAAGAGGCGCTGTGCGGTGGCGACGGCCTGCTCGGGGTCGAAGCGGCGGGGGCGGCCACGGGGCGCGGTGTATTTGTAGGCATCAATACAAAATGCCTTGACGGGGCCCTTCCTGATCTTAATGTAGCGTACGCTACGTTAATTCAAGGAGGGCCACATGGCCGGTTTTCAGGGTAAGTCGGTTCTGGTGCTCGGCGGCAGTCGGGGGATCGGGGCAGCGATCGTGCGCCGCTTCGCCAGGGAAGGGGCGGCGGTGACTTTCACCTATGCCGGATCGCGCGAGGCGGCCGAGCAACTGGCCCGCGAGACAGGAAGCACGGCGGTGGTCACGGACAGCGCGGACCGCGACGCGGTGATTGCGCGGGTGCGAGAAAGCGGGCCGCTGGACCTGCTGGTGGTGAATGCCGGCGTGGCCATGATGGGCGACCCGCTGGAGCTGGAGGCGGACGCGGTGGACCGGATGATCCGCATCAACGTGAACGCGCCCTACCACGCGGCTGTGGAGGCGGCACGGCGGATGCCAGAGGGCGGGCGGATTGTGGTGATCGGTTCCAATGTCGGCGATCACGTGGGATTTCCCGGCATCGCAGCCTATGCGCTAACGAAGTCGGCGGTGCAGGGGCTCGTGCGCGGGCTGGCGCGGGACTTCGGGCCGCGCGGCATTACGGTGAACGCGGTGCAGCCGGGGCCTGTGGACACGGACATGAACCCTGCTGACGGGCCGCTGAAGGACATCGTTTACGGGAAGATGGCGATCCAGCGGCACGGGCGGCCTGATGAGATCGCGGGGATGGTGGCCTGGCTCGCGGGGCCGGAGGCGAGTTTCGTAACAGGCGCCATGCACACTATCGACGGCGGCTTCGCCGCCTGATCGGACCGTGCGGGCTGCCCAGGGCACCGGCCTCCCGTACGGTTCCGACGTCGATAACCACTGCTGGAGGGTGGGATAGCAGGTCTGCGAGCCAGTCACGGGTGACGGTTGGCGGAACCACCTTATAGGTGAAGGCAAGACGGGAGGCATTTGAATCGCACCAGGAGAGAACGGAGGGCTTCACGCTGCGACAATGGCAGGTGCGGAGCCTCCGTCCCCAAAGGCGCCTGCAAGAAGGCGCCGCGATGCTGATGTTGTGTTGACGATACCGTTCCCGTCTGGGATGGGCACGGATGGCCGGAAGCGGAATGTCCGTTTCCAGGCAGAGCGCCAGGGAGAGCGGATATCGGTGGCGGACATAGCCGGCCCCATCGACCCTCAGTGAGGACACTTGTCGGCTGAGGGATGTGTCTTTTCATCTGGCAGGAGACCAGCCGCGCGGTAGCCGTCGATCAGCGCATCGAACAGCGCGATGTCCGATCGGCTCCTTGCTATGAGTTGCGCGCCAGCGACGGCGGCGTAGATAGCGCGGGCCCGCTGCTCGCTCCCGGCCGCGTCAACCAAGCCTGCGGCAACCAAGACCCGGCTCAACCACGCCACATGCGCATCCTTGAAGGCCTGCACTTCCTTCCTCACCTCCTCCGGCAGGTCGTCATACTCAGCCGCCATGAAGCTGCAGAGACACAGGCGGTTCTCGCTCGCCAGCGACCTGCGAAACACCTCCGGATAGCGGTGCAGGCAATGCAGTGGGTCCGAGCTCTCCTCCAGCATGGCCTCTAGCTCGGCCGCCGAATCTTCCCAGTAGCGTCGCGTGACTGCCGCACCGAGATCGGCCTTGCTCGGGAAGTAGTAATAGATGCTGGCGCCCTTGATGCCGACGTCTGCCGCCAGGTCCCGGAAGTTCAAGCCGCCATAGCCATGCGCCTGCGCCGCCTTGCGAGCCGCCGTCAGGATGGCCTCCCGCGCATTCGTGCCTGGCTCACTGCCCCGCTGTTTCATTGCCCTCAAGCCTCTATCTGTCACTTGGTAGATAAGGGTTGACGGCCCCGATTGGAAGTCCTAGCTGTCATCTATCAAGTGGCAGGTAGGTAAAACCATGAACTCCGATATGATCTATTCCGACGCGACCAAGCTGGCCGAACTGATCCGCACCCGGCGGGTGTCGCCGGTCGAGGTCGTGCAGGCACACCTCGATCGCATCGAGACCCTGAACCCCAAAATCAACGCGATTGTCACGGTTGCAGAGAGTGCCACCAAAGCCGCGAAGGCCGCGGAAGCAGCGGTGATGGCGGGTGAGAATCTCGGCCCGCTGCATGGTGTCCCCTTCACGGTGAAGGATTCCATCGACACCGCTGGCGTGCTGACCCAACGCGGCTCGCCGATCTTCAAAGGGCGCCTTCCCGATGCCGACGCGACCAGTGTGGCGCGCATGAAGAAGGCGGGCGGGATCCTGCTCGCGAAGACGAACCTGCCGGAATTCTCCTACTGGATCGAGAGCGACAATCTGCTGAGCGGAAGGTCGAACAACCCTTGGGATCTCGAGCGCACGCCGGGCGGGTCGAGCGGCGGTGAGTCGGCCGCCATCGCCGCAGGCATGTCACCGATCGGGCTGGGCACCGACCTAGCCATCTCGGTGCGCGGACCGGCGGCGCAGACCGGCATTGTCTCCCTTAAGGCGACGCATGGGCGCGTGCCGATGACGGGCATCTGGCCCCGCGCGCCACGCCGCTTCTGGCATGTCGGCCCAATGGCGCGATCGGTGCGCGACCTAGCGCTCGCCTTCTCGGAACTGGCAGGACCGGACGGCCAGGATGCCTTTGCCACCAGTACCGCCGCCTTCGATGCCGGGATCAGCCGCTCGCCCGATCGCGCACTCCGGGTGGGGTGGCTGGTCGAGCCCGGCTTCGGGCCGATCGACCCTGAAGTTGCCGCTACGGTGCAGGCAGCGGCTGAGGCCTTGAAGGACCTTGGCTGCTTCGTGGAGCCGGTGCGCATCCCGGCTCTGGAGCGCGACTTCGCCCTCGACGTGTTCAACCGCCTGCATGTGATGGAGATGAAGCCCGCCTTTGCGGCAGCAACCGCCGGACACGGCGAGGATGAGCTCTATAAGATGGCCAAGACCATGCTCTCGCTGCCCGACACATCCATGAAAGACTACATCGACGCCGAGCAGGCGGCCGAGCGGTTGCGGGATGGCTTTGCGGACTACTTCTCACGCTATGATGCGCTGATCACCCCGGTCCTGCCGCTACCAGCCCACAAGCATGGCCAGACGGAGTTCACGATCAACGGCCAGACCGTGGACGCCATCTATCTCCAGGGTGCGACCGTGCCGCTCAACGTGACCGGATTGCCGGGCCTGTCGATGCGGTTCGGCACGAGCAAGAAAGGGCTGCCGATCAGCGTGCAGCTCGTCGGCAAGTGGCTGGCGGAGTCCACGATCCTGCACCTCGCGTCCCTGCTGGAGGAGGTGAGCCCGGTCCGAGATCGCCATCCGGACATCTGACGCCGGGCTAGAAACCGGTGGCGGGTTGTTGAATGGTGCTCCTGATTGTGCAGCCACAAGTCGGTCGGTGAGGTGCCTTTTGGGATCCGCCAGACCCGGCGCAGGGCAGGAGTGGCCGGAAGTGGAACGGCCACTCTTGAGAAACGGAGGAAGTTGCAGCTGCCGGTGAAAGCGGTTCGTTATCCTGCCGCAGCTGCACGCTCCAAGGCAGCAACATCCAGCTTAACCATACCCTGCATGGCCAGAAACGCGCGGGCCGAAACCGCGGGATCAGGGTGAGCAAGGAGTCGCGGTAGTACTTCGGGCACAATCTGCCATGGCACTCCCCAGCGGTCGCGGAGCCATCCGCACGCGATCTCCGATCCATTGTTCGCGGTCAGCGCCGCCCATAAGCGGTCAACCTCTGCCTGATCCGCGCACTCTACCGAAATCGACGCGGCCGTCCCGTAATCGGCAGGCCTGCCGCCGTTAAGCGCTTGGTAATTTTGCCCGTTCAACTTGAACCTAACCAGGATGACGTCGCCAACCTCTCCGCCAGGCCAGGGCCCAGGCGAATGTTGGATGTGTTCTATTTCGGAGCCGGGAATGAGGGAGACGTAGAAGCGGACCGCCTCTTCAACATCTTTGCCAAACCACAGGCAGGTGCTGACGTTTGACACGCGATCACCTCATCAACGAAGAGCCAGGCTAGCCTGGAATTCGGTCATCAATGGCGTTCCAAGAATGCCCGACCCTCATCCTGCGCTCAAGCGCTACGATGGCCGATCGGATTCGCTACTGCCTCTGAGAGGCCATTCGAGGAAGCGAAATGGCAGCTCTGGGCGCTGTGCCGAAGGTCGAAGCTGGTCGGGTGGGGGATGGCGGCTTCGGACGGTGGTGTGCAGAAGCGGGCGTTCTTTTTCGAATTGCGCCTGCCAAGCTGATGCGCATGATGAGCGCGGTCTTTTTCCGACGCTGAGACATGCCGTCGCTTCGCAAGGTGCGGGGCTGCACTTGGCTATCTCTGGAAGAACTCTGTCGGAACGCCTGCACTGCAGGCGTGCTCGCCCTCGACCTGCGGACCTTTTCATGCCCTTCGATAAGTTGACGCGTCGCGCCCTGCGCGAGGCGGATATCGAGCACTTCATGCAGAATGGCTTCGTGCGGATCGATGACGCTTTTCCCGGGGACTCGCCGACAGGGCGCGCGCGCTGCTGTGGCGCGACACCGGCTGCGACCCGCATGATCTGTCTACCTGGACGAAGCCAGTGATCCGTCTGGGCATGTGCACGCAGGCGCCATTCGTTAAGGCAGCCAACACCCCCATTCTCCACACCGCCTTCGACCAGCTCGTCGGGGAAGGGTGATGGCAGCCATGCAGGGCCATGGGGACCTTCCCTGTGCGCCTCCCCTCCGCGGACGACCCGGGCGACGCGGGTTGGCACATCGACATGAGCTTCGGCTGGGACAAAGCCTACTTCATGGATTGGCGTGCCAATGTCCACTCGAAGGGCCGTGCGCTGCTGATGCTGTTCCTGTTCTCTGATGTCGGAGAGGATGACGCATCGACCCGCATCCGTGCAGGGTCCCACCTTGATATCGCACGTATGCTGTCCCCGGCCGGGGAGGCAGGCCTCACGACGCGCGAAATCATTGCCCATCTGCCAGGGACGTCGCACCGGCAGGAGGTGCTCGCCACGGGGGCGGCAGGAACCGTCTATCTGTGCCATCCCTTCCTCGTCCACGCTGCCCAGCCCCACCGCGGAACCCGCCCGCGCTTCCTGGCACAACCGCCGCTCCTGCTCTTGGCGCCGTTGCGGATCGAAGGGGAGAAGGGGAAGCTCTCTCCCGTCGAGGTTGCGATCCGGTTGGCCCTGGCTGAAGCGCTCTGAGTGCTGGGCCGGGCTTGCTGCCGGGCCGCTTTCCCTGCTCCGGCAGAGGCCGACCACCGCGGACTGCTCATCGGCAAGCGGCACGCAAGGCGCGCATTCCGGGAGGCCACTGAGCCGAGTTGGGCTTCGCCCAGCAGCCAAGGCTCTGCCTGAGGTAATGAGACGTGGTGACTCGCGCTACCCAACCGCGCCGGCGTCCGGTCCTGCGAGAGCGGTTTCGAGCAGTGTTTCCAGCGCGGGCCGGAGGGCGGCCTGCTCCGGCGCGGCAAGGGCCAGGCGCACCGCGTTCGGCGCGTGGCCGGGGGCTGCGGCGAACTCGGCCGCGGGCGAGACGGCGATGCCGCGCCGGGCAGCGGCCGCGACGAAGGTCTCCGCGCGCCAGGGCTCGGGAAGCTCTAGCCAGAGATGATAGGCGCGGGAATCGCCGCGCAGGACGAGGCCACCATCGCCCAGGATCTGCCGCGCCAGGGCGTTGCGGCGGATCGCTTCCTCGCGCTTGGCAAGGACAAGGGCCTCGACGGTGCCGTCCTCCATCCACAGCGTGCCCGCGGCGAGGTCGAAGCCCTGCGCGGCCCAGCCGCCCAGGCGGAGCGCGGAGGCGATGCGCGGGCGGAGTGCGGGCGGGGCAGAGAGAAAGCCCAGCGTCATGCCGGGCGCCACGCGCTTGGAGAGACTGTCCACCACCACCGCCCGCTCCGGCGCGTGGGCGGCCACCGGTGGCGGCGCGTCGGCGGAGAGGAAGCCGTACACGGAATCCTCGACAACCAGGATGTCCAGTGCGCGGCAGAGCTCGGCCACTTCGCGCCGACGGGAGGCCGGCATGGCCGCGCCGAGCGGGTTGTGAAGATCGGGCTGCAGATAGAGCAGCCGAAGGGGGTGCGCGGCGTGGGCGGCCGCGAGAGCATCGGGGCGCAGGCCCTGATCGTCCATGGCCAGGGGCACGGGCTTGAGCCCCAGGCGCAGGGCGATGCCCTTAGCCAGGGGATAAGTCATCGCCTCCAAGCCTAGGGATTCGCCAGGCGCGATAAGCGCGGTGAAGCAGGCCGAGAGGGCCTGCTGTCCCCGGCCGGCGAAGAGGATGCTCTCCGGCACCGGAGCCCAGTCTCGACGGGCCATCAGCCGGGCGGTCGCCTCGCGCGCGGCGGGATCGCCCGCCACGGCGACGCGGGAGAGCATGGGTTGCAGGGCTTCTGCGGAGGCAAGTCGGGCGAGCCCCGGGCCGAGGAGCGCACCCTGGTCAGGCAGGACGCAGAAATTGAGCTCCAGGTCCACGATCCCACCCCGGTCGGTCTCCCGCCCCGGCAGGCGGGGCAGGGAGGCCGGCGCACGAAGGAAGGTGCCCCGGCCGACCTCGCCGACGGCCACGCCACGGCGGACCAGCTCCGCGTAGACGCGGCTGGCGGTCGACGGCGCGATGCCCTGGCCATGAGCGTAGTCGCGGCTGGTCGGAAGGCGGTCGCCGGGCTTTCGACGACCCGCCGCGAGATCTTCGGCGAGGCTGCGGGCGAGGCGATCGGCCAGGGCGCGGAAGTCGGACATGGAAAATATTGTACCGATAGCAATTCTCGAATTGAAGCAGATTTCGCGCGCATGGCAGAAGGCAATCCGACCGCAATTCGAGGCAATTAAAAGATGATCGGAGCAATAGAGTGGAACGCTCGGATCAATTCTGCAGTCCGCAGCCCGGTCTCCCGTGCACTCGCGCTGCTCCTCCTGTGGCATCGACGCGCTGCGACCCGCCGCACATTGAGTGAGCTACCGCCAGAGCGCCTGCGTGACATCGGTCTGACGAAAATGGACGCGGCCCTCGAGGCGTCGCGGCCATTCTGGCGAGGACAGCTCTAGCAGCAGCGGCGAAGCACGTCCGGCGCGAGTCCTCCGACAGCAGGCCGTGCCCAGCACACCGGGGCGCTGCCGCGGGTCTTATTCAACCCCAGCATTCACAGTCAGTGAGGCAAACCTTCCATGCTCCCGCCGGCGGGCCAGTATGTGATCTTCCTCTCCATCGTGACCGTGATCGTGGTCACCCCAGGACCCAATCTCTTTCTCCTTCTCGGCACTGCTCCGGGTGCCGGCAGACAGATCGGCGTTGCGGCAACGCTTGGAATCTGCGCCGCGATCCTGTCCCACGCGGCACTGGCCTTGGTGGGGGTTGGTGCCATCATCGCCACCTCGGCCATCCTGTTCACCGCACTTAAGGTGATCGGCGCCTTCTACCTGATCTGGATGGGGATCAGATCGCTCCTGTCTCTTCGCAGATCTGGAGGGTTGACCATTACAGCCGGGGGCGGACGCTCGGCTCCGTCGATTTCGGAGGCATTTGTCAGGGGCTACCTAACCAATATCCTGAATCCGAAGCCGGCCATCTTCTACGTCGCGGTCTTCCCCCAGTTCCTCGTGCCGCACCCGACCGGCTTCTACGCGCGAGGCGCGGCCCTGGCGCTGACCCACGCCGCTGTCGCAATGCTCTTCTACGGCTGCGTTGTCCTTGCGATGTCTGGCCTGACAAGGGTTCTGCTTCGTCCCGCAGTATCGCGCGTTGTGAAGTCGCTGTCTGGCCTGGCACTCATCCTGCTGGGCGGGCGTCTCCTGATGACGCGTGCGCCGACCTGACGTTGAGTTAAGGCGGGCACCTTATGGCAGTTGTCAGCCTTGATGCAGCGCTTGGGGCAGAAGATTGGCGAGGAGTGCCGCATGGGTTCCGGCGATGCCGCCGCCACGGGCGCTCAGCGAATTAGCTGCCCTCCGGAAGTCGAGCAGCAGGAGAAACTGCTGAGATGGATACTGAGCTGGGCGGGGATCGTGGGTAAAGGCCGCCCAAGCAACTGGTGCCGTATTCGGGGGCATCACCAGGGTTAGCAGGCCAGGCGGACGGCGCACTGGCTCGCACTCGAGATGGAAACGCTCCGGGCCGAGGAGGTCACCAAACATCAGGGCCTGCGCCTCACGATAGATCCGGCGCTGACTTGGCCGGAGGAAATGCGGGCAGTGTGATAAACGCGCCCGCGCCATGCCGCTCGCGCTTGCTGGCCAGGAGAACGGGTTCGCCGCGCGTCCAGGCCACCAACGGCCCGGCACACAGCCTATGGCAGGGCGAGAACCCGCCAAGACGTGGTGCCGGGGGACGTCACCAGTTCAGTCATGTCGCCCTCCAGGAGCCACCAACTTTATTGGTCATCTACTGGAGTATGCAGGCAGACCGCGAGGATCAAGTAGGAGGAAGAGAAGGCCCCAGAAGACCGGACCTGTTGGAACCACCCATCCGGTCACGTGAAGGCAGGCCAGAACATCGTCAAAATTTCCGTGCGTCCGTAAGATGATACGCCAAGGTACGGCTGAAAAAGGCCTGTCTGCTTCTGAAGACCGATCTGAAGAAAGCAGCCACTACGCGACGGCGCTTGCCGTTCTTCTCGGGAAGGCATGCGGCCCACCAAATCCTTGCTCCCTGACTCGGGGCAATAGGAGTTTGTCAATCATGCGGTGGCGCTTAGTCGGGCTTTAACTATCACCACGCTCAATAACGCCAGTCGATTTATCCATTTCACGAGGTGTCCAAGCTCCTGCATGGTCCTGCCACGGAACAGCCAGGAGCGGAAAAATGACCGATGTCGCGGCGCTGAGGAGCCGGATCAAGATCTGCATGTTCGACCAGTACGGCACGGTCGTGGATATGCAGGGCGGGCTGCGCGAGGCGGCGACGCCCTACCTCCAGTCTAAAGGGTGGACGGGCGATCCGAACTCCTTCGTCACCTGGTGGCGCCGCACCCATTTCGAGAACTCTATGATCGACGCGCTGCTCCACCGCGAGCACATGCGCTACCGCGACATCGGCCACCTCTCGGTGGACCAGGTGCTGAACCGCGCTGGCATCGAGCACAGCCAGAAGGAGGTGGAGACTCTTGTCTCCCACATCGAGCGGCTGAAGTGCTTTCCCGAGGTGCCGGAGGCACTCGCGCGCCTGCACCGGGATTTCAAACTCGTCGTCCTGTCCAATGGCGATCCCGATATGCTGGAGGAGGCGAAGAAGCACCACGGCATTCCGTTCGACCGAGTGATCTCCGTGGCGGCCGCGGGTGCCTTCAAGCCACATGTCTCGACATACACCAAGGCTGCGGAAATCTGCGGCGTGGCGATGGACGAAATCCTCTTCGTCGCGAACCACGAGTTTGACTGTGTCGGCGCCAAGGCGGCGGGCATGCGCGCCGCCTTCATCGACCGCCGCCGGCGCCCCTTCGCTAAGTGGCCCTATCAGCCCGACCTGATCGTCGGCAGCATGACCGAACTTGCCGACCTGCTGGTGGACCGGGCCGATGCGGTGGCCTGAGGCGAACGGCCCAGCTCCGCTGGGCGGGGTGAGGGTGCTTGACCTCACCCGCGTCGTCTCCGGGCCCTTCTGCACCATGCTGCTCGGTGACCTCGGGGCCGATGTGGTCAAGGTGGAGGAGCCGGGAAGCGGCGACGAAAGTCGCCGCTTCGGACCACCGTTCCAGGGCGGCGAGAGCAGCTACTTTCTCTCGGTCAACCGCAATAAGCGCAGCATCGCCCTGGACCTCAAGAGTGGGGAGGGACGCGGGACGGCCCTCGCGCTCGCGGCCCAGACCGATGTCGTGGTGGAGAACTTCCGTCCCGGCACGCTGGAGCGGCTGGGTCTGGGTTGGGAGGCGCTGAGCGCGGCCAACCCCAGGCTGGTTCTCTGCTCCATCACCGGCTTCGGTGGCGAGGGACCGGACGCGCAGCGCCCTGGCTACGACCTGATCATCCAGGGCGAGAGCGGGCTGATGGGCATAACGGGCCTGCCGGACGGGCCGCCCACCAAGGTGGGCACCTCGGTCGCGGACCTCGTCACCGGGCTCTACGCGTCCCAGGCGGTGCTGGCAGCGCTCCGGCGGCGCGACGCGGCGGGCAAGGGCGGTCGGGTCGAGGTGTCCATGCTCGACGCCCTGGCCTCGCTCCTGACGTTCAACGCCGGCATCTACTTCACCACGGGCCGCAGCCCAGCCCGGCGCGGCAACGCGCACGCGACCATCGCGCCCTACGAGACCTTCGAGGCCTCCGACGGCTGGATCAACATCGCCGTCGCGAACGACAAGTTCTGGCGGCTCTTCTGCGCCGCGGTCGAGTGCCAAGCATTGGAGGCAGATCCCCGGTTCGCGACGGCACCGGATCGGGTGACCAACCGAGAAGCCCTTATCGGCGCGCTTGCGCCGATGATTCGCGCGCATCCGAGGCAGCACTGGCTGTCCCTGCTCTCGGCGGCGGGCGTCCCCTGCGGTCTTATCCGCACCGTGGGTGAGGTCTGCGAGGCACCACAGCTGCTGGAGCGCGGTATGGTTGCAACGGTGGAACACCCGGCCGCTGGCCCGGTGCGCTACATCGCCTCGCCCGCGCGCTTTGATGGCCAACCACTTCCCCCGGCCGCGCCGCCGCCTCTGCTCGGGCAGCACGCGGCGGACATCCTGGCTGACTGGCTCGGCCATGCCCGGCAGGAGGCGGCGGAATGAGGGCGGTCTACTTCCTGGGCGATCGCCGCCTGGAGATCCGGGATGTGCCGGACCCAACTCCGGGCCCGGGAGAGGTCATCCTCGAGATCAAGGCGTCTGGCATGTGCGGGAGCGACCTGAAATATTACCGCGCGAAGGACGGTGCTGATTCCATCGGCCTCGGCCGCCCCTCGGACCAGCCGGTCATCGCGGGGCATGAGCCCTGCGGGGTTGTTGCCGCCCTTGGGCAAGGCGTCTCGAGCCCCGTGGCGCGGATCGGCGCACGGGTGATGAACCATCACTACGCCGGTTGTGGATGCTGCTCGCCCTGCCGCAGCGGGTGGACGCAGATGTGCGATGACGGGTCCACCACCTTCGGGGCCAACGGGGATGGCGCCCATGCGAAGTACATGAAGGTTCCGGCGGAATCGCTTATTCCCTTGCCGGATGCTCTCTCCTTCCGTGCAGGCGCAGCCATCTCCTGCGGTACGGGAACAGCCTGGGGCGGGCTGGACCGCCTCGGCCTGCGCGGCTCCGAGACCATCGCCATCTTCGGCCAGGGACCGGTGGGGCTCAGCGGCACCCGGCTTGCCTCGGCCATGGGCGCCCGTGTCATCGCCCTCGACATCGATCCGGGCCGCCTCGCCCGCGCTGCCGAGTTCGGGGCGGACGCCACGATCGACGCCCGGCGGAACGATGTCGTGGAAGCAATCCGCGATCTGACCGGCGGGCAGGGCGCCGATTGCACCATGGACTGCACGGGAGCGGCAGAGGCGCGCTCCGCGGCCATCCGTTCCGCGCGGAAATGGGGCCGTGTCGTCTTCCTCGGGGAAGGCGGGCACGTCACGATTGACGTCAGCAACGAGATGAACCGAAAGCAGCTTTCTATCTTCGGAAGCTGGACGTTCAGCCGGAACGGCCAGGCGGATTGCGCCCGCTTCGTCGCGGAGCGGGGCCTCGATGTGGACAGCCTCTTCACCCACGAATGGCCCTTGGAGCAGGCGGAGGAGGCCTACCGGCTCTTCGACACCCAGACCACGGGGAAGGGCCTCCTTGTCCCCAGCTGATCCGAATCCCAGCCCAAAGGGTCCAATGCCATGAGCGGACGACATGCCGCGCCCGGTGCTGCAGCGCGCCTTGCCTTCGAGCGCGCCGCGGCGAGCGACCGGCAGGTTTTTGGCGACTTCTTCATCAGCCGCTTCCTCGGCCTGGAGATCGAGCGCACGCCCGACGCTTGCACTGTTGCCTTCGAGGCAGAGGACTTCCTGACCAACCCGCAGGGAACGCTGCACGGCGGGATCATCGCGACGGCCCTCGACATCGCCATGGGGCATCACCTGGAGCACCGCTTCGGAGCGGGTGCCACCCTGGAGTTCAAAGTGCAGTTCCTCGGCGCTGTGCGGGGCGGGCGGGTGACGTGCCGGGGCGAGATGCTGCGGGCGGGGCGCAGCATCTGCTTCCTGCGCGCCGAGGCCCGCGACGCGTCCGGCGAGACGGTCGCCCATGCCACCTCGACCTGGAAACTCCTGCCGAAGAAGCCTTAGCGGCCGCGGCAGGCCGAAGCAGTAACAACGGAGGAACGTCGATGAAGATCCTTTCCTTGGCTGCCCTGGCGGCCAGCCTGTTGGCGCTGGCCGTGCCGGCGCGCGCCAACTGGCCTGACCGCCCGGTACGCATCGTGGTTCCCTACGGCCCGGGCGGCGGCGTTGATTCCTTCGCCAGACCGATCGCGCAGCGCCTGACCGAGCAGACTGGCCAGAGCTTCGTGATCGACAACCGCGCCGGAGCGGGCGGCACGATCGGCGTCCTCAACGCGGCGCGCTCCGCACCGGATGGCTACACCCTGCTCGCGGGTGGCGTGCATCAGCCGATGTCCGAGGCCCTGTACCCGCAGCGCGGCTACCGCATCGACACCGACTTCATCCCGATCGGCATCACCGCCGTGGTCCCCAACGTGCTGGTGGTGAACCCGGGCGCGGGGCTGACGGATCTGCCCACCCTGTTGCGTCGAGCCCGGGAGAAGCCCGGTGAGCTGACCTACTGCTCATCAGGAAATGGCACGTCACAGCACATCATCGCCGAAATCTTCCTCCGGGAGACAGGGCTCCGGATCGTTCATGTGCCCTATCGCAGCACCGCGCCGGCGATGAACGATCTGGTCGCCGGCGTCTGCCCGATGATGTTCGACGGCATGGGAACCTCCGCCTCGCAGCTCGCCGGTGGACGGCTTCGCGCCCTGGCCCTGACCAGCGCGCGCCGGTCGCCCCTATTTCCGGAAATCCCGACCATGAAGGAGGCAGGCGGCCCCGATATGGACGCGGGCACCTGGTATGCCCTCTGGGCACCGGCCGGAACACCACCCACCATCGTCGAGCGCCTTCGGGCGGAGGTACGGCGCGCCGTCGCGGCGCCGGATACGGCGCGACTGTGGGCGCAGCAGGGCGCCGAGCCGGGCAATGTCCCGGACGAGCGGCTGGACGCCTTCGTGCGGGAGGAGACGGCCCGCTGGACGGGCGAGGTGAAGGCCTTGGGACTACGGGCCGAGTAGCCCAGCTGGCGCCGGGAGGCATTTCCTCCCGAAGGACCGGGAGGGTCAGTTCAGATGGTGCGGCAGAGCGCGGTGATCGTCTCGCGGAGCCAGAGATGCGCCGCGCTGCCGTCGTAGCGGCGGTGCCAGTACAGGTGCCAGTCAAAGGGCACGGACTGGAACGGCAGGGGACGCGCGACAATCCCCCCATCGCCCGTGAACAGGTCCGCCATCTTGCGGGAGACCACCGCCAGCAGGTCTGTCCCGGCCAGGGTACGTGGCACCAGCAGCCAGTGCGGCACGGTCAGCACCACCCGCCGCTGCAGGCCCTGCTCCACAAGCACGTTGTCGACGAAGCGCGTGTCCGTTGGGCTCATGGCTACGCGCATATGCGGGTGGCCGAGGAAGCGCTCCAGGCTCAGTCGGCCCTTGGCCAGCGGGTGGCTGGCGCTCATGACGCAGCACATCCGGTCCTGGAACAGGGGGGCAGAGCGGATCAGCCGGGAGGTGTCCAGCGCCATGCTGAGGGCGAGGTCAAGCGTGTCAGCCTCCAGCGCCTTCAGGGTGTCCTCCGGCGAGGTGTGCAGGACCTCCAGGCTGACCGCCGGTGCCGCGTCCCGCAGGTGGGCGGTGATCCGGGGCAGGGCGAGGTAGCCGACCAGGTCCGACATCCGCAGGGTGAAGTGGCGGTCCGAGGCCCGAGGATCAAAGGTGAGGTCGGTCACCAGCAGGCGTTCCGCCTGGCGCAGGATCACCTCCACGGACTGGCCGAGTTCAAGGGCCCGGGGGGTCGGCTCCATCCGGCCAGCCGCCCGGATGAAGAGCTCGTCCTGGAAGAGGTGGCGCAGGCGCGAGAGCGCGTTGCTAACCGCCGGCTGGCTCATGCCGATTCGGGCGGCCGCCCGGCTCACGTGGCGCTCAGCCATGAGGGCGTCGAAGATGACCAGGAGGTTCAGGTCCACGGTACGAAGGTTCATCGCCAACCATTCATGCCTCGAATACTACTAGAGTAATAATCCATTTCCGTCATACCGGACGGGAAGGTAGAACCCGATTCATGAAGCGGGTCGCCGGAGATCCGGGCAGCACCGCACCGTGAAAGCAGTCGCGATGAGGCGCCGCTTCCATCCCGTTCCGCTGCCGGGCGCCTGCGTCGAAGCTGAGTTCCAGGACATCACCGTGACCGCACCAGAAGCGACGCCGGCAATCGCTCACGTCGAGGCCCGCCGAGTAAGCCTTCCAGCCCTGCTGGCCGTGCTCGTCCCGGTCTCCATCTCGACCATCGATATTTCCCTCACCAACACCGCCCTTCCAACCATTGCGCGGGACATCGGCGCGGCTAGCGCGACCTCCATCTGGGTGGTCAACGTCTATTATCTCGTGGTGGTCGCGGCGCTGCTGCCGTTCGCGGCGCTTGGGGAGATTTTCGGGCACCGACGGGTCTTCAGCGCCGGGATCGCCGTCTTCGTAGCGGGGTTGCTCGCCTGCGGGATGGCTTGGTCGCTACCCACCCTGGTCGCGGCTCGCGCCCTGCTGGGCCTCGGCGCGGCGGCCATATCCGCGGTAACCCCGGCCCTCATTCGTTACATCTACCCTCCCGAACGCCTCGGCCGGGGCCTCGGCATCTACGCGCTCGTTGTCGGAATCGCCTTCACGGCAGGCCCGACCGTCGCCTCCGCCGTCCTGGCCGTTGCCAAATGGCCATGGCTGTTCCTCGCGAATGTTCCGATCTGCCTGATTGCCGCGGGCCTCACGCTGCGCAGCCTCCCGACGACGGAGCGGGGCGCGCGTCATTTCGACGGCCTGTCGGCCGCCCTGTGCGCCGGACTTTTCGCCCTGCTCCTGTTCGGCCTCTCCGGGCTCGTTCACCGGATAGCTTGGCATTGGATCCTTGCTGCCTGGATCGGAGCGGCGGCGTGCGGGTATGCCCTCCTCCGGCGCGAGGCCGGCAGGCCCGCACCGATCCTGGCGGTGGATCTGTTCCGGCGTCCCCTTTTCTCCCTGTCGTCCGCGACCTCCGTCTGCGCCTTCACCGTTCAGGGGCTGGCCTTCGTCGTGCTGCCCTTCTGGCTGCACACTGTGCTTGGGTTCAGCCAGAGCCAGACGGGACTCCTCATCACTCCCTGGCCCGCCACCCTCGCCGTGATGGCCCTTATCGCGGCGCCCCTGTCGGACCGGCACTCGCCCGGCCTGCTCGGGGGCGGAGGGCTGCTTGTCCTGAGTGGTGGCCTGGCGAGCCTGGCCTTGCTGCCCGCCGATCCCGGGCCAATCGATATCGTCTGGCGCCTTGCGCTGTGCGGCGTGGGCTTCGGCTTCTTCCAAGCACCCAACATGAAGGCCATCATGGCCAGCGCGCCGCGGGAGCGCAGCGGCGGCGCCAGCGGCATCGTCGCGACATCCCGCCTCCTCGGCCAGGCGCTCGGCGCGGCCGTGGTCGCCCTCTGCCTATCCGCCTTTCCGGCCGGGGGAGCCAGGATGACCGTGTGGGTAGGATGCTTCATCGCGGTCCTTGGCAGCCTGATGAGCCTGTCCCGCCTCCTGCCCAGCGTTCGCAGCCGCGACTGAGGGGCCCATGACCCTGCTCCTCGTTCCCGGCTTGATGACCGACGCGGACCTCTGGCGGGAGGTCGAGGGTGCACTGTCGCCGTTCGGGCCGACCTTCCACGCCGACCTCAGTCGCGACGGCTCGATCGAGGCCATGACACAGCGGGCCCTGGCCGATGCCCCGGCGTGCTTTATTCTGGTTGGGTTCTCGATGGGCGGATACGTTGCCCGGGAGATCGCGCGTCCAGCGCCGGAGCGGGTCCAGGCCATGGTGCTGATCGCGACCTCGGCGCGAGGCGACCCGGCCGCCGAGGCTCAGCGCAAGGCGGCGATGGCTTCGCGACTTGCTTCGGCCAGTACCGTGGGCCTCAGCCGCTCTGCCGTTTCCTCGTCCCTGCACCCCGAGAATGCGGGTGACGAAACACTGATCGGACGCATATTTGCTATGGGAGCCCGGTTAGGTCCGGAGGTCTTCCGTCGCCAGCTGATGCTCGAGCGAAATGGAGATCTGGACCGTCTCAGCGCCATCCGCTGCCCGACCTTCATTGTTGCTGGCGAGCAGGACAGGCTGCGGTCGATCGAGGAAGCGAAAGAACTGCAGGATGGGATCCCAGAAGCAGAGCTGACGGTCATGGAGGGCGCGGGGCATATGATCCCGATGGAAGTTCCAGAGCGCCTCGTCGATGCAGTTGTTCGATGGCTCGGCAAAGTCATGGAGCCATAGCGCTAAGTCGATGAGAAACAGGGGTGGAAGCGGGGCCTGAAGGCAGCAGGGATAGGCGCCGCCCGACTGGCTGATCGTGGCCAGACCAGCCAGTCCCCGCTCCGCCGAGACCTGGCCCTACGCGCCGCGTTCAGCCTGCATTTGTGACGGCGTGCAAGTTCCAATCGAGCGGCATCAGCCGTCCACCGCGTCATAGGCCGCGACTGCTGGGGCGTCGTCCGGCATGTGGGCCAGCCATTTCTCGGCATCCAGCGCGGCCATGCACCCGCTGCCGGCCGCCGTGACGGCCTGGCGATAGATCCGGTCCTGCACGTCGCCCGCGGCGAAGACCCCCGGCACGCTGGTGCGGGTGGAGCCCGGTTGGGTCACGATATAGCCGTCCTCATCGGTCTCGAGCTGGCCGCGGATGAGGGAAGTGGCGGGGTCGTGCCCGATGGCCACGAACATGCCGTCCACCGGCAATTCGTAATGGCCGCCACCAGCAAGGTCCTTCAGCTTCAGCGCCCGCAGGGCGCGCAGCTTGCCCTCGGTGGGCAGCGCCTCCTCGACCACCGTGTTCCAGAGGATCGAGATCCTGGGATGGTTGAACAGCCGCTCCTGCATGATGCGCTCGGCCCGCAGGCTATCCCGGCGGTGGATCAGCGTGACCTTGGAAGCCAGCCCGGCGAGGTAGAGGGCCTCCTCCACGGCCGAGTTGCCGCCGCCGATCACCGCCACCTCCCGGCCGCGGAAGAAGAAGCCATCGCAGGTGGCGCAGGCGGAGACGCCGAAGCCGGAGAGCTCCTTCTCCCCGGGGATGCCGAGCCAGCGCGCCTGGGCGCCCGTGGCGATCACCATGGCCGAGGTCTCATAGAGATCCCCCGAATCGCCGGTGGCGCGGAGAGGCCGTGTGGAGAGGTCCACCTCCGTGATCACGTCCTGGATGATCCGCGTACCCACATGTTCGGCCTGGGCCCGCATCTGGTCCATCAGCCAGGGGCCCTGAACCGCGGCTGCGAAGCCCGGGTAATTTTCCACATCGGTGGTGATGGTCAGCTGCCCGCCGGGCTGGAGGCCCGCGACCAGGATCGGCTCCAGCCCTGCCCGTGCCGCATAGATGGCCGCGGTATAGCCGGCCGGCCCGGCCCCAAGGATGAGTAGTCGCGTGCGGTGAATGTTGGGCACCTTGGTCTCCTGAGCACGTGTACCCGGCCGACGACATGCCGGCCGGGCAGACCGGCATGTCGGTCATCAGGTCCGGGCCTTGTTTATGGGTGCTTGCCGGTCGTGCCTGTCACGCGCGCAGTGCACGGCAGGCATCCCGCTTCACTCCATCCGGATGCCGGCCGCCTGGATAATGCGGGCGTATCGGTCGGCCTCGGACTGGCAGAAGGCCGAGAAGCGCTCGGGCGGCTCGCTCATGCCTTCGGCGGAGACCTCTGTCAGCCGCTGGCGAACCTCGGGCCGCTTCAGGGCCGAGGCAGTCTCCGCCTGGATCCGCGAGGCCATCGCGGGCGGCAGATTGGCAGGAGCCCAGAGGCCGTACCAGGTGGTCAGGGTCATGTCGGGGAAGCCGCTCTCCACCATGGTCGGTACGGCGGGCAGGTTCCGCACGCGCTCCGTTCCGGTCACCCCGATGGCGCGCAGCTTGCCGGCCTGCACGAGGGGCAGGGAGGATGGCATGGAGTCAAACATGTAGGTCACCCGCCCGCTGACCACGTCCGTCAGCGCGGGAGCGCTGCCGCGATAGGGGATGTGCTGCGCGTCGAGCCGCGCCGCGATCTTGAACAGCTCGCCGGCTAGGTGGCCCGGAGTGCCGGTGCTGGACGAGGCGAAGCTGCAGGACGCGGGGCGGGCCCGGACGTAGCTGACAAGTTCCGCGACGGAGGCGATGGGGAGATCGGCGCTGACGACGAGCTGGATCGGCGTGGAGGCGACGCCGGTGACGGGCGTGAAGTCCTTCAGCGGGTCGTGCGGAAGGCGGGCGTAGAGGGAGGGGTTGATCACGTGAGCAGAGACGTTGATTAGCAATGTCTGCCCGTCGGACGCGGCCTTCGCCACCTGGTCGGCACCGATAATGCCGCCGGCGCCGCCGCGGTTCTCGATGACGAAGGGTTGGCGCAGCGCATCGGACATGGACTGGCAGACCACCCGCGCCACCACGTCCGTCGGCCCGCCCGCGGGAAAAGGCACGACGACGCGGACGGGCCCGGCGGGCCATGCCGTTCCCGCCCGGGCGGAGCGGGCGAGGACGGGGGTGGCGAGGGCTGCTAGGGCGTGGCGGCGTGACATCCTCATGGACGTGCTCTCCCGAGTTCTTGTCGTTCTCTTGCTTCTTGGGCAGTTCAGGAACGCGAAGGGCCGGCGGCTCCCTGAAGGGTACCACCGGCCAGGTGACCAGCACGGACCGGCAGGGGAAGGACCACCGCCGGCCGGCCGCTACTGCAGCTCCGCCTTCAGGGTCAGCGGCGGCTGGGTGCCGAGCCAGACCTTCTGGGCCTGCTGGCGGATCTGCTCCACGCGCTGCGCGACCTCCTCGGCGGTGATGGAGGAGACGGGATGGGCGATCACCACCGGCTCCAGGGTTCTCATCCCCACGGCCTGCCGCGTCAGCTCCGTCTCCCGCACGAACTCGGTGGTGATGATCACGGCCGAGGGCACGCCGAGCTTCTCCAGGGCGATGGAGTCCCGCACGCAGGCCGAGCAGCAGGAGCCGCAGTCGCCGATGGCGGTGAGGACGATGTCGTTCTCCGCCGCGATCCGCTCAATCAACTCCGGGGCCGCATCCTTCGAGAAGCTGTGCTTGACGTAGTAGTTCACGGCGGAGAAGCCGAGTTCCTCGCCCAGGGCGGCGGCCGCGCCCCGCAGCAGCTTGTTCGCGTTCCACTTGGAGTTGTCGAGAATGCCGAGGCGGAGCCCGTGCAGGGACGCCTTCCGCCCGGAAACGGGCAGGTTCTCGAAGCGCAAGGCGCCGCGCGGGTCGTAGACATGGACCGTTGCCGTGTCGGTCTGCGTCAGCATGGTGGCCTCCTGGGGATCGGCGGTGATGCTCACAGCGCGCAGACTCCGCCCGTGCATTCCCGCCCGTTGTCGCCGCTGGCGCCTTCCTCGATGGCGCGGTGGACCGGGGTGCTCATGTGGCCCCAGCCCGGGATCAGCACGGAGAAGCGTCCGGCCTCCCCGCCCATGACGAAGAGGTGGATGTTGTCCGGGCTGTGAATGATCGGGATGCGGGTGTCGTCCTCGCGCTTGTAGTAGCGTGGGATGTTGCGGTTGTAGACGCGGCCGTACCGGTGGCCGCGCGCCAGGTCGATGAAGCGGTTGCCATGATTGTGGAACAGGTAGTTCTTCACGTCGGCGCGCGACCAGCCGTGCTTGCCGATGGTCTGCGCATGCTCCAACCCCAGCACCACGGCGATGTGGCCGCCCAGCACCGCACTGTTGGAGGCGATGGTGCTCATCGCCGAGCACATCGTGTCGAGGATCCCCTCCGGGTCGTTCGAGATGTGGTCGGTGACGCTGTGCGGCGCCTCCGCCGCCATCAGGAAGACGGTCGATTCCTCCGGCTTGTAGCCCTGCTCCACATGGTAGGGGGCCAGAGGGCTCTGCGTCTCGTTCTCGCAGACGCAGTAGGTGTACTTGCCGGGGTGGCCGAGCGTGCTCTTGTCCAGGTCTCCCGGCCAGCCGCCGCCGACATTCAGCATGATCAGGCGCAGCGCGCGGCCGATGGTGGCGTTGGCGCGGTTGCCGGAGCCGAAGGCATTGCAGCCCCCGTTCATCCCGATCTCCCGCGCGATCGGGCCGTTCACCACCAGCAAGGGGGCCGCGACATGGGTCGTGGCCTGCACGCCGTTCAGGTTGAAGGCTTGGTCCGTTAGGGCTTTGACAGCGGCGAGCACCACGGGGGCATACTCGGGACGGCACCCGGCCATGACCATGTTGATGGCCAGCACCTCGCGTGTCAGTTCTCCCCAGCGTGGCGCGATCCGGGCCTCGACGAAGCCGGGATCGCCGCCCAGGCGGTCGATGATCGCCTCGACCTTCTCCGGGGTGGGCGGAACCACGGGAAGGCCGTCAGAAAAGCCGCGCTCGTAATAGTATTCGACAAGGTCCGTGCTGGCCGGAACCGTGTCCGCCACAGAGCTCTTGGGCTGCACGATGGCATTCATCTGCCTTCTCTCCCGGCTTGGTGGCCAGAAGGTTAGGGGCTCATTCCATTAATGCCCACGATAATCTATTGCTTATTGCGATTGCGTCAGACGCATAAATCAGGGGCCTCGTTGCCCCACCGGTCCTTGAGTTGGGAGAGGAAGCCTCGCGCAGCAGGGGTCAGGTCGCGCCCCCGGAGGAGAACGGCTCCGACGTTGCGGCGAATGGATGGGTGGGAGAGGGGCCGCGTGACGAGGCCAGCGTGCCTGGCAGCAGGGATGGCGCCGCCGGGGATAATCGCCAGGCCAACCCCTGCCTTGACGCACTCCATCAAAGTCGCGAACTGGTCCACCACGACCGCTTGGCGGAGGGTCAGCCCGCTCGAGACAGCGTGACCGTCGATGAGTCGCCGTGTCTCGGCCTCGCGGGGCAGGCAGACCATGTCAAAGCCGGCCGCTTCGGAGAAATCGATGCTTTTTCGCCTGGCCAGCGGATGACGGAGGGGCAGGACGACGTGGAACGCCTCCTGACCCAGCGGAATGCCCTCGAACTCGTCCGTTAGTCGGTCGAGATACGTGATCCCGAGGTCGGACACGCCGTTCCGGATCATATCCAGCACCGTGCCGTGGACACCCTCGTGGAGCTGGATCTCGATGCGCGGGTAGAGCTTCCTGTGGGCGGCTATAATGGGCGGCATGCGAGAATACGCGACCGACATGACCGCCGACAGGATCACCTGGCCACTCTCCTCGTCGCTCTGATCACGCAGGCTCTGAACGGAGAGGCGGAGGTCATCGAGAATGCGGCTGGCCATCGCCAGGAACTGGCGCCCTGCGGCTGTGACCTCGAGCTTTCGGGTCGTGCGCCGGAATAGCTCCGTACCGAGCACGCGTTCGACGCGCTGAACCGTGCGGGTGAGGGCGGGCTGGGAGATGTCGAGAACGAGCGCGGCTGCCATGAAGCTGCCCTGCTCGGCTACGGCGAGGGTCGCCTGTAGCTCCCGTACCGAGAAGTCGGGCAGAGCGGCATTTCGTGTCGGCAAGGCGGAGATCTCGAAAGAGTAGTCCTCCAATGCAAATGATCTGGGGGACTTTGTCACTAGGAACGCCGGCCAGGAGCTGCAGAAAGAAAGATCCAGCGGAGCGGAACACGCAGGCCGGTCACCCCCCCGGGCGGTGAACACCTCGGATGAGCTTTTGTGGGGGCGAGGCGTCCTGATGACGAGCAAGGCACGACGAGAGTTCATGGAGGGGTACAAGCGGGAGGTGGTGGGGCTGCTGGAGGATATCCGCCTTGTTCATGGCCGATTGTCGCAGAGCATCCCGCATGACTTCCGCCAGCGTACTTAGCTGATCACGAGATCCTCGATTCGGCGTCCAGAGGGGGGCTTTCGAGTCACTCGCGAAACGCAACCCATCGGGGCGCCAAGCTCGCTTCGGCCGTTCGGCATGCTAGGCTGCGGATGCGGTGCCAATGCTTCTACGCTACGGTCCAGGAAATGGGGCGGTGCGTCGTCGAGCAGTTGCTGCGTCATGCCTCAGGCGCGCGAACGAGAAGCGAGATCAGCGGAATGGGCACCAATGAATTCGTACCCTGGCCGACTGGGGTGCTGGCGTGAGCGCGGCAGAGATCGTCGGGCGCTACAGGCCCGATGCCCTTCGCGCCTTCGCCGCCCGACTCTTCGGCGCGGCAGGCATGGAGGCTGAAAAGGCCGAAGCTGTCGCGGACATCCTGGTTGAGGCTGATATGCTCGGCCATGACACGCACGGGCTGGAGTTGGCGGTGCGTTACCTCGGCGAGATTGAGGCCGGCAGCATGACAGTGACGGGCCAGCCGGAGGTGCTCGCAGATCGCGGTGCCACCATGGCCTGGGATGGCAGACGGCTACCGGGGCCCTGGCTGATGATCCGCGCGCTTGAGACAGGTTACGCGCGGGTGAGACAGTACGGAACAGTGAGCATCGCCATCGGTAATGGCCACCATATCGGGTGCCTGGCCGCCTATCTGCAGCGGGCGACGGAGCGCGGACTGGTGCTTTCCATCCATTCCTCCGCCCCGGGCGTAGCCACTGTGGCACCCTTCGGCGGCAGCCGCGCCGCACTCTCGCCGGCTCCTTTCGCTGTCGGGTTCCCGACCGGTGGTGACCCGGTTATGATCGACGTCAGCGCATCTATCACCACGAACAACATGGCCATGCGCTTAGCCAAGGAGGGTCGGCGCTATGACCGGCCCTGGCTGATGGACGCGGAAGGCAAAGCCACGGACGACCCCACGGCGCTCCAGCGTGGCGGCACGGTGCTGCCGGCCGGCGGACAGGACCATGGCCAGAAGGGCTATGGCTGGGGCCTGACGGCGGAGGCGCTGAGCCAGGGCTTGTCAGGCCAGGGCCGCGCGGAGGGTCCGAAGGGCATGGTGAACGCCGTCTTCCTTCAGTTGATTGACCCTGCCGCCTTTGCCGGTCTGGACGCCTTCACCCGGCAGACGGATGCCATCGCCGGGAAATGCCACAGCAGCCCGCCACGCCCGGGCTTCGGCGCGGTGCGTCTGCCCGGCGAGGCAGGGCTGCGCAGGCGAGAGACGGCGGAGCGCGACGGTGTGCTGCTGCGCCAAGGTATTCTCGAAGCCTTGCTTCCATGGGCCACCAAGCTGGGGGTCGCCGTGCCGTAGCCGCGGCGCGCGTTAAGAAGGCCGCGCGACGCTGGATGGGAAGCTGTTGGACCTCGGTGCATGGATCGGAGGTGCAATCACCTGACGCCCGACCCTCATCCAGGCTCATGCAATGCGGACGTAATCTGCGCGTCCCAGGTCCGCCCCTTGTTCGAGCGGGTCAGTGGTTCCGTCGCATCCGTCAGCGACGACGGCGCCCATGACGGGGGCGACGTCTATGCCAAGGTCGCGGCGCACTATCCCGATGCTGCTGTGGTGGTACCACCACGCGCGAGCGCTGTGCCAAGTGCGACCGCGCAGTCCACACCAACGCAGCGGGAGGCGCATCTCCGATACATCGCCGGGCGCGGCCGCATGGGTTGGCAGGAGTCCGCAGGGCAACAACTTCGTCCGCACCTGCAAGCACGACAGTGTCGGCGTCCGATCCTGCCCAGATGCTTAGACTGCCCTCCAGTCACTTCCGGCCTGGTTCAATGACTACAAGGAGGTCCACTTGCGCGGCGCACTCGGACCCGCTCCGCGCACCGGTTCATTCGTGCCGCGTTAACAGCCGGAACATGCCCGAGCATTCGGGGAGGCACAACCACATCGCTGGCTTGGCCACGGTTGATTGCCCACGCCGCGATCCTGGATCCTCAGCGCCGCATTCCGAGTGACCCCCATCCGAGAAGCGCCGGCTGCCCCCACTACATCCGCGCCTCGGGTCGGAGCTGGCTGCGATCCGAGAAACGCGCGAGACGGTAAGGGGCTGGATCTACGATCGGTGCCGCGCCGGTGATCAGGTCGGCCGCCAACCGGCCCGAAGCGGGCCCGAGGCCAAATCCCAGCCCGCTGAAACCGGCAGCAAGATAGAAGCCGGGCACCTCTTGCACCTGGGAGATGACGGGCTGCGCGTCCGGCGTGGAATCGATGAGCCCGCCCCAGGCCTGCGCGACGCGCGCCTGGGCGAGGGCGGGATAGTCGGTGCGGAGCATGGCCAGGGCCGCCTCCACCAGTTCCGATCCCGGGGCGGGATCGAGCACCCGGAGCCTCTCGAAGGGTGAGGCGCTATCGAGGGACCATCGTGCCGCAGCCTCTGGCCCTTCGACGAAGGAGCGGCCGATGCTGAAGGTCAATTTCTTACGGCGCTTGAGGAAGAGCGGGATGAAGTCGAGCGCGTAGCGGAACTTCTGGGGCGTCAGCTCCACGCGGCCGGAGCCGGCCAGCGCCACCGTGTAGCCGCCGTCGTCGCGGAGGCGCATGGCGTAGCGTCCGTCGGTGACGCCGCCCGGCGTCACCACCGCGCCGGGTTCCGTGCGAAAGGCAGTGGCGACCACGCCAGATTGCGGGAAACGGATCCCGTGCCGGCGGCAGAACATAGAGGCCCAGGCACCGCCCGCGAGGAGCACCGCGCCGGTGCGGATTCGCCCCTTCTCCGTGACGACGGCCGAGACGGCGCCTGCGGTGGTCTCCAGCCCGCGCGCCGCGCAGCCCTGGTGCAGCGTCGCGCCCCGCTCCCGCGCGGCGGCGGCGATGGCTGGGGCGGCGCGCGCGGGCTCGGCGCGCCCGTCCATCGCGGACCACATGCCGCCCAACCCCGGGGAGGCGCGCCCGGGCAAGCGCTCCGCGACCTCGGCTCTGCTCAGCATGCGGCCGTCCAGCTGGTAGGGGCGCGCCTCCTCAAGCCAGTGCTCCCAGTAGGCGCGGTCCGCCTCGGTCTGCAGCACGGTCATGACGCCGGATTGGCGGAAGCCGGTCGGTCGGCCGATCTCGCGGTCCATCCCGCCCCAGAGCCGCAGGCTGGCGGTCGCGAGTGGCAGGGCGGGAATGGCGCGGCCGTGCACGCGGCACCAGCCCCAGTTGCGGCTGGACTGCTCCCCCGCGATCCGGCCCTTCTCTAGCAGGGCGACGGAATGCCCCCTTATGGCTAGCTCGTAGGCGGCGACGGTGCCGATGATGCCACCGCCGATGACGACGACATCGGCCTGTTTCGGCAGGGTCTCATCGCTCGGAACCTGGTCAACAGGAGGGGACATGCGGTGCGCTCCTGCCTCTCAGCTCGCCCAGTACCACTGCCGCAGGTTCCAGCAGTTGGAGCGGTAGTTGATGTTCGCCCTGTAGCCGAGCAGGTCGGACTTGGAGCCCTCGATCTGATTCGTCTGGCAGATCGGCAGCATCGGCAGGTCCTGCCGCACCAGTTCCTGCACGCGGAAGTAGTTGGCTTTGCGCCTCTCGCGGTCCAGCAGGCCCACGCTCTCGCGCAGGAGGCGGTCCACCTCGGGGTTGCTGTACTGCATGGTGTTGGCACCGGAGCCGCTCTGCGCGGGGATAGCCCAGCTACCCAGCCGGTCGCTCACGTCCGGGTCGGCGCCGGTCGGGAAGATGGCGCCGACGATAGTCGATTCGAACTGGCTCTTGCGCCAGAAATCTCCCCACATCACCGCTGCTGGAAAGTTGCGGATGGTCATGGAGATGCCGAGCGGCTGCCAGCATTGCTGCAGGAACTGCTGCGCCTGCTCCCGCAGGTGATTCCCCGCGACGGTGGAGGTGGAGAAGGCCAGCCGCACGCCGTTCTTCTCCCGGATGCCACCGGTGCCGGGCTTCCAGCCCGCTTCGTCCAGCAGGCGCTTCGCTGCGGCCACGTCGTGGCGGTGGCGGGGAAGGCCATCATTATAGGCCCAGGACTGCTTCGGCAGGAAGGATTCGGTCGGCTCGTCCCGGCCGTAGAACAGGTTGCGGATGATGGCCTGGCGGTCCATGGCGAGGTAGAGCGCCTGCCGGACCGCAGGGTCCTGGAACTGCGGCAGGCCGTTGTTGAGCGTAAAGCTCGTGAGATAGGCGCTCGGCGCGACGTAGAGGATGAGGTTGCGGCGCCCGCGCACCTCCTCGACGTGGTCAGGGGACAGGCCGCCGCTCACCGCGTCGACGGCGCCGGTGATGAACTGCGTCTTCAGCCCGTTCATGTCGGGGATGTAGCGGAAGATCACGCGTTCAACGAACGGCCCCTCGCCGTGGTAGTTCTCGTTGGCGATCAGGGTGATCCGCTCCCCCGGGCGGCGGTCGCCCCACTTGAAGGGGCCGGTGCCGATAGGACGGGCGGTGAACTCGGGGTGCCGGAGATCCGCGACATCCGCGAGGACGTGGCGGGGCACCATGAGTGTCCAGGCGAGGATGGAAAGGTAGGGGGCAAAGAAGCTCTCCATGCGCCACGTGATCTCCGTCGGGCTCACCACCTGGATGTCGCGCACCAGGCTGTGGCCGTTCCGGCTCATGGCGGGGAAGTCGGGCTTCTGGAGGAGCTCCAGCGTGAACTTCACGTCCTCAGCGGTGAAGGGCGCGCCGTCGTGCCAGCGAACACCGGGGCGGAGGCGGATGCGCCAGGTCAATCCGTCGGCCGAGAGGCCGCCATTCTCCAAGGATGGGATCTCGGCTGCTAGGTCCGGCATGAACTCGCCCTCGGGCGTGATGCTCCAGAGGGCGCTGAAGATGTTGAACTGCACCCCGTCATCCACCTCGATCCGTGCCTGGAGCGGGTGGAAGCGCGTGGGCTCCTGGTAGAGGCCGACCACGATCTGCCCCTTCCGGCCGGCCGGGCGGCGGGCAGGGGCCTGGGCGTGGGCCCGGGGCATAAGGGGCAGTGCCGCGGCGCCCGCGATCAACGCGCGGCGCGGAAGGATGGGCGGCGGGGTGGTGGTCGTCATCGCTCGGTTCCTCAGGCTGTGCGGTGTTGCGCTCATTCCGCCCGGGCGCCCGAGGCGCGGACGAGGGGGGCCCAGTCCGCCACTTCCTGGGCGACGTAGGCGGCGAAGCGGTCGGGCGACCAGCCGCGCATGACGGGGGTGCCCATCTCCTCCATCCGGCGGTCGACGAGCGGGTCCGCCATGGCGTGTTCCACGGCGGCCGCCATCCGTTCGACCACGGGGCGCGGGGTGGAGGAGGGGCCAAAGAGGCCGAACCAGGAGTAGGCCTTGTATGGAGGCACCCCGGCCTCGGCCATGGTCGGCACGTCGGGCAGCAGGGGGGAGCGCTCCTCGGCGGTGACGAAGAGGCAGCGCGCCTGGCCGGACTGGTGGTAGGGCACGAGGAGCCCGTACACGTCCTGCACGAATTGGACCTCGCCCGCGATCAGCGCGTTGATGGTCTGCGTGCCCGCGCGATAGGGCACATGCTCCACGCGCGCACCGATCCGCGTGGTGAAATTGGCGTTGGCCAGGTGCCCCGTGGCACCGACACCGTTGGAGCCGTACTGGTACCGACCGGGGTTGGCGCGCAGCGTCTCGATCAGCTCCGCCGCCGTGCGGACGTTCCAGCCTGCGGTGGTGACCGCGAGCACCAGGGGCACGAAGACGCTGGGCGCGATCGCGGCGAGGTCGCGCACGGGGTCGTAGGGCAGGTTGGGGTAGAGCGTCTTTGCCACGCCGGTGGAGGCGAGGGTTGCGTGGACGAAGCTGTGCCCATCCGTGGACTTGGCGACGAAATCGGTACCGACGGTGCTGCCGCCGCCCGGCCGGTTCTCGATGACGATCGGCTTGCCCAGGAACTCGCTCATGCGCGGGGCCATCAGGCGCATCACGATGTCCGTGCTGCCGCCCGCGCCGTAGGGTACGACGAGGCGTATGGGCTGGGTGGGCCATGCGCCCTGCGCCCGCAGGACGGAGGGCACGGCCAGGCCGGCCGCGGACAGGCCCAGCAGGCAGCGCCGCCGGAGCGGTGCCGGAGGGGGCGGGGGATCATAACGCATGCTCTCTGCACCTTCCTGAATGGGTTCTGAAAGCCGCGCTGGCGCTGTTCTTGGGCCCGCAGGGCCGTAGTGGATGGTTGTGCTACTCCGCCGCCATTCCTCGCGCCGGGTGCAGCACCCGCAGCTGCGGCAGGGATTCCAGAAGCATCGCCCAGGCGGCGCGCACGGCGGGGCCACCCCCGCCCTCGGCCCTGACGGTCTCCATCAAACGCCGCTTCACGAAGTGCCGCCAGTGGATCGGCAGCCCAGACAGGATCTCCGTCAGCGCGTCATAGGCATCCCGGTCCCAGACCCGCTCAAAGACCTCGCGCTCGGGTCCGAAGCGGAAGTGAGGGGGCGGGGCGTTGCCGCGGCGGGCCGCGCGCAGGGCCTCCGTGGCGGCCTCGTCCACCGCCTCGCCGCGGATTGCCACGCCGTACTCCGTCTCGGCCGCTTCTGGCGTGACGTAGCCGCAGATCACGTCACGCAGCACGCGGGCCGGCTCGCGCTCCAGCGGGTCGCCCCGCCCGCCGCCGCCGGGGGAGATGATGGAAACAATGTCGCCGGGATTGGCGCTGAAGGTGTCCACGTTGTTCAGCACGCGCTCATCCGCGCGCCCGGGGTTGAGCACCATGCGGGAGGGCGCGCCGGGGCCGCCGCCCAGGATGCCCCAGGCGCGGAAGCGGCAGCGGTCCCGGTTGCGGGCGGTGATCCGGGTGTTCGGCGTGAAGGCCTCGAAATCCATGCGCGTGGCCAGCCCGCCGCGCCAGCGCCCCGCACCACCGGAGCCGGAAGCGAGGCCGTAGTGGCGGAAGCGGATGGGCACCTCCGCCTCGGTGATCTCGATCGGCGTGTTCTTGAGGTAGGCGGCGTCCGCGCCCGAACCGTCCGTGCCGTCCCCGTGCGGCATGCCGCCGCCGCCGCCCACGACGGGGTTGATGGCGGCGATCATCGCCTCCCCCGTACGGTCGTCATGGGTCATGACGTTGACAATGGAGGAAGAGCCGGCAGGGGCGGCCGGCATCCGGTCCGGCATGGCGAGGCCGAAGACGCCGAAGACGAGGCTGCGCAGCCGGGCGCAGGTGAGGGAGCGCATCCCCACCGCAGCCGGGAAGGAGGGGTTCACCACCGTGCCTTCCGGCAGGATGCAGGTGAAGGGTCGGGTTAGGCCGTAGTTCAGCACCAGGTTCGGGTTGAGGGAAAACAGCACGTAGTACACGCCGACCAGCATCAGCGTGTGACGCGGATTGCCGCCCGTGGGGACGTTAAGCGAGGAGGTGAGCTGCGGGTCGCTCCCCGTGAAGTCCAACTCCGCCACGTCGCCACGGATACGGAGCGTAACGGCAAGGCGCGCGGGGTGGCCTTCCGGCCCGTCCTCGTCGGCGTAGTCGGAGAAGAAGTACTCCCCGTCAGGGATGGAGCGCAGGATCTCGCGCGCCTGGTGCTCGGCATAGTCCATAAGGTCGGAAATACCCTGCATCAGCGTGTCCACGCCGAAGCGGGCGATCATCTCGCGCACCTTCCGCTCGCCAGTGTTGAGGGCGCCGACAAAGGCCTTCAGGTCGCCCATGTTCTGCTCGGGCTTCCGGACGTTCAGCATCATCACGTCCAGCAGCTCCCGGTTGAGCGCGCCTTCCCGGTAGAGCAGCGAGGGCTTGAACCGGATGCCCTCCTGGTGGACCTCGGTGAGGGCGCGGGAGAGGCTGGCGGGCACGGCGCCGCCCATATCGGTGTTGTGGATATGGCCGGCGGCGAAGCAGACCAGCCGCCCCTCGTGGAAGATCGGCTTCCACATATGCAGGTCCGGCACGTGGGTGGAGAGGAAGCCGGAATACGGATCGTTGGTGAAGGCGATGTCGCCCGGCTGGTACTCCGGGATCATCGCGATCGCCTTGCCGTAGTGCAGGCCGGGATACCAGGTGGCGCCGAGATCCATCGGCACGCCCACCGTGTGGCCCGCCGCGTCCAACAGCTGGATGGTGAAGTCCTCCGTCTCCTTCACGAAGGTGGAGTGGGCGGTGCGGTAGAGGGTGTAGGCCATGTTCTCCGCCGTCGCGCGGCAGTGATTGGCCAGGATCTGCAGCGTGACCTTGTCGATCGCCATGGGATCTACTCCGCCGCGTCCAGGATGATGTTGCCCATCTCGTCCACGCTGGCCTGGAAGCCCGGCGGAATGCAGGCGGTGGAGTCGTCCTGTGCCACGACGCAGGGGCCGGCGAAGCGCTGGCCTGTGCCGAGGGCAGCGCGACGGTAGAGCGGCACCTCGTGCCAGGCTTCTTCGAAGAAGACGCGCAGCACGCGCTCCGCCACCACCTCGCCCTCGCCGCGCGGCGGGGGCTGCATGGCCGGGCGCGGCGGGCTGCCGGCCATCACCAGGCGCAGGTTGACGATCTGCACGGGGCTGTCACGGTCGGCGAAGTCGTAGATGCCCTCATGCGCGATGTGGAAGGCCTCCGCGATGGCGGCTGTGTCGCCGGCGCGCACGGCGGCATCCGGCAGCGCGACCTCGATTTCGAAGGATTGGCCACGGTAGCGCATGTCGGCGAACCAGGAAGCTGCGGCCGGGCCGTCGAAGCGCTGCTCCTCGCGCAGCCAGGCCAGGCCCTGGCGCTCCAGCGCCGCCGCCCCACGGGCGATCGCCGGCCCCTCCGCCGGCTCGGCGGTGGCGAAGAGGGTGCGGATGAAGTCGTTGCGGATATCCGCAACGAGGCCGCCGAGGGCGCTGACCACACCCGGTCGCGCGGGTACCATGACGCGGCGCACGCCCAGCTCTCGGGCCAGGAAGCAGCCGAGCATGGGGCCGGCGCCGCCAAAGGGCAGCAGGGCGAAATCCCGCGGGTCCACGCCGGAGCGGGCGACGAGCTTGTTCACCTCCACGAACATGCCGGAGATGGCGATGCGAATGATCGCTTCCGCCGCCGCCTCGGTGGAGAGGCCCATGGGCCGGGCGATGCTGTCGATGGCCGCTTCTGCCAGGGCGCGGTCGGGTCGGAGGGCGCCATAGGCGAGCTCGTGCTGGCCGAGGAAGCCGCAGACAGTGAAGGCATCCGTGATGGTCGGCCGGGTGCCGCCGCGGCCGTAGCAGGCTGGGCCGGGGTCGGAACCGGCGCTTTCCGGCCCTACCTTCAGCACGCCGAATTCGTCCACCCACGCGATGGAACCTCCACCATCCCCGATGGAGGTCACGGAGACGGAGGGGATGTAGAGGGGCAGGTCGCCGATCTTCTCGCCGAGGCCGAACTGCGGCTGGCCATCGATGATCAGCGCGACATCCGCGCTGGTGCCGCCGATATCGAGCGTGATCACCCGGTCCTGCCGGGCCTGCCGCGCCAGGAACGCGGCGCCGATCACGCCCGAGGCGGTCCCGGAGAGCACCATGCTGACGCAGTTGCGCTTGCCCAGCGCTGCGGACATGACACCGCCATTGGACTTGGTAATCAGCGGCTCGGCCGGCACCCCGCGCGACCGCAACCCGCCGATAAGGTTGTCGAGGTAGTCGCGGACCTTCGGATGAACGTAGCCGTTGATGAGGGCCGTGGTGGTGCGCTCGTACTCGCGGATCACCGGCCAGACCTCGGTGGAGCGGAAGACAAAGAGCTCCGGCACCTCCCGCCGCAGGATTTCGGCCGCCCGCTCCTCATGGGCGGGGTTGCGGTAGGCGTTGAGGAGAGAGACGACGATCCCGTCCACGCCCTTCGCCCGCGCGGCCCTTGCGGCGCGGAGAACACTCGTCTCGTCCAGCGGCATCTCCTCCGAGCCGTCGGAGAGGATACGGCCGCCCACGCCAAAGACGCAGTCGCGGGAGACGAGCGGTGCGCCACGGCGGGAGAAGAGGCTGTAGGCCTCCGGCATGCGAAGGCGGGCCAGCTCCACCACGTCCTCGAAGCCCGCCGTCGCCAGCATCGCCAGCCGCGCGCCCTTGCGCTGGATCACCGTGTTGATGCCGACCGTTGTACCGTGGACGAAGCTGGTGATCCGTGCGGGGGTCGCGCCGTGCCGCTCCTCCAGGATCTCGAGCCCGCGGAGCAGCTCCGCGCCGGGCGTGGCGGGCGTGGTCAGCACCTTCAGGCTGTGCAGCTCCGCCGTGTCCTCGTTCCAGAGGCAAAAATCGATGAAGGTGCCGCCGATGTCCACGCCGACGCGAAAGCCCATGCTCGCCACCCCGCTTCCGGATGAGAAGGAAGTATGAAGCGTGCGCGCCGTCCGGCCACCCCCTAAAGCGACACGTCGCCATAGCCGCGGGTTATGGAAACGGCTGTGTCTCAGAAATGGCTGCTGGGCACGCTCATGATCCAGAACACCACCGCTTCCTCCTCGGCGGAGGGATTGGCGAGCTGGTGGGGCAGGTGGCTCTCGAACTGGAAGCTATCGCCCTCGGCCAACTCGGCGCGGCGGCCGTCCACCGTGAGCTCAACGCGGCCAGACATCACGTAGCCGCCCTTCTCCCCGCGGCCGACCAGCACGTCCTCGCTGACGCCGCCCGGGGGCAGGGTGATGAGCATGAAGCGCAGGGGGCTGTCGCCCTGCGGGGATAACAGCTCCTTCACCAGCCGGGTCCGCCCGACCACGAGGCGGGCGCGCCGTTCCCGCCGGCGCACGAAGCTTGGCTCGCCCTCATTCGCTGCCGCCGCCTGGCCGAAGAACTCCCAAATATTGACCCCGAGCGCGGCCCGCAGGCGCTGGATGGTCTTCATCGACGGGTTGGAATTGCCACGCTCGATCTGGCTGATCAGCCCGGCGGAGATGCCGGCCTTGGCCGCCAGTTCGAGGATGGTCAGCCCATGCTCGGCCCGGAGGGCGCGGAGGCGGGCGCCTACCTGCCTGGCGTCGTCCCTCGCGGCCAGGGCCGACTTCACCAACGTCATGCCGATCCATCCTTCCAAGCTGTCCCGGGCACCGATCCAATTTTCATTATGCTGTATCGCGGCGTTGGGGAAGGCGGTGCACAAGCCGTGAACAGGGCTGCCCGCTTGCTGGTCACAGCTCGAAGTTCGCCGTTCCAGGAGCGCAGTTGCGGCGCACGAAGCACCAAAACCTGCTTGACCATGATTTCAGTATAATGAACCGTTGCCCTCGTTCCGCGGTCCGCCACCCGCGGCAGCGACAGAGGAGATGGGCATGAGCGAGCCGAGCCATCCCGCCCGCCACCCGCAAGCGGCCATCCCGCGCCGCGGCTTCCTGCTCGGGTCGGGGGCCGCCATCGCGTCGAGCCCTGCGCTGGCGCAGCAGCCGGCGCCGCACCCGCCCTCCGCGCCGCGCGGCCAGTGCACGCTGGGTTTCTCGCAGGAGTTCACCGTCACCCACCCGCTGATGCCGGCGAACGAGGTGGACCAAGCGGTGTGGTGGAACCTGTTCAGCCCGCTCTGGGGGTTGGACCCGAGCGGCCGCTTCTACCCCATCCTGGCCAAGGCCGTGCCGAGCCAGGAGAATGGCGGCATTTCGGCCGACGGGCTGGAGTGGCGGATCGAGCTGCGCGAGGGCGTGCGGTGGCACGACGGCAAGCCCTTCACAGCAGAGGACGTGAAGTTCTCCCTCGAGCTCATCATGAACCCGCATTTCCGCGCCCGCGGGAAGGACGGCTACGACCGGATCGAGAGCATCAGCACGGAGGGGGCGAACACCGTGCGCTGGCGGCTGAAGCAGCCCTACGCGCCGCTGATGTCCATCCTCTCCATCTTCTTCATCGTGCCTGCCCATCTCCTGGCCGGCGCCGAGGACCCGAACAACACGCCGTTCCACGCCGCACCGGTAGGCACCGGCGCCTTCAAGTGGGCGGAGCGCCGCACTGGAAGCCATGTGATGCTCACGGCCAACCCGGATTACTTTGGGGAAGGGCCCTACCTGGAGCGGCTGATCTTTCGCTACGTGCCGGACGTGAACGTGATGTACACGCAGTTCCGCACGGGGATGCTGGACTATATCGGCCTGCTCGGCATTCCCGCGAACCACTACGCGGAGGCACGAACCCTGCGGGACCGCGTGATCCATGTCTGCCCGCGCGGCTCGGTGGAGAACCTGACCCTCAACCTCGGCCATCCCGTGCTGGGGCAGAAGGTGGTGCGACAGGCGCTCTATCTCTCCCTCGACACGAGGGCGATCACGGACGCGTTGTACTACGGCCTTCCGAAGGAGGCGGTGACCTTCCTCCCGCCGGAGAACTGGGCCTACAACGACGCGTTGCCGAAGCACGAGTACGACCCAGCGCGCGCGGCGCGGATGCTGGACGAGGCCGGGTGGAAGCCGGGCCGCGACGGCGTGCGCGTAAAGGACGGGCTGCGGCTGGAGTTCACCAATTCCACCACCACCGGCACCGAGATCCGCACCCAAGCGCAGCAGCTGCTGGCGCAGAGCTGGGGCAAGATCGGTATCTCCATGAAGATCCACAACCTTCCGGCCGCGGTGCTCTGGGGCAAGTTCTGGGCTGAATCGCAGTTCGACAGCCTGATGACGAACACCACCTACACCATCGCCTCCGACCCGAACGTGCTGCACCGCTTCGGCAGCCACGCCATCCCCAAGCGCGCCGGCTACGGGTCCAATGTCAGCCAGTTCGAGAACGCGCGGGCGGACGAGCTGCTCGCCCGCGGCGTGACAGTGAATTCCATGGAGGAGCGGCGGGCCATCTATCGGGAGGTGCAGGCAATCCTGCGGGAGGAGCTGCCGATGCTGCCGATCTTCCAGGGTGCGCAAATCGAGGGCACCAAGGCCGGGCTGATGGGCTTCGAGAACAACGTGCACGTGCTGGCGAACAGCTGGAACGCCGCACGCTGGTACTGGGCCTGACGCCGTGGGGGGCTATGTCGCGAAGCGGCTGCTGCAGGCCGCGGGACTTCTCCTCGTTGTCTCGATGATCGGCTTCGCCATACTCTACCTGGCGCCCGGCGGCCCGCTCTCGCAGTTCGCGGCTGGCGGAGACATGACGCAGGAGGACCTGGACCGGCTGGCCGAGCAGCTTGGCCTGAACCGGCCATTGCCGGTGCAGTATCTGGACTGGCTCTGGCGCATGCTGCGCGGGGACTGGGGCGCCTCTTACCGGGACCAGCAGCCGGTTCTCTCCGTCATCGGCTCGCATGTCGGCGCGACGCTGGAGCTGATGCTCACCTCCACCCTGGTGGCGATGATGATCGGCGCCTGGGTGGGCATCCTCGGCGCGATCCGCCGGTACTCCCTCTTCGACGCGCTAGCGACGATCGGGGCGATGGTCGCGCTCTCCATTCCCACCTTCTGGTTCGGACTGGTGGTGATCTACGTCTTCTCCGTCGGGCTGGGCTGGCTGCCGGCGGGAAACCGCTACACCATCGGGGACGAATCCTTCCTTGACCAGCTCCACCACCTCATTGGCCCCTGCATCGTGCTGGCCCTTGTCAGTACCGCGGTCTGGAGCCGCTACATGCGCTCCTCCATGCTGGACGTTATCCACCAGGACTATATCCGCACCGCCCGCTCCAAAGGCATCCCGGAGCGGCGTATCCTGATCCACCACGCCGTGCGCAACGCGCTGCTGCCGATGATCACCATCACCGGCCTGCACCTGCCCACCCTGCTCAGCGGCGCGCTGGTGACGGAGACGGTGTTCACCTGGCCCGGCATGGGGCGGCTCTTCCTCGATTCCATCAGCTATCGCGACTACCCGGTGGTGATGGGCATCCTGATGTTCACGGCGGTGCTGGTGTTGCTGGGAAGCCTGCTGGCGGACCTGCTCTACCACGTCGCGGATCCGCGCCTGGGGGCGCACGAGGCATGAGCGGCGCGAGCGAGGCCCCGTTGGGGTCGGTGGCGGTCGATGCTGCCCGGCCGCGCCAGGCGCGGCGGCGCGACGGGGCGCTGCAGCGGTTCATGCGGCACCGGCTGGCGGTGTTCGGAACGATCGTCATCGCCCTGCTGGCGCTGACCTGCGCGGTGGGGCCCTATCTCCTGCCCTTCACCGACACCGAGATTGACATCATGCAGCGCTTCGCGCCGCCCTTCTCGGGGGTGCACATCCTGGGCACGGATCCGCTGGGGCGGGACATCCTGGCGCGGATCCTCATGGCCGGGCGCATCTCCCTCTCCGTCGGCTTCGCCGCCATGGTGATCAGCATGGTGATCGGAATCACCGTCGGGGTCGTCGCCGGCTACTACGGTGGCCTGCTGGGCACGGTGCTGATGCGCTTCGTAGACGCGATGCTCTGCTTCCCCAGCATCTTCCTCCTGCTCGCCATTTCCTCCCTTATCGGGCCCGCGGTGGGATCGATCATCGTGCTGATCGCCATTACCTCCTGGATGGAGGTGGCACGCATCGTGGAGGCTCAGATCCGCGCCCTGAAGGCGCGTGATTTCGCGGTGGCGGCCGAGGCGCTGGGCTCGAGCGATGCGCGGGTGATGGTGCGGGAGTTGTTGCCCAACGCCATCGCGCCCATCGTGGTGGCCGCCACGCTGAACGTCGCCCACGCCATTCTGGCGGAGTCCTATATTTCCTTCCTCGGTTACGGCATCCAGCCACCGACGCCGAGCTGGGGCAACATGCTGGACAACGCGCAGAGCTACCTGACCAGCGCGCCCTGGCTCGCCATCTTCCCTGGCGCCGCTATCACCCTGGCGGTGACGAGCTTCAACTTCATTGGCGACGGGCTGCGCGACGCGCTGGACCCGCGCATGGGGGGGCGGTGATGCCGGAAGCCATGGTAGATCGCGACGTGGTGCCCGGGACAGCGCCGGCCTACCTGGCGGAGGACGAGGTCCTCGCCGTCCGGGACCTCTCCATCGCCTTCCGCACGCCGGTCGGGGATTTGCCGGCGGTGCGCGACGTGTCCTTCAACCTTCGCCGGGGCGAGACCCTGGCGCTGGTCGGGGAGTCCGGCTCCGGCAAGAGCGTGACGAGCCTTGGCATCCTCCGCCTCACGCCCCGTGCGCCCTTCTGCCACATCACCGGCCAGGTGTTGCTGCGCGGGCATGACGGCCGGGTGCGGGATCTCGTCTCGTTGCCAGAGGAGGAGATGCGGGACGTGCGCGGCCGGGACGCTGCCATGGTGTTCCAGGAGCCGATGACCTCGCTAAACCCCGTGCACCGCGTTGGCGACCAGATCGCCGAAGCCATCCGCTTCCACGAGGGCCTGGGCCGCCGCGCCGCGCTGGACAAAGCGGCGGCGTTGCTGGAGCTGGTCGGCATCCCCGATCCGCGCCGCCGTCTGTCGAGCTATCCGCACGAGCTGTCGGGCGGCATGCGCCAGCGCGTGATGATCGCCATCGCCCTGTCCTGCGAGCCACAGCTGCTCATCGCCGACGAGCCGACGACGGCGCTGGACGTGACGATCCAGGCTCAGATCCTGGATCTGCTGCGCCGCCTGCAGGAGCGGACGCGCATGGCCGTGATCTTCATCACTCACAACCTCGGCGTGGTGGCAGAGATCGCGGACCGGGTGATGGTGATGTACTCCGGCCGCGTGGTGGAGCAAGCGCCGGTCCGCCCGCTCTTTGGCGCGCCGCTCATGCCCTACACACGCGGCCTTCTGCGCTCCGTGCCGCGGCTGGACATGGCCGGGATCGGGCGGGAACGGCTCGCCGCCATCCCGGGCGCCGTTCCCGATCCACTGGCGCCGCCGCCCGGCTGCAGCTTCGCGCCACGCTGCGACCATTTCGAACCCGGGCACTGCGATGCGGCCGTACCACGTCTCGAGCGCGCCGCGCCGGAGCATCTGGTGCGCTGCGTGCGCTGGTCCGAGCTGGCCGGAGGAGCGATCTGATGGACGGGATGATCGCCGATCCCGCGCTGCTGGAGGTACGGGACCTCCGCAAATGGTTTGTGGGCCCGCGTCCCGGCCTCTTTCGCCCGCCTGCCAAGGTCCATGCCGTGGACGGCGTCTCCTTCGATATCCGCCGCGGCGAGGTGCTGAGCCTCGTCGGCGAATCCGGCTCGGGGAAGAGTACGGTGGGCCGCACCGTGCTGCGCCTGGCGCGGCCGGACGGCGGCAGCATCCGCTTCGGCGGTGCGGACATCACCGGCCTGGGGCGCGACGCGCTACGCCCTTTCCGCCGGCGCATGCAGCTCGTGTTCCAGGATCCCTACGCCTCCCTCAACCCGAAGATGACCGTGGAGGAGATCGTCGGCGCACCGCTTGCCATCCAGGAGCCAGCCACCGGCCAGGCGGAGCGTCGGCGGCGCGTCGAGGAGGCGCTGTCCCTGGTGGGACTGCTGCCTTCCCATGCCGCGCGGTACCCGCACGAGTTCTCCGGCGGCCAGCGGCAGCGGCTGGGAATCGCGCGCGCGCTGATCATGCGGCCGGAGCTGCTGATCGCGGACGAGCCGGTGTCGGCGCTCGACGTCTCCGTGCAGGCGCAGGTGGTGAACCTGATGCTGGAGCTGAAGGAGCGGCTGGGCCTCACCATCCTCTTCATCTCGCATGATCTTGCCGTGGTCGGGCACATTTCGGACCGGATCGCGGTGATGTATCTCGGCCGGCTGGTGGAGGTGGCGCCCACCCGCGCCCTCTTCACCATGCCGCAGCATCCCTATACGGAGGCGCTGCTCTCCGCCGTTCCCATCCCCGACCCGGTGGTGAGGCGGGAGCGGATCGTGCTGACCGGTGACGTGCCGAGCCCGCTGAACCCGCCCTCCGGCTGCCGCTTCCGCACGCGTTGCCGCTACGCCCTTCCGGCCTGCGCCGAGGAGCCGCCCGCACTGCGCGAGGTCGCGCCGGGCCATTTCAAGGCCTGCATCCGGGACGACATCGCGCTCGCCTCGCCTGTCGGCGTGGCGGCATGAGCCTGGGGCCGATCGGGCACGTCATCACACTCTGGCGCTACCCCGTCAGCTCCATGGCGGGTGAGCGGCTGGAGCAAGCCGTAATTTCAGCCTCGGGCATCGAGGGAGACCGCACCCACGGCATCTTTCACGCCGAGTCCGGAGAAATCGCCTATCCCGGCCGAGACCGGCGCTGGGCCGCCCTGCCACGCACCTTCTCTCGCCTCGGGCCGGAAGGCGGGCTGGAGGTCAGCGCGGATGGACGGTGCTGGGGTGATGCCGCCGCGCCCCATATCGGCGCCGCGCTCTCCGTTTCCCTCGGCTTCCCCGCTGCCATTCGCCGGTACGCCGGGGACGGTCCGCGCCCGCGCTACCGCCGCGCGCCGATCCATTTGCTCACCACGGCCGCCCTGCGTACCTTGCGCGCCGCGGTTCCGGGCAGCGTCATTGATGAACGCCGCTTTCGCCCGAACATCCTGGTGGAGACGCCTGAGGGAGTGGACGGCATCCCCGAATACGCGCTGCGCGGCCGCAGCTTCCGTATCGGCGGCGTCACCCTGCGCGGCACCATTCCCTGCGCCCGATGCGCGTTTACTACCCTTGGGCAGGAGGAGCTTCCGGAGGACCGCGAGGTGTTCCGCGCCCTTTTGCACCACTTCGGACGCGACTTCGGCATCTACTGCGAGGTAGAGGAAGCGGGACCGCTGCAGCACGGTGACGCCGTGCTGCAACTGGAGCCCGCGTCAGCCTGACGGCGCCGGCGATCCGTCAGCTGGCCCAGTACCACTCCCGCATGTTCCAGGTGTTCTGCCGCGCGTTCACATTGGGGCGGAACCCGATCAACGTGTCCTTCGTACCCTCGGCCGTCGCGTACTGGTAGATCGGCAGGATCGGCAGCTCGTCACGCACAATCTCCTGCAGGCGGAAGTAGATCGCCTTGCGGCGCTCCTGGTCGAAGGTGCTCTGGCCTTCAGCTAGGAGGCGGTCAGCCTCGGCGTTCATCCACTGCATGTAGTTGCCGCCGCTGCCGCCGCGCACGGGGATCGCATCCGAGGCGAAGCGTGTTGCCGGGTCGGGGTCGATCCCCGTCCGGAACGCGGTGCCGACCATCAGCATCTGGAACTTGGAGCGCACGTAGAAATCACCCCAGATCACCGCCGCCGGCATGTTGTTGATTTTCATGGAGACGCCGAGCTTGCCCCAGTCCTGCATCAGCAGCTGCTGCACCTGCTCGCGAAGCGCGGCCCCCGTCGTGGTAGAGACGGCGAACTCCAGGGGCACGCCGTTCTTCTGCCGCACGCCGCCGGCGCCGCGCGTCCAGCCGGCCCCGTCCAGGATGCGGTTCGCATCGGCGAGATCGTAGCGATGGGCGGGGAGGTTGGGGTTGTAGGCCCAGGACTCCTGCGGCGCGAAGGACTCCGTCGGCTTGTGCATGCCGTAGAAGATGACGTCGATGATGCCCTTCTTGTTCATCCCGGCGTAGAGCGCCTGCCGCACCGCCTTGTCGGCCAGCGCCGGATGCTCGAGGTTCGGCATCAGCACCTCCAGCGAGGCGTTGGGCGAGGTCGCCACACGTCGCCCGGGCAGCTTCTGGGCCTCGGCGAAGAAATTTGCGGGGATGCCCGTGCCGATGATCGTGTCCACCGAGCCCGTGCGGAACTGCGCGTAGAGCGCCGTCTGGTCCGGCACGTATTTCAAGATGGCGCGCTCAAGATAGGGGCCGGTGCCGTGGTACTTGTCGTTGGCGGCGAGCTGGATGTGGTCGCCCGGCACGCGGCGATCCCAGCGGAAGGGGCCGGTGCCAACCGGGCTGCTATTGAAGGGTGCGCTGTTCGGATCGCCCGCCTTCTCCAGGATGTGCTTCGGCACCATGTAGGTATTGGCCATCAGCGCGAGATAGGGCGCGTAGGCCTTCTCCATGCGCCAGGAGATCTCGTGCGGCCCCTTCACCACGATCTCGCGCACTAGGCTGTGACCCACGCGCGTGCGGGTGCGGAAGGAAGGGTTGTTGATCAGCTCCAGCGAGTAGCGCACGTCCTCAGCGGTGAAGGGCGTTCCATCATGCCATACTACGCCCTCGCGCAGCTTCACGGTCCAAGCCAGCCCGTCCTCCGAGATGCCGCCATTGGCGGTGGAGGGTACCTCGCGCGCGAGGTCGGCCACCAGTTCGCCCTCTGGCGTCGGGTACCAGAGGGTGCTGAAGACGTTCATCCAGATCGTCTCGTCCACCTCTATGCCGGGCATGAGGGGGTTGAAGACGGTCGGCTCCTGGGAGATGCCGACCACCACCTGGCCCTTGCGGGTGCTCGGTGGCGGCGGGACAGGGCGGCGCGCTTGGGCGCGCGCAGCTGCCGGCAGCAGCCCAGCCAGCCCCAAACCGGCGCCGAGGCCGAGGAGCCCGCGCCGCTGCAGCGCGGGGCGTGAAAGGATGCGGCTGGTCTCGTCCATGTTGCGAAATCCCTGATCTGCGGCCCCGGTTGCCTTGGTGGTGCCGGATTCACGTTTGCCTTGCGCCATGCGGGCGCCGTGGAATTCAGCCATGTGACATGGGCGCTGGTGCTTGCCCGGGTTCCCGTACCCTGCGCAGCCCGGCAGCGCCCGAAGGCGCAGCGTCGTGCCGTTTTCCCGGCCATGCGACGACAAATCTCCGGAAAGGTCGCGCCTCAGGCGACACGATCCTTAAAGCGGTAGTAGAGGCCCACAAGCGGCATGAACCAGGGCGGGCCGAAATGGCCGGGCACAGGCCTCCACTCCAGGTCACGAAAGGGATTGGCCTCGGCACGGCCGCCCATCACCTCGGCCATCACCTGCCCCATATGGACCGACATCTGCACGCCGTGGCCGCTGTAGCCTGTGGCGTAGAACAGGCCGTCCCTCTCGCCCGCGCGGGGCAGCCTGTCCTGCGTGGCGTCGATCGTGCCGCCCCAGCAGTAGTCGATCCTCACCCGGCCGAGCTGCGGGAAAATGCGGTGCAGCCCCTCCTCCAGCACGCGCCCGCTCTTCACGTCCGAGGCGAGGGAGGGCAGGGCGAAGCGCGCCCGCCCGCCCCAGACGAGGCGCCCGTCCGGCGTGGTGCGGAAGTAGTTGCCGATGATGCGCGTTGTGGTGGCCGTGCGCTGCGTCGGCATGATGGAGGCGATGCGCTCGGCCCCCAGTGGCTCCGTGACGATGACGAAGGAGCCCAGCGGCACGAGGCGGCGGCGGAAATACATCGGCCCCAGCCTGCTCGCGCCGGTCGCGAGCAGCACCTGCTTCGCTCGAAGCGCCCCGCGCGGGGTCGTGATACGGTGCCAGGCCGCCGCCCGCCGCCGCGCCGTTCCGGGTGTGTCCTCGAAGATGCGGGCGCCGCGGCGCCGCGCCGCCTCGGCAAGCCCCATCCCGAAGCGGCCCACATGCATCTGCGCGCTCTTCGGGAAGAGAACGCCACCAAAGAACGCGTCGGAGCCGATCTCCTGCCGCAGTCCCTCGCGCGGGACCAGCCGCGCCTCCGGATCCGCCTCACGCTGCAGCAGCTCGAAACCCCGCGCGATGGAGTCGTAGTGCGCGGGCTTGGCGGCGAGCTTGATCTTGCCGGAGCGGCGGAAATCGCAGGCGATCCCTTCCTCTCGCGCGATCCGCTCCACCGTGTCCACCGCGGCGTCGAAGGCGTGGTAGATGCGACGGGCGCGATCCAGCCCCAAGCTTCCCGCCAGGGCGGCGAAATTGTGGGCCGTGCCATTGTTCACATGGCCGCCGTTCCGGCCGGAGGCTTGCCCGACGACCCGGCCCCTCTCCAGCAGGGCGACCGTCGCGCCACTCCGCGCCAGGGCAAGGGCGGCGGACAGGCCGGTGAAGCCGCCGCCGATCACCGCCACGTCCACCTCACCTCCCACCGGCCCTGTCTCCGCGCCCGCGAAGGGCGTGGCGGTATCGAGCCAGTAGGGCACCATCCTCATGGTCACATCATCCCGGGCTTCTGGATGCGCGATCCGTCCACCAGCCGCTCGTAGCGGAAGGGGGCGGGGTCGACCCCGGTCTTCCCGCCCAGGATGATCTCGGCGGCGAGCTGCCCGGCGCCCGGCCCGATGCCGAAGCCGTGACCGCTATAGCCCGTGGAGATGTACAGGCCGGGCAGCGCGCCCACGGGGGAGATCACGGGCACGGCGTCCGGCGTGGAATCGATCCACCCGCCCCAGATCTTCCCCATCCTCACTCCCGCCAGGGCGGGGTAGGAGGCGGCGAGCTGCTTCAACGCCGGCTCTGCCACCCCGGCCTTTGGCGCAGGGTCCAGCACGCGCATGTCCTCCTGCTCGAAGATGGTGGGCCGGTCCATGCGCCAGCGACGGGGGAGGGCCTGCGGGCCGCGGAAGAAGGATTCGCCGATGCCGAACTTCACCATCTTCCGGCGCGCCACCAGCGTCGGCCAGAACTTGCGAGCATAGCGCAGGCCCTGCGGCGTGATCTCGATCTGGCCACGGTTGTTAGCTGCCACGATGTAGCCGCCATCCTCGCGCCGGCCGATGGTGATGTCGGGCGTGTAGAGGCCGCCCGCCGTGATCTCCGGGGCCGGCTCCGTGAGGAAGACGGTGGAGCGGATGCTGGACTGCGGCAGGTCCAGCCCGTGGCGCCGCAGCAGCATGGAGGACCAGGCGCCGCCTGCCAGCAGCACCTGCGCCGCACGGACGCGCCCGTGCTCGGTGATCACGCCGGCAATGCGCCCACCTTCGATGTCCAGGCCCCGCACCGCGCAGCGCTGGTGAACCGTGGCGCCCAGCCTGCGCGCGGCACTCGCGATGGCGGGCGCGGCTTTCCGCGGCTCGGCCCTGCCGTCATGCGGCGAGTGCACGCCGCCGATCCAGCCGCCGGCCGCCCCGGGCACCATGGCCCGCGCCTCCTCGGCGGAGAGGATGTGGCTATGAAACTGGTAGCCGCGCGCCATCTCCACCCAGCGGCGCCAGCTCTCCAGCTCGCTCTCGCTGCGGGTGGCATAGACCAGCCCGGTGCGGCGGAAGCCGACATCGATCCCCGCCTCCTTCGGCAGCGTGTCCCACAGCTCCATGCTGCGGAGCATGACGGGGATCTCGCGTTCGTCGCGGTTCTGCACACGGCACCAGCCCCAGTTGCGGCTGGACTGTTCGCCCGCGATCACGCCCTTCTCCAGCAGCGCCACGCGCTGCCCGGCCTTGGCCAGAAAATAGGCGGCCGTCACGCCGGCAATGCCGCCGCCGATGATGGCGACATCCACCTCGGCGGGCAGCTTCGGGTCGCTGGTGACGGGATCGACGGGCGGCGACATGGGCACGAACTCCGGAGCGGTTTCAGGCGATCAGAGGCCGAGCAGGCCGGGCAGGCCGCCGATGTCGGGGATCTCGTGGTATCCGTAGAACTCATTGCCCCGCGGCTCATGCCCGCGATTCACCCAGGCCTTGTCGCGGATCCCCAGATCATGCGCCGTGAACAGGTCGTAGCGGAAGGAGGAGGAAACGTGCAGCAGATCCTCCGGCCGCGCGTTCAGCTGACCGAGCATGTACTCGAAGGCCTGCATGCGCGGCTTGTAGGCCTGGGCCTGCTCGGCCGTGAACACGGCGTGGAAGGGCGCCTCCAGCTTCGCCACGTTCTCGTGGATCTGGTGATTGGCGGCGTTGGACAGGATGACGAGGGGGAACTCCTTCGCTACGCGCTTCAGCGGCTCCGGCACGTCCGGGTGCGGGCCCCAAGTGGGCACAGCGTCGGAGAAGCGGGCTCCGTCGCCCTCCTGATAGGGGATGCCGTACTTCGCCAGGGTGCGGCGCACCGCGTTGTCCAGCACTTCAGCATAAGGCTTCCAGGCACCAAGGATTTCGTCCAGCCGGTAGGCGCTGAAGTCCCGCAGGAAGGCATCCATCCGCTCGGCCGGGACACGCCCCGCGAAGTGCTCGCGCGCCACCGGGCCCATCCGGAAGTTGGTCAGCGTGCCGTAGCAATCGAAGGTGATGAACTTGGGCCGCAGATGGGGCATCGGGGTGTCCTTCGATCCGGCCCGGCCTTGCCGGGTTCACAGGTGATCCTATTGGCCGGCGGCTGGCACGATCTCACCGACACGCCGCCGCGAAGCGAAGATCATGCCGATTCAGGGGGGCGGATCGGCACAACCGGCGGTACTCCTCACCGCGCGGCCAAAGATGCCGAATCGGCCGTGACTTCGGAAGCCTGTGCCGCGCGCATGCTGTATCCCTGCCGCACGGAGAGGACCGTAGCGAGGCCTGCATGACTGCTCGACCGACACGAGAGGGGAGGGATGCCGCGCGGCTCCGCCCGCTGACGGAGGCGGATCTTCCGACGGCGCAGGCACTGACGGCCGCACTGCGCTGGCCGCACCGGGTTGAGGACTGGGCCTTCTGCCTCACGCTTGGCGAGGGACTGGCCGCCGAACTGGACGGCCGGCTCGTGGGCACGACGCTGGGCTGGTGCTACGGCCCGGATGCTGCGGCGCTCGGCCTGGTGGTGGTGGCCGATGCGGCGCAGGGGCGCGGCATCGGGCGCGCGCTGACCGAGGGTGTGATGCGGCTCCTTGGCGAACGGAGCATCACCCTCTGCGCCACCGCCGCCGGCGCGCCCCTGTACAGCAGCCTCGGCTTCGCCGGCGCCGGTACGGTACACCAGCACCAGGGCAGCAGCTTCTCGGCGGAACTGGTCGCGCTGCCGCCGGGCCAGCGCCTGCGTCCGCTGGGCCGCAGCGACGCGCGCGTGCTCGCCGCACTGGACACGCAGGCCACGGGCATGCGGCGGGATGCGCTGATCGAGGCGCTGCTGCCCCTCTCGGACGGCGTGGTGCTGGACCGAGACGGCGAGGCGATTGGCTTCGCCCTGATCCGCCGCTTCGGGCACGGGCAGGTCATCGGGCCCGTGATGGCGCCCGACGTGACGGGTGCGCGGGCAATGATTGCGCACTGGCTCGGCTCGCGCTCGGGCCAGTTCATCCGGATTGACGTGCCGGATGGGTGCGGGCTCTCGCCCTGGCTTGAGGCACTCGGCCTGACGGAGGTGGGCGGCGGGGAGGTGATGGTGCGTGGCACACCGCCGCGCGGCAACGGCGCGGTGTCCTGCTTCGCCCTGGTGAGTCAGGCATTGGGATAAGAAAGCGCATGAGCATTGTCTACAAGTCCGAGCCTGTGCGCGGAGCGGCGTGGCAGCGCCTCTTCGCAGAGGCTTTGCCGGACCTGCCTTTCCACATCTGGCCGGAGACCGGCGCGCCGGCCGCCGTGCGCTACCTGGCCGTCTGGCAGCCGCCAGAGAACCTGGCTGCGCTCTTCCCGGGGCTGGAGGTGCTCTTCTCCGTCGGCGCCGGGGTGGACCAGTTCGACCTTCGCACTCTGCCGCCGCATGTGCAGGTCGTGCGGATGGTGGAGCCCGGACTGACCGCGGGCATGGTGGAGTATGTTACCCTCTCCGTCCTCGCCTTGCACCGCGAGTTCCCGCTCTTCCTGGACCAGCAGCGGCGACGAGTGTGGGCGGCGACGAAGGGCGTGCGCGCGGAGCAGCGCCGCGTCGGCGTGCTCGGGCTCGGCGTGCTCGGCCTCGCGGCCGTCAAGGCGCTCAGGGGATTCGGGTTTACCGTCTCGGGCTGGAGCCGCGGGCGGCGCGACCTGGACGGAGCGCCCTGCTTCGCTGGGAAGGAGGAACTGCCGGCCTTCCTGTCCGGTCTCGACATTCTCGTTTGCCTCCTGCCGCTGACCGCGGAGACGCGGGGCATGCTCAATGCCTCTCTCTTTGCCGCGCTGCCGCGCGGGGCGGGGATCGTGAATGCCGGGCGCGGTGGCCACTTGGTGGATGCCGACCTGCTGGCGGCGCTGGATTCCGGCCACCTCTCTGCCGCCATCCTGGATGTGGCGGAGCCCGAACCGCCGCCCCACGGCCATCCGTTCTGGTCCCACCCGCGCATCTGGCTGACGCCGCACGTCGCGAGCACGACCCATGCGGATACGGGCGGCGAGGCCGTGATCGAGAATATCCGCCGCCACCGGCGCGGCGAGCCGATGCTGGGGTTGGTGGACCGGGGGCGGGGCTACTAGGGCGGCATAGAGCCGCTTAACCGTTCCGGTGGTTCCACCGGAACGGCATCAGCTTCGGCCGCCTGACCTTGTCACCCAGTGCCCGTGCGAGCTAGCGTCCTGCCGCGTGCGGCTTACCCGCCCCGGATGGTTGCTTCATGGTGGCTGGCGTCCCGAAACTCGACCGGATCGACCTTCGGATCCTGGCGCATCTGCAGAAGAATGGGCGCGCTACCAATGTCGACCTCGCGGAGGCGGTAGGGCTCTCGCCGAGCCCCTGCCTCACCCGCGTGAAGCGATTGGAGAAGGCGGGCTACATCGTCGGCTACGGCGCGCACATCAACTTGCAGAAGCTCGGCGACACCGTGACCATCTACACGGAGGTCACGCTGTCGGATCACCGGAGCGCCGACTTCAAGCGATTTGAGGCGAGCGTACGCGGCATGAGTGAGGTGGTGGAGTGCCACCTTGTCAGCGGCGGCTACGACTACCTGCTGAAGTTCATGACTCGCTCCATCGCGCATTACCAGGAGCGCATCGAGCATATGCTGGCGCTCAGCATCGGAATCGAGAAGTACTTCTCCTACGTCGTGATCAAGTCGGTCTTCGTGAAGCACGAATACGACCTGGAGACCTTCTTCCCCGCCGAGGGCTGAGGCCGGGCGGCCTCAGCCACCCCCGGCCATGGCGCGAAGGGATGAGCCGCCGAAGGCGCGCCGCCGCTCCAATGCTTCCCCGGCGGCCTGGCGGGCCTTCAGCCGCTCCGAGGCTTCCCGCATATGGGCTGAGGGAAGATCCATGCGTGGGCGGCGGGCCCGCACCAGCCGGGCGGTTTCCTGCGCATCGAAGAACCGCTGCGGCTCCGGCACGGCGGGCCAGCGATCCGCGTGCAGCCAGATCCGCAGCATGTGGCGCCGCCGCTCCAACTCGGGGTGATCCTCGTAGTCGGTGCGGCCGTGCAGTAGGGCGCGGTTGCTGATGAACTGGATGTCGCCCTCGCGGATGCTCATGTCCAGGTAGAACTCGGGCATGTCTGCCAGCCGCTGCAGCTCGTCATAGGCCTCCGCCTGGGCCAGTGGCAGGGGCGCACCGTTCCGGGCGGCTCGGCGCAGCTGCGCGCCGTTCAGCGCGCAGGTGAGGACGCCGTCGCTCTGCTGGAAAACCGGCACGGGCCCGTCGCTGACCGATTTTCCACTGGCCTTGGCCTCGCCGGGCGCGAGCTGGCAGACGAAGCCCTCGTAGAGGGCTGCCAGCAGGTCTGGCCGCCGCTCCAGCAGCGCGTTGTGAAGGGCGGCGGCGCTGACGATGCGGCTGGCACCGCCCGACTTGGCCTCCTGCAGGCAAAGCAGCGCCACGATGTCTGCGCCCGGGACGCCGTCCGTGTGAAAGCCCTGGCGTCCGCCCAGCTGCGTGCCGCCCTCGCGCTGCTCCCCAACGTCTGAGAGATCCATCACGCCTGTCAGCAGCTCGCCCAGGTGGCTCTGCGCGATGGGAAGGCCGACATGCCGCGCGATGCCGAAATAGATCCTGCCGAGGTCGTCGGCCGAGTAGCGTGCCCGGTCCAGCCCGCGCAGCAGCACCACACCGCTGCCTGAGTTCAGCCGCTCCTGGACGCCACGTAGCACCGGGCCGAGGTGGGGGAGGGGAAAGCTCTCCGGTGTGATCTCCGGCAGGTCCAGATCTCCCAATGCCAGCAGGTGGGCGAGCGCCGCCTCGAGCTCCTCCACATCGGCGGGCGAGAGGCGCATCAGCGCCTGCTCTTCGACATTGAAGGAAGGGCCGTGCCAGTTGGCAGGGCCGTGGACTGGCCCGATGCTCGGGGTCATGGAGGTGTCCTCAATCCGCCTTCGGATGCGCCTTCATCGCCAGGGTCAGCTCCGAGCTTCCGCTCGATCCCGGCCTGTAGGCGACGCGGTTGCTGGAGGCGAGCAGCACGGGCGCGGTGAAGAGCGGGATCAGCGACCGGCCCTCAATGGCGCGGCGATGGGCGGAGGTCAGCAGCGCCGCGCGCCCCGCCTTGTCATGCTCGGTCAGCGCCGCCTGGATCTCCCGGTCTGTCTCCGGGTCGGCCCAGCCGGAGCGGTTGCTGGACCCGAGCCCGCCCTGCGGGCTGTAGCTGTGGAAGATGGCGCCGAGCGTGTAGCCCATGTCGCCCCGGCTGTTCCCCCAGGCGCCGAGAAAGAGCGGCGCCGGGTTCCGTCCCGCGCGCACCCGCCCGAAATAGACGTTGGCCGGGATGGCCTCTACCGCCGCGCGGATTCCGATGCGCGCCAGCATCTGGCCCGCCGCCTGGCAAGTCTCCTCATCCGCCACGTAGCGGTTGTTGGTGCAGACGAGAGCGGTGCTGAACCCGTCGGGATAGCCCGCTTCCCGCAGCAGCTGCCGCGCCCGCTCCACTGAGTAACGGTCCTGCGGCGCGTCCGGCACGTGACCGGTCATCCCGGCTACCGCGATCTGGTCGGCGGTGGCGCCGTAGCCGCTGAGCAGGCTACCCACCATCGCCTGCCGGTTCATGGCGACCGAGATCGCCTCCCGCACCCGCGGGTCCATCAGCGGGTTGCGCGGATCGTTGGCCCCGGCCGTTTGTCCCGAGCCGGGGGTGAGGTTCACCCCGAGGAACATCACCCGGGTGGAGCCGCCGGCATGCACGCTGATGCCGGGCGTCGCGGCCAGCCGGGCCGCATCGCGCGGGGGAACGGCCTCGATCAGGTCCACGTCCCCCGCCAGCAAGGCGGCGTTGCGCGCGGTGTCGCTGGGGATGACCCGGAAGGTGACGCGGCTCCACTCGGGCTTCGGGCCCTGGTAGGCGGCAAAGGGCTCCACTACCAGCCGGTCGCGCCCGGTGAACTCCACGAAGCGGTAAGGACCGGTGCCGATCGCGGCGCGGCCGCTGTTGAAGTCCTCCGTGCTCCGCCCTTCCGTCGCCGCGCGGGAGACGATGGCGAGCTGCGCGATCTGGGCCTGCAGGATCGGATTGAAGCCGGCGGTGACGAACTCCACCGTGTGGTCGTCCAGCTTCCGCACCTCCGTCACGCCCTGGAGCTGGGTGGTGTAGGGCGCCGGGTTGTTCGGAAGGGACGGGACACGGCGCATCGAGAACACCACGTCTTCCGCGGTGAAGGGCGATCCGTCGTGGAAGGTGACGCCCTGGCGCAACCTGAAGCGCCAAATCGTCTCCCCGTCGGCTTCCCAGGAGGTGGCGAGGTCGGGGACCAGCCGACCATTCTCGTCGATCTGCAGCAGTGATCCGTAGATGTGCCGCTGATAGGCGACGTTGCTGTCCAGGTAGAGGAAGTGTGGATCCAGCGTCGGCGTGGCGAGGGTGCCGATGCGCAGCTCGGCCGCGGAGGCCGTGCCTCCCCCGAGCATCGCGGCGAGGGCGAGGGCCTTCAGCAGGCCGGGGAGATGGCTTTCCATCGGCGAAAGTTCTCGGACGGGGAAAAATGGTTGGCCGGGATGACGCTGGCGCTCTCCGCCTTGCTCGGCGACGGCTTGTTTCCGGCACTGTTCCAGTCGCGGGCGTACTCCGTCCAATGCCAATCGCCCCAGCAGCCATGAGGCGGGGTTATGAGGGCATGGCGCGCTGCCGGCTTCCGCCTCTATCCTCGTGCCATGAATGCTCGCCAGCTCGAGGTCTTCCGCGCCATCATGCGCAGTGGCACGCTTACCGCCGCCGCGCAGCTGCTGAACGTGTCCCAGCCCGCCATCAGCAAGATCCTACGCCACCTGGAAAGCCAGCTCGGCTACCACCTGTTCGAGCGTGCAGGCGGGCGCCTGCACGCGACGGCGGAGGCACAGCTCCTCTACGCCGACGCGGACCGGGTGTTTCGCGAGATCGAGGCGGTGCGGGACCTTGCCGTCCGCATCCGCGAGCGACAGGTGGGCCTGCTGCGAATCGGCGCTAGTGCGCCGCCGGGCTTCGCTGTGCTGCCCCGGGCCCTGGGCGCCTTCCAGGCCAGGCATCCCGGGGTGAAGGTGGTGCTCCGCACTTTGCCGGCGGAGGAGTTGAGCGAGAAGATCCTGGTGGGGGAGGTGGATCTCGGCCTTACACTTTCCACCATCCGCGTGCCGATGGTGCAGGCGGAGTTGCTGACAACCACCCCCGTGATCGCGCTGCTTCCGGCCGCATCGCCCCTGGCGCTGCGCCCCTCGGTTGGGCCGGCGGACCTGGCCGGGGAGAGGCTGATCTCCTACGGCTCCCACGCCGATGTCGGTCCTTTGCTGGACGCGGCCTTCGAGCGCGAGGGGCTGGTCCGGCAGGTCCATACGGAAATTGCCATGGCCATTTCCGCCCTGCCGCTGGTGCAGGCCGGGCTGGGTGTCGCGCTGGTGGACGGCATGCTCCCCTGGGAGAGTTTCCCCGGCGTCGCCGCGCGGCCCTTTCTGCCGCGCGTGCTGATGAGCCTCAGCCTCGTCACCTCCGGCACCCGCCCCGCCTCCCGCTTCGTGCGCGACATCGCCGAAGATATCCGTGCGGCCGTTACTGGAACCAACGGGGCCAGCGCGAAGGGCGCCGGGGGGCCTACTGCTCCGTCGGGTCGTAGCCGGGCGCGACGGACATGAAGCCTGTGGTGCCGCGCGTGTCCGGCACCACAACGCGAATGGTGTAGGCATCCAGCCGCTCCACCTGTGGCGGGAGGAAGAGGGTGCCGGTGGGCGGTGGTCCTCGACCCTCGCCATCATTCCAAGGGGGGCGCCGCACGCCGCAGACAAGCTGCACCCGGTCCGGCAACCAGTCGGTCAGGGTGTTCCGGGAGGTGAGATGGCGGTCCGGGACCACCACCTCCTCAGCGTCCATCTCAAAGGCCGCCATGGCGGCTGCGGCCACGCTGTCGGTCATCCAGCGGCAGGCGTCGCGGTACTCGAAGCCTGATGGAAGGGTCTGCTGACGGAAGACACCCCCGCGATTCGCTCGATATCAGCCGAGATGTAGATCCCCATGGCCTCAGCGCGCCCCGCCTTCCCGAGTGCGGTGCGCCAGCACGGCGCGCGTGTAGTCGTAGCCCGTTGCCTCGTAGGTAATTCCCTTGCGCGTCGCCCAGGAATTGGTGAGCTGGTAGAGCGGGATGATCGCAACGTCCTCCACCGCTCCGGCGACGGCCTGCCGGAACAGCCCTTCGCGCTCGCGGTCGTCCAGTGTCCGCACGGCCCGGCCGATCAGCGCGTCGAGCGCCGGGTTAGAATAGCCGGAACGATTAAAGCTGCCTGTCAGCTTCGCGCGGTCGTAGGTGCTGACGACATTGACCAGCGGGTGGCCCGCATGGCCCGGGCTCGCCCAGCCCCACATGGTCACAGCGAACTCCATCCGCGCCGATCGCGGCCCGTACATGGAGAGCGGCATGGTCTCCACATTCGTCTGCACGCCGATGCGCGTCCACATCTGCGCGATGGCCTGGGCCGCGATGGGGTCGGTCGGCCGCGCGTTCTGCGCGACGTGCAGCGCGATGCGGAACCCGTCGGGATAGCCCGCCTCGGCCAGCAGGCGCCGCGCGGCGGCTAGATCAGGCTTCGGCACGGCAAGGGCCGGGTTGTGGGAGGGGTAGCCTGGCGGCAGGAACTGATAGTTCGGCTCCGCCGTGCCCTGCATCACCCGTTCGGCTAGGTTGGTCCGGTTGATAGCGATGGAGAGCGCCTGCCGCACCCGCCGGTCCCGTAGCGGGTTCGTGGGCAAGGGCTGCCCGCCATTGTCCGTCACGAAGGGTGCCACCTGGGCGGACTGGTTCGGGGCCAGGTAGATCAACCGCCATCCCTGGGCGGAGAAGACGCTCGTGCCCGGGTCCGTCCGGAAGCGCGGGATGTCGTTGGGAGAGGGCGTGTCGATCAGGTCCACCCCGCCCGAGAGCAGCGCGGCCGAGCGCGCCCCGGCATTGGCAATGTAGCGGAACACCACCCGGTCCCAGTCCGGCCGCGGCCCCCACCAGTTCCTGTTCCGCACGAGCTCCGCCTCGTTCCCCGCGGTGTAGGAGCGGAGGATGAAGGGGCCGGTGCCGATCGCGGCCTTGCCGGAATTGTAGTCCTCCGTCGTTGCGCCCTCCCCGGCGTGGCGGGACACGATGGCGACGACGGAAAGATCGATGGGCAGGTTGGGGGAGGGGCCGTCCGTGTGGAAGCGCGTGGTCAGCGGGTCCACCACCTCCACGCGCTGGATGGAGCGGACCTGGCCGGCATAGCTGGCCGTCGCGTTCGGCACGTTGGGGATGCGGGCGATGGTGAACGCCACGTCATCCGCCGTGAAAGGCTGCCCGTCGGAGAAGCGCACGCCCGGGCGCAGCCGGAACTCCCAGACGCTGTCCTCCACTGGCGTCCAGCTCAGCGCCAGGCCGGCCGCCAGACTGGCATCGGGGCGGCGGTCCGTCAGCGTGTCGAAGATGTGGTAGGTCAGGGTCTGGGTGGAGGTACCCTGGTTGTAGTGCGGATCCACTGATCCCGGCGCCGCGCTGATGCCCATGGTCAGCACGGACTGCGCAGCGGCCGGCAGGGCGAGAAGGGTGGCCAGGGCCAGCGATGCGGCCGCACGGTAAATGCTCTTCGGCGGCATGGCCCCGGTCTCCATCACTGTGGTCTCCTTCAGGAAGGCCGTGGGTCAATCGGCGTCAGCCGGCCGGCGCGCGCCTCGACCAGCGCGCCGGCATCGAACAGGAAGAGGTCCTGCAGCCGGGCCGCGACGAGCTGCACGGTGGTGGGCGCGCCGTCCGCGACGCCGACCGGCACACAGAGGCCGGGCAGGGCGAGAAGTGCCGTTACATGGGCCGGCGCGTTGGCCCACATCACCTCCGCCACCGCCTCGTCGCCGCGCTGGTCGTGCTCCGCGGGCATGGCGTGACGATAGGCGATGGGCATGACCAGCAGCGGATACCGCTCGAAGAACAGGTTCCACTCCCGCAGGATTGTGGAGCGTAGGGCGACGGCCTCGATGTACTCGTCCCGGCCCGGGATCATGCGCGGGCGGAACGCGACGCGGCCCCGCATGGCGCGGCGCACGGCCTCATCGCCATGGCGCTCGATGTCGCGCAGCGTGCCGTTCTCACGCTCTGCATGCAGCAGGGCGCGGTGCAGGTCCCAGGCCTCCTCGTAGCGAGGCGGCTCTACCTCCTCCACCGTGCAGCCGGCCTCCTCCAGCCAGCGTGCAGCCTGGCGCAGGGCATTGACCACGGCAGCATCCGTGCCCGCCGGGCCGGTGAAGAGAGCGACGCGGACCGGTAGCTTCAGGCTCTCGGATTCCGGCAGCGCGGGTACCCACCAGGGGTCGCGCGGGTCGCGCGCCGACATAACCTTGTAGCCCAGCCGCGCATCCGCCACGCTGCGCGCGATCGGCCCCTGCGAGGTGGTGGACTGGTGAAGGTAGGGCCGGTCCTTGGCGACCGAGGGGTTGTAGTTCGGGATCCGGCTGGGCGTGCAACGCAGCCCCACAACCCCGCAGCAGGCCGCCGGCTGCCGCACTGAGCCGCCGAGATCATTGCCGTGTCCCAGCGCCCCGATCCCGGCCGCTACCGCCGCCGCGGCGCCGCCCGAGGAGCCGCCGGGCGTGAAGGACCGGCCCCAAGGGTTGTAGGTCTCGCCGTGCAGCTCGTTGCTGGTGAAGGGCCGCGCCGCGAAGGCCGGGCAGTTGGTCAGGCCGAGGAAGACGGCCCCCGCCTTGCGGAGGTTGGTGACCACCGGGCTGTCATCGGTCGAGACCCTGTCCTTGAAGGCGTGCAGCCCGTTGGTGCGCGGCATGCCCGCCACATCCACGTTCATCTTCACCGTGATGGGCACGCCGTGTAGCGGCCCCACTGGCTCGCCCCGGGCCAGGGCGGCGTCGGCGGCATCCGCTGCTTCCCGCGCCTGCTGCACCATCGGCACCACCACGGCGTTGATCACCGGGTTCACCGCCTCCATGCGGGTGAGCGCGCTCTCCACCGTCTCGCGGCTGGAGATCTGCCGGGCGCGGATCGCGGCCGCCAGATCCACGGCGCCCATGCGCCAGAGCTCGTCAGCCATTCGGGACCCGCCGCTTCTGCATGAGGGTGGATGGGTCCGCATGGGGCCCAAAGCCGAGTGTGGCGTAGACGCCGTGCGCGTCCTTCGTCGCCAGCATCCAGTTGCGGACGGTAGAGAGGTCGGGGTGCTCCAGCAGCGCCGCAGACAGCGCACGGCCCAAGCCCTGGCCGCGATGCGGCGCTAGGACGAATACGTCGCGCAGATAGGCGAAGACCGCGCCGTCGGTCACCGCGCGCGCGAAGCCCACCAGCGCGCCATCCCCGGTGTAGGCAGCCACTGGCAGGGATCCCGCGATGGCGCGCTCCATCACGCCCCGGTCCAGCCCATGCGCCCAGTAGGATTCGCGGTCCAGAAAAGCGTGGAGGGCGTCCACGTCCAGCAACGCGCGGTCCGTGGAGAGGCGGTAGGCCCCGTGCCGCCGTTCCAGCACCGCGGTCTCGAAAGGCAGCATCCTCACGCCGCGGCCTCGGCGAAGCGGGCGATGTGGAAGGGCTCGATCGGCGTCTCCGTCCGCCCCGTGGCGATCAGCTCCGCCATCACCTCGCCCACACCGGGGCCGAGCTGGAAGCCGTGGCCGCAGAAGCCGAAGGCGTAGAACAGGCCGGGCCATTTCGCGCTCGGCCCCATCACCGGGATGTCGTCGCGCATGTAGCCCTCGATCCCGCTCCAGCTCCGGATGATCCGCAGAGCGCCCAGCGCCGGCACCATGCGGCGAAGCTGCGTGAACTGATGCAGGGTGATGCGCGGGTTCGCGCGGAAGGGCGGCCTGTCCAGCTCGGCTGGCCCGTGCCCCGTGCCGCCGAAGACGATGTTCCCGCGCTTCACCTGCCGCAGGTAGATCACCTCCCGGATGTCCTTGGTGGTGATCCCCAGCACCGGTTCCAGCGCATAGGGCACCGGCTCCGTCACCCCCATCTGCGGGCCACGCGGGGTGAGGGGCACCGGCTCGGCCAGCCGCGCCGCGATCCGCCCGCCCCAGGCTCCCGCCGAGACCTGCACCACTGGAGCGCGCCAGCAGCGGCCATCCGCCGTGTCCAGTCGGAAGTCGCCTCCCTCGCGCTCAATGTTCAGCACTTCCGTGTTCTCCTCGATCCGCGCCCCCGCGCGCCGGGCGGCCCGGGCGAAGGCAGGGGCGGCGAGGCGAGGATTGGCGTGGCCGTCATGTGGAGAATAGGAGCCGGCAAGGACCTCAGTGGAGAGCCAGGGAAACCGCGCGCGCACCGCGTTCCCGCTGAGGATCTCGAGTTCCAGCCCGTAGGGCCGTGCGCCGTCGCGATAGGCCTCCATGTTCGCCACCGCCTCGGGCGTGTAGGCGACGCGGAGATGGCCTGTGGGGAGGAACTCCGCCTCCTCGCCCAGCAGCTCCGGCAGCCGGCCCCAAACGGCGCGGGAGCGGTTCGCAAGGGGAAGCTGCGGCAGGAAGCGCCCCTGCCGCCGCACGTTGCCGAAATTGACCCCGCTGGCCTGCTGCCCCACCAGCCCGCGCTCCAGCAGAATGACGGAAAGGCCGCGCTGCCGCAGGAAGAAGGCGGTGGCGGCACCCATCAGCCCGCCCCCCAGAACCAGCACGTCGGCGCGGTTGTCGCTCATTCCGCCTCTTCCAGCGTGACGGCAACGGGCAGGGGCTTCACCGGCGCTTGGCCGCGCAGCCGCCCCGCCGCCTGTACGGGCAGGCTGCGTGCGGCCGCGACGATCTCAGCCCCCGCCATGCCGCAGTACCGGCCCTGGCAGCGCCCCATGCCGACGCGGCTGAAGGCCTTGGCGCGGTTGACCTCCCGCGCGTCCAGTTCCGTCGCGGTGCGCCGCAGGTCGCCGGCTGTGATCGTTTCGCAGCGGCAGACCAGGGTTTCGTCGGGCAGGTTGGCGACAAGATCGGCCGGCCAGGGGAAGGCGAGGGCCAAGCCGCGGCGGAAGCGGTCCATCACCCGCTTCCCCCGCCGCAGCACCTCCAGGTCATAGCCGGGCGGCGCCGGCAGGCCGAGGTCGCGCAGAGCGGCCAGCGCCGCCAGCCGCCCAGCAACCTCTGCCCCGTCCGCGCCGAGGATGCGCACCCCATCGCCGGCGAGGTACACGCCGGAAACCTCGCTGCGCCCATCCTCGTCGGCACGGGGGAGCCATTGGCGACTGTCCGGGTCATAGTCAAAGGAGCAGCCCGCGAGGTCGGCGAGCTGGCTTTCCGCCCGCAAATGCCAGCCCATGCCGACAGCATCGCAGGTGATCACCTCCTCGCCCCCGTCCGAACCGGCAATGGCAAGGCCCGCCACGCGGGTTCCGGTGGCATCGGCCAGGATGCGGCGGGGCACCACGCCCCGGCGGATGGGCACGCCCGCCCGCATGAGCCGCCCTATGAGCGCAGCACCCTTGGCGAGCAGCGCGGGGCGGGATGCCATCAGCGGCAGCCCCTTCCAGCGCGCTCCCGGGGGCGCCGTGTCCAGCACGGCCGCGACCTCCGCTCCAGCCTTCACGTACTGCGCCGCGACGAGATAGAGCAGCGGCCCTGAGCCGAGGAAGGCGACGCGGCTTCCGATCGCGCAGGCCTGGGCCTTCAACGCGATCTGGGCGGCGCCCAGGCTGAAGGTGCCGGGCAGAGTCCAGCCGGGCAGGGGGATCAGCCGGTCCGTGGCACCGGTGGCGAGGATCAGCGCGTCGAAGGGCAGGATGCACGCCCGCTCGCCGCTCTGCAGATAGAGCTCCCCACCATGGATGTTCCAGGCCAGGGTTTCCGGCAGATGCTCGATCTTCGGGCGCAGCGCGTCGAAGGTGGCGTGCAGTGCCGTCGCGCGGCTGGCCTCTGTACCGTAGAGCGCGCGCGCGTCGCGCCGGAAGCCCGGGGGCTGGCGGCGGTAGATCTGGCCTCCGTTGTTCCGCCCCTCATCCACCACCACAGGCCGCAGCCCGGCCGCGGCCAGGAGCTCAGCCGCCCGCGTTCCGGCCGGTCCGGCGCCAACAATCACTATCCGAGGTGGGGCCATGGAGCCTCCCGCGTCACGATCCGTATTCCCGCCGCGAGCGGCGTGCCGCAGGCCCGCAGGCGCTCGCCCTCCTCGGTCCAGACCCAGCAGTCCTGGCAAGCCCCCATCAGGCAGAAGCCCGCCCGCGGGCCGTCCCCGAATTCCGAGACGCGCAGCGCGGCGGCATTCAGCAGGATGGCCGTGAGCAGCGTGTCGCCCTCCAGCCCCGTGGCGGGCTGGCCATCGATGGTGAAGGCGATGCTCGGCCGGTCCGTCTCGCCGAGCCGCCGCAGGAGGGGAGTGCCAATGGTCATCAACGATCTCGCCGCAACCGCCGTGCCACTCTGCCCGTCTCCCCTTCCGATCTGCACGAGCGAGGATCGGGCCGGCGGCGCGTCCGGGTCCAATTGCTTCTCACGTAGCGTCCAGAACCCCGGGTTATTGATCCATGGCCCATAACCCCCGGTTTGTAGGGACACCCGAGAAGTCATTGGCCGGGCCCGACCGGGCATGGCAGTCATCCCCGGCGATGCGGGGAGCATGTGGATGGGCTGGCGCGTGGGTGTCGATGTCGGCGGCTCCTTCACCGACTTCGCCGCGCTGCACGAGGAGGATGGGCGCCTCGTCACCCTCAAGGTCTTCTCCAGACCTGACGCGCCTGGCGCCGAGATCGAGCAAGGGCTGGGCCTGCTTGCCGCGCGGCACGGCGTCGCGCCGGAGGAGGTCGCCTACTTCACCCATGGCACGACGGTGGGCATCAACACCGTCATCCAGCGCAACGGCGTGCCGCTCGCCCTCCTTACCACGCGCGGCTTTGAGGATGTGCTGGAGATGGCCCGGCTCAAGATGCCGCGCTACCACAACCTCTATGCCCGCCGCCCCGATCCGCTGGTCCCGCGCGATCGCGTCTTTGGCATCGAGGAGCGCATCCGCGCCGATGGCCGCGCGCTGCTGCCTGTCTCGCGGGATAGCGTGCTGGCCGCCCATGCCGCCGCGCGCGCGGCCGGCGCCGAGGCGATCGTCATCGCCCTGCTCCATGCCTGGCGCAGCGACGCGCATGAGCGCGAGGTGGAGGCCATCCTGGCCGAGATCGATCCTGCCTTGCCCGTGTTCCGCGCCAGCGCTGTCTGGCCGATCATCCGAGAATACGAGCGCAGCGTAACGGCCTGCATCAGCGGTTACGTACAGCCCCGCGTGGCCCACTACCTCGATCGCTTCGAGGAGACGCTGGCCGGGCTCGGCGTTCCCGCGGCACCGCGCATTACCCGCTCCAACGGCGGGGTGATGGCGCTTCGGCAGGCCAAGGCCGAGTGCGTGCAGATGATTCTTTCTGGCACAGCCTCTGGCGTAATCGGCGCCGGCTTCATCGCGCGCCAGTGCGGCTTTCCCCGCCTGCTGACCCTCGATATCGGCGGCACTAGCGCGGACCTGGCGGTGCTGCTGGACGGCGAGCCCGAGTATGGTACGGGCGAGGTGATCGGCGACTTCCAGATCCACATCCCCTCCGTCTCCGTCACCTCCATCGGCCAGGGCGGCGGCTCTATCGCCTGGGTGGACGATTTCGGCGTGCTGCAGGTCGGGCCGCGAAGCGCAGGATCGACGCCGGGGCCCGCCTGCTACAACAAGGGTGGCACTGAGCCGACAATCACCGACGCTGTGGCCGTGCTCGGGCTGATCGGCCACAGCGACCTCGGCTACAGCGCCGTGCGGCTGGACGTGGAGGCGGCGCGTAGGGCCGTGGGCCGCATCGCCGAGCGGCTGGGCACGACGGCGGAGGAAGCAGCCGCGGGCATCCTCGAACTCTCCGTTTCCGCCATGTACGCCGATGCCAGCGGGTTGATCTCCCGCTTCGGCCTGGACGCGCGCGAGTTCAGCCTGCTGGCCTTCGGCGGCGCCGGCCCGATGCTTGCCTGCTTCCTGGCGCGGGAGCTGAACATGGCGGGCGTGGTGGTGCCGCCGACACCCGGTGTGCTGAGCGCCCTCGGCGGCCTGGTCGCCGATCTCCGCAGCGACTTCATCCGCACCCTCTACGCCACGCTTCAACCGGGGGTCGAGACGCCGCTGCGCGAGGCGCTGGAATCCATGCGACGTGACGCGACGACGTGGCTGGTGGAAGAGCAGGGCTTCACCGGCACGCCCGTCATCAATGTTTCTGCCGAGATGCGCTACCGTGGCCAGTCCTTCGAGGTGGACACGCCGGTCGAGGCGCGCTGGATCGAGGCCGGCGATGTCGAGGCTCTGCGCACTGCCTTTCACGCTCAACACGAGCGCCTCTACGGCCACGCCGATCCGAAAGAGGTGGTGCAGGTTGTCTCGCTTCGCCTCCTCATCGCTGGGGCGACGCCGAAGCCTGTCCTTCCCCGCGTCGCCGAGGCAACCGCCCCTGCCATACCGGAGGCGGTGGTGCAGGCCTTTTTGGATGGCGCGCCCCGTCCCGTGCCGCTCTATGCGCGCGCGTGCCTGCGCGCCGGCCATACCTTCCCCGGCCCCGCCATCATCGCCCAGCCTGACAGCACCACCTGCGTGCCGGCCGGCTTCGCGGTGACGGTGGATGGCTTTGGAAACCTCATCATCACCCCCGAATCCCGCTGAGGGTGCTTCCGATGTCCATCGACCGCCGCAGTCTGCAGATCCTGGCTAATCATTGCGGTGCCGCCGCCGACGCGATGGCCTTCACCCTGATGCGCACCGCCCACTCCGCCTTCGTGAAGGAGACGGAGGACTTCTCCTGCACGCTGGTAACGCCGGAGGGCATGGCCTTTGTCTCTCCTCGCCAGTTCGGCGCGCCCTGGTACAGCGGCATCGACTACGGACCGGTGCTCGAGATGATCCCCTCCTACGAGGAGGGCGATATCTGCATCACCAACGATCCCTATAGCGGCAACGTGGCCACCCATACGCCGGACATCCACATCTGGAAGCCTGTTTTCCACGGTGGCCAGATCGTCTGTTTCGTGGTCGGCCACATCCACAACACCGATGTCGGCGGCGCCGTCCCCGCCTCGCTCTCCCGCTCCCTTACGGAGATCGAGCAGGAGGGCATACGCGTGCCCCCGCTGAAGCTCGTCAGCCGCGGCCAGATGAACGACGACGTGCTGCGAATCATGCAGCTCAATGTCCGCGCGCCTGGCCAGAACTGGGGCGACCTGAAGGCGCAGATTGCCTCCGTCAATATTGGCGAGCGCAAGATCCACGAGATCATCGCCCGCTTCGGGATCAGCACCTTCCGCGACGGCACCCGCGAGATGCTGGACTACGCGGAGGAGCAGGCTCGCGCGGTGATCCGCGGCATCCCCAACGGGGAGTACTTCTTTGCCGACTTCGCCGATGAGGACGGGGAGGGGGGCGTCCCCTGCCGCGTCGCCCTGACCCTGAGAGTCCAGGACGAGACGGTGGAGCTGGACTATACCGGCAGTGACCCGCAGGTGGCTTCCTCCCTCAACATGCCCACCGGCGGGCGGGAGCGGCACCCGCTCGGCCTCGTCGGCCTCACCTATGTTCTCTACACGCTGAATAACGACCTGCTGCTGAACGCCGGCACGTTGCGCGCCGCGCGGGCCATCATGCCGGAGGGCACGGTGGTGAACGCCGTCGCCCCCGCGGCCGTCGGCATGCGCTCGCTCACCTGCATGCTGACGCAGATCGTCACCTTCGGCGCCTTCTCGCTCGCGCTGCCCGACCGAATGCCCGCCACTTCACCCGGCGGCAATTCCATCATGAATGTCCGCACCACGGGCTGGGATGGCCGGCCCGTCATGGCCTCCATCGGCCCCGTGGGCGGCGGGGGCGGGGGCACGCCGATCTCGGACGGCCCGAACGGTGCGGGAGGCGCCCAGGCCTTCCTGAAGAATACGCCTATTGAGATCAGTGAGGCGGAGGTGCCTATTCTCTTCCGCCGCTACGGGTTGTGGCCGGACAGCGCCGGGCCGGGTCGCTACCGCGGTGGCCTCTCGGCCGTGATGGAGTTCCAGGTGTTCTCCCCGGACACGGTGGTGACGGCCCGCAACCGTAACCGCTCCGTTTTCGCGTCCTGGGGCGTCATGGGCGGCCGCGCGGGCGCTACCTCGCAGTTCCTGCGCAACCCCGGAACGCCGGGGGAGCTGAGCCTCGGCAACACCGACATCTTGCGCTGCGAGCCCGGCGACGTCGTCCGCGTGGTTGGCGCCGGCGCGGGCGGCTATGGCGACCCCCTCACACGCGACCCGAAGCTGGTGGCCGAAGACGTCAGCCGGGGGTTCGTCTCGCTGGACCGAGCACGGGACGCCTATGGTGTGGCTTTACGCAACGGGGCCGTGGACGAGGCCGCTACTCGCGCCCTGCGCGCCGAGGCTGGCCGCGCGCAGCCGTCGGGCCATTTCGACCTGGGTGATGCCCGCCGCGCTTTCGAGGCGCTTTGGCCAGAGGAGCGTTACGAGGCGTTGACCCGCTTCCTGGCAGGCCAGCCGCTCCGCTGGCGTCACCACCTCAAGCGGCGCTTCTTTGCGGCCGTTGCAGCGGGGATAGGGGCCGAGCTGGGCCTGGCCGAACAGATGGACCGGATCGGCGCTGAGCTGCTGGCGGTGGCAGGGCTGCAAGCAGAGCGTTGACGTCACCCGGCTTGGACCTGGATCGAAGGCATTCTGACGTCCTGCTGGGCGAGTTGGCTTATCGCTTCCCCTAAGGCGCGCAGGGAAGGCCTGCCTCGTTCTTGGTGCCCGTAGCAGGTGTCGCTGATCCTTGACGGGGCTCTGGCGGATGATCGGCGCAGGCGCACGACCGCATGCTGTTGTCGCGCCAGGCTCGGCGCTTGTTGAAGTAGGCCGGCTGCCGCCGGCGAAAAGAGCCAGAGCCGGTGCCTTGGAAATCGGGCGCCATCGTTCCGGGTTGCTCATGACAGGCGTGCCCGCTGGAAACTGACCAGAGGCGAGAAACTGGATGGCCTGTGCGGCCGCTCATCCCGCCCCATCTATCATGAGCGCCATCGCGGAGGTGGTGCTGCGACGACCCTCGGCGCTCGCCTTGCTCCTCCTAGCCAACTCCTACCACAGGGCCCTCGCGCGGGCGTGGACGTCCGGCCGGCCTTCCAGACGCGGAGCGCGCTAAGCGCGCTGGCAATGGTCCGGGAGGGAGTCGGGATCGGCTTGGTCACGCGGCTCATGGCTGCCTCCGTGAGGATGACCGACATCACTCTGCTGCCGGTGCAGGACGCCGTGCTGAGCCGAGAGGTAGGTGTCGCTACGGTGCACGGGCGCGCGCTGCTGCCGAGTGGACGAGCCGCCGCCGAGGTGCTGCGGCAGGCCCACGCGGAGTAACGATCGTAGGTTAGCAGCCAGCAGCTGAGGCGATGGAAGAACCGGATTGGGCACCCAGCGGAAGAGCTGACCCGACCGCAGGCGGGATGTCCAGTTTCGGGCTGCGGCACGACGAAGCGGATGCGCGAGAGCAAGCCTGGTCTGGTTGAATGCACGGCCTGGCTGACAGCACCACTCTAATGGAGCCGGACGATACGCGAGAGTAGCGTCTCCGTGATCGCCGTGAAGCGTTCCGGCTCGCCAAATGCTCTTGCCGACAGCATCGCTCCGTAAATGGCCGACATGAAAGCGTCAGCCTCTTCCGCCGGCGACCTGACCAGCGACACGCTGCCCTGGCGGACACCCAGGGCGAGGAGCCGCGCCAGCCATCCCGTGAGATCGGCGAAGTGCAGCCTGACGGAGGCCGCGAGATCATCCGGCAGGCTCGGAAGCTCGGCGGCAAGCATCGCGGCTACGCAGAACGGCGCGGTGTTGTCCGCAATGCAGCGCTCCCAATAGGTCGCATAGGCACGGAGCTGGGCGCTGGCCTCCGGTTCCGCTTCCGCCAATTGCTCAACCTGCAAGCGGATCACCGCGCGCGACTGCTCCACGACCGCCTTCGCCAAATCGCTCTTGCCTGGGAAGTGGTGGTGGATGCTTGCCTTCCGGACGCCGATCACTTCGGCCACATCAGCATAGCTGAAGCCGTTGTACCCCCGCGTCATGATGAGGCGCCGCGCTTCGTCGATGATTCGCTCAGAAGTGGACCGCATCGTTCCCTTTGTTTCCCTTCTACTAGGTAGGTAGTCGCTTGACGCGGGGCCGACAACGGCGCTTAGTCTACCTACTAGAAGGGAGACACATGGCCCGCCGGGCCATGGTGATCGCCCTGGGTCCGCAGCATTCGAGGAGTGCATCATGCAGGCATCCCATAGGCCGAGCTCTCGCCTAAGCGCCTTCGCCGTCATCGGGGCTGTGCTGTGCGGCGCCACTGCCGCCTTTGCCTACACTGCCGGATGGATCTCGCCGGATCGCCTCTCGCGCGAGAAGGTGCTGGCTGGCCTGAGCCCTCCAGGAGGTCCTGCGCCTGGCCACCGGCGCAATCACGTGAAGGGTATCTGCTTCACCGGAACTTTCGAGGCCAACGGTGTCGGCACGGCCCTCTCCCGCGCATCGTTGCTCTCCACCGGCTCCTATCCCGTGATCGGGCGGTTCAACCTCGGCACCGCTGACATCTCGGAGCCCGATGCCAAGCCCCGGGCGCGCGGACTGAGTCTCCAGATCCTCGGGCCTGACGGCTCGGAATGGCGTACCGCCATGATCACCGCGCCCTTCTTCCCTGTCTCTACCCCAGAAGCCTTCTACGCCCTGCTCCAGGCCTCGCGGAGCAAGGAGCCGGGTGCCATGCGTGCCTTTGCCGCGGCGCATCCGGAGATCGCCCGCTTCGGTGCTTGGGCTGCCAGCGCTCCCTGGACCGGCAGCTATGCCGAGGAGCGCTATAACTCACTAAACGCGTTCATCTTCACCGATGCGCAGGGGCAGGACCATGCCGTCCGCTGGTCGATGCGCCCGCAGGCGCAGCCCGTGCCTGTCCCGCCTGACCAGCTCGCCACCCGTCCACCGGATTTCCTGAACGAGGAGATCAAGGCCCGGCTCGCCGCTGGCCCGCTGCGCTGGACCATGGAGGTGACCGTGGCCGAGCCCGGTGACCCCGTGGCCGATCCGAGCCAAGTCTGGCCCGAGAGCCGTCGCACCGTCGATGTCGCCACCCTCACGATTCAGGCGCTGCAGGACGAGGCCGATGGCCCCTGCCGGGATGTCAACTACGACCCGACCGTGCTGCCCCGGGGCATGAGCGTCTCTATCGATCCCTTTCCGGCCGCCCGCTCCTCCGCCTACGCGCTTTCGTACCGGCGGCGCGCAGCAGAGGACGCCCAGTACCCTCGCACCACTCCGGGAGCCCATCCATGACCCGCCTGCGTTTCAGCCCGCTACAGCGCGTCCTCCACTGGCTGATGGCAGCCTGCATCCTGGCCATGCTCTTCATCGGAGTAGGAATGGTTTCGACCATATCGGCCCGCTACCTGACGCTCGTCTCCATTCACAAGCCGCTTGGCATCGCAATTCTCGTCCTCGCCCTGCTGCGCCTGATCCTGCGCCTGCGACGTGGTGCCCCCGCGCTGCCGGCAGACCTGCCAGAGCCGATGAAGCTCGCCGCCCATCTCTCCCACATTGTCCTCTACGCGCTGATGATCGCCATGCCACTGCTGGGCTGGGCGATGCTCTCGGCCGAGGGAATCCCTGTGCTGCTCTCTGGCGGCATGCGCCTACCGCCCATCGCGCCGCAGAGGCCGGACCTATATGCCCTGCTTCGAAGCGCGCATGGATACCTCGCCTATGCCTTTTTCGCTGTGATCCTGCTCCATCTGGGCGCGGCCCTCTACCATGCGCTGATACGCCGCGACGGAGTGTTCAGCGCGATGGCGCCGGTTGCGACACGCCGCCTTAGTCGCTGACACGTCAGCCGATACCTAACGGCCGATGCGGAAGCCCAGCTTCCCGAACAGGGCCTTCAGGCCTGGGGCAGAGATCGTCGTAGATGGTGGAATAGCGGAGCTGTGAAGGTCCGCCTTCGGCGGTCCACCTGGAGCGACCGTCCGCTGGCGAGGGGCGCTGAGCCGCCATGGCAGAGTCTGGCCGGTGGCCGCGGGCGTTTTCGAGGCGATCGTGCGCGACCTTCAGGTGCTGCTGCGGTTAAAGACGGGCCGTGCTCCCGAGCCGACGGCCGCGGTGCTGGACGGCCGCACGCTCCGCTCCTCGCCAGAGAGGGGGCACCACGCGGCCATGGCGGGGCCAAGCGAAAGCGCGGCTCGAAGGTGCACGCGGCCGTCGGCATGTGGGGCCACCTGCTCGCCCTTCATGTCTTCCTTCGTGGCACTACAGGAATTCTTCGTCCTCTACCCGCTCGACCGGCTGCCGCCCCGCAAGCTCGGTCCGCGCGCCGGCCATCGGCGACATCCCTGGATCGAGGCGCAGGACCGCATCCGGCCGCACAACAAAATCCTCCGGAGCGAGGAGGAGCGGCAGGCCGCGGTGGCGGCCTGTTCCGCGCTCTGCGGCTACGTCCATTCGAACGTGGGCGTCGTGCTCGACGCGCTGGAACGCTCCGGCCCTATCGTCAGCACGCGCGTGATTTACACCAGCGACCGCGGCGACAACGTCGGTGCCCGTGGCCTCCGAGGCAAGAGCAACCTCTACCAGGAATCGGTGGCTGTCCCGATGCTCATGGCCGGCCCCGGCATTCGGCCGGGCGCGGTCGAAACCCCGATCAGCCTGATCGATCTGTATCCCACGATCCTGGACGCTGGTGCGCCAGATCGGGCGCCCGATCATCAGATGGACGCTCATCCATGATGACCAGCATGAAGGAAAGGCCGAGGGGCAGTGGCACGAAGAGGAAGTGGTAGAGCGCGGTCAGCGCGAATTGCAGCCGCGACAGGTCGACGACACCGGGGTCCATTGGTTTGCTCGGCCCGACCGGCCGCCGCGCGCGTCGGGGGTGCGGTTCGGCCTGGGGATGACCCCAGAAGCCATGGATCGGGGGGGCGCTTTGATCTCGACCAAGGACCCGGGAGGGCGGCTCGGCGAAGAGGGGGGGCATGTCGCACCCCGATCGGATAAGCAACGCAAGGCCCGCCGCCAGGCCTGGCTGAGGGAGGCCAAGGCGCGGCTGGACTCCATGCCGGAGGCCTGCGAAGCGCCCCGCCCCGCGCGCCCGGCCATGCCTGGGGCGCCGCTGATCCGGCTCGTCGCCCCGGCGCCCCCGCTGATCAGGAAGGGCGCGGGCGCGGCAGATAGTCAGCCGCTCGGAGCGCTTCCAGGCCTCGTAGTCGGACTGGGGGATCAGGGTCTCGGCGACGGTTGTCCCGAACTTCGAGACGGTCTTGGGTGCCCTAATCTGATCCTCTGCATCGGGTCCGAAGGGACAACGCAGCCGAATGGCTACACCGCGTTCATCCTTCACGCCGGCCAGAGCGAAGCGAAGCGCGGCTGACTGTTGCCGGGGTGCCACGGGCAGCGAGTAGTCGCAAAAGAAGATCCCCGCAGCCCAGGGACAACTCTGGAGCGGGCGGCGGCGTGCGCGTATCCAGCGCTCGCGCAGATCGTAGTTGAAGCCCTGCCGATCAGGATATGATGATGTTAACGCGTGCGGCCCTGCTCGCAACCACTCTGCTCACCCTGCCACTGATAGCCCGTGCCGAACCTGTACAGGGCGTCTATGTCGCTGGCGCCGCAGGCGTGAACCTCCTTGCCCGCTCCGTGGGTGACGCCGAAATCCCGCTTCTTCAAGCGCTTCAAGCCACAGGCGTCTCGGACCGCTCCGAGTTGCGGTGGGACCTGGGCTGGGCCGGCATCGCCAGCCTCGGTTACGGCTTCAGTAATGGCCTTCGTATCGAGGCTGAGGGTAGTTTCCGGGAGAACAGCCTGGACCGGGCTACTGTTTTTGGCGCGGTGGCCAGCCAGATTGGCGGCCATGCGCGTAGCTACGGCGCAATGGGCAATGTGCTCTATGACTTCAACACCCCCGGATGGTCCGTAACGCCCTATCTCGGCCTGGGCCTGGGCTATGTCTGGCACGAGTATGACGGCTTGCGCGGCACGTTTGGCCGTGTGCGTGCAGGCATCGACGACACCGACGGATCCTTTGCCTATCAGGCGATGGCGGGTCTCTCCATGGATCTGGGTATCGCTGGTCTCGCGCTGACTGCCGAATACCGCTTTCTCGGCACGTTGTTCCCAGAGATGGAACTGCTGGCCAGCAATGCCGTCACGCGCACCCCGCTCGGCCAGGGCACGCTGGAGGTGGGGAATTACAATCACTCCGTCCTGATCGGCCTGCGCTACAACTTCGGTGCGCCGCGCCAGGCCCCGGTGCCCGTCGCTGCCCCGGCTCCGGCCGCTGCTGCTCCGGCTCCGGCCCGCACCTACCTGGTGTTCTTCGACTTCGACCGCGCTGACCTGACGGACCGCGCCCGCCGGATCATCGGCGAGGCCGCCCAGGCCGTGCAGAGCACCGGCACGACCCGCATCGAAGTGGCCGGCCATGCCGACCGCTCGGGCACGCCGCAGTACAACCAGCGCCTGTCCATGCGCCGCGCCGAGGCCGTTGCGGCCGAGCTCGCGCGCCGGGGCATCGCCCGCAATCAGATGTCGATCCAGGCCTTCGGCGAGAGCCGTCCGCTGGTCCCGACCGCCGATGGCGTACGTGAGCCGCAGAACCGCCGCGTCGAGATCGTCCTGCGCTAGGAGACGGCAAGCCTCCTGGCACCGTAAGAGGCTCCGCCCACAAGGCGGGGCTCTTGCGTTGAAGGGCTGATGGCTGCTGTACTGCCAGCCCTGGCCACCTTGCGCGGCCCTCGCTCTCGGCATCGTTTACTTGCCTGACCCGGTTGGCGCATTCGCCAGAGTAGGGGTGCCCGCAACCCTAGCCTGCCGCAGGCCTATGCCCGGCGGTCCTAAACCACCAAAGCAGCAGAGGTCGCCCCGTCGCGAGCCGCGAATGGCGGGGCAGCTCGTGTGTATTGGGGGGAAGGGCCGTTCCTATTCGCCAGGAAGCAGCGGCACGTCAGCCAAGCAAAAGCGGCAGCGCAAGGGGGTGCGCTGCCGCTTGGGGGAAGCAACGCAGGGGGCTGCGTCGCGGCTGCAACCCTGATCGGGCAGATGACTACCCACAACCCCAAATCCGCCGTTCGGTGGCAGATCTGGCACAGTGTTGCCGTTCGATCACAAAGGGCGGTGCTGTCTGCTATCAATTTGCCGAGGAAATGCCTCGATGAAGAGCGGCCTCCTCCTGCAACGCCTTCCTCACAATCTCTGCCGCGTCATCAGTCAAGGCGACACAGACCCGCCGGCGGTCAGATCCATGAAAGTAGCGCCGCACCAATTTTGCTTTCTCAAGCGCGTCCAGCTTGCGCAAGGCGGTGCTCTGCGGCGCGCCGGAGGAGACACAAAGCGATGATACAGAGACATGGCCACCCTCAGCCCGGACAGCTGCGAGATCGAGCAGCATGTCCCAGGCCGGCCACTCAAAAATCTCGCCGATCGCCGTGCGACGGCGGTGCGCACGAAGCTGGAGGAGCCGCTTCAACGCAGCCGGGGAGGTAGGGTCAGCAGACCTGGGCGCCTCATCACCGCGCGCATGCCGCACCGACAAGGGTGCCGCCTCGGCCTGGGAGGCAGCAACATTGAGGATGCGTTCAAACGTCGCTTTGAGTTCTGCCACTAGAGCTGCCGTGTCCGGCCCGTGCGAGGGGCCGCTCCCTAGGCGGGAAGGCGAGGCGGGCGGAGCAGTGCTGCTGGTGCTATGCGCCCCAACCGATGCTAGGACATGTGTCACAGAACTTAACCCTTTACGGAGCTCGGATGCACTTACGTTCGAGGTGGCATAGGTTTTCATCTCGCACATGCAGCATCCTTAGTTCAGCGCCACCGTACCTTTTTTGCAACACTTTGTCGGACCGGAGGGCCTTAATCGCTGAAGGCAAAAGCTCAGCAGCAGCCCAGCCATGGGTCCCCAGGGGCGGCAGCATAACGTCTGAGCTGATCTACCCGGCGCCGATCGTCGGGACGGCCGCGGACGGTGCAGGCAAGCTGGTCATGGCGCGCCGGGGCATTCCTGGCGCCGCCTTTGCCCGACGGGCAAGAGGACCGACACAGGAGCTACCAAGACCACCTCCTTGCTGCATTGGCGCCGCTGGCTCTCGCCTGTGCATCGCTGCCCCGTGCCACTGACCGCCTCTAGTGAACCAGATTGCCGCCCGGACGGAGAATTCATGCGGCCCCGATTTGCACTCGGCCATGGCGGTGAGCGCCCGTTAGCCCTCCTTCCGGGATCCGGGATCCGGGATCCGGGATCCGGGATCCGGGATCCGGGCGCCGCAGTGGTCTTATACGGACGGAGCAGGCGGGGAGTGGCACCATGCGCTGCCCAGAATTGCGGCCCTCCGATCGACCAGGTCCGATAAGGAGGACAAAACATCAGCAAACCCAGAGAGAGTTGTGTGGGTCTTCTAGCTAGAGGAAGTCAGTCGCAGGCCGGCGGGCACGAGGCGCATACGGGCTCTCTTGGCACCAGGCCACAAAATCGGAGGCGTCCATCGGGCGACCGAAGAGATAGCCTTGCGCCTCGTCGCAAGTCGTCTTTTCGATAAGAGCCAGGGCCTGCAGGGTTTCGATGCCCTCTGCCACCATGCGGTATCCGAGCTTGTGGGAAAGCTCGATCATCGTCGCGACAAGGGCGCGCTTACGCTCGTCGGTGACGATGTCACGCAGAAAGGACTGGTCGATTTTCACCACATGGGCAGGTATGCGCTGGAGATAGGAAAGGCTGCTGTACCCAGTCCCGAAATCATCAATTGCCAGACGAATTCCGGCCCGGGCAATGGCTTCAAGCGTAGCAATGGATCGGCTTGCATCCTCCATGAGGGCGCTTTCGGTGACCTCGAGTTCAAGACAGTTCGCGGCCAACGAATGATGCGCCAAGCCGGAGATCGCTCGCTCAACAAAGTCAGGCTCCAGAAGATTTACCGCTGATACGTTCACCGAGATTTGCAGGTCGAGGCCGGCATTGCGCCAAGCCGCAAGTTGCATCAGGGCGGCATCAAGCACCCATGCTGTTGTTGCCCTGACCAGCGAGGTCTGCTCGACGATCGGCATGAACTCGGCTGGCGAGATTTCGCCGAAGGTCGGATGCTTCCAACGGAGCAGAGCTTCCGCCCCGACGCACGCGCGCGAGGCGAGATCGACCCGGGGCTGAAAGACGAGCCGCAGCTGATTGGCGGCTTCGAGAGCCGTGCCGAAATCATTGAGAAGCCTAAAGCGGCGCTGGTGCACCGCATCCTGGCTCAGCGAGTAAACGCTGACGTTGTTGCCCGAACTCCGCGCATCCTGAGCAGCACTGTGGGCTCTCCTGAGCACATCCACTGGCTTGATCTCACTCAGCACGAACGGAACCAAGCCGACGGTCGTGGTGGTAACGAAGCGGGAATGTGCCGAGCTGCGAAGTTCATCCAGCTTTTGATTCAGCAGCGCGATATAGGCCTGCTCTTCAGCCCCCGGCGGAGCCAGATACGCAAACTGGGTCGCAGCGATGTGGTAGACCTTTCGCGTCGGGCCAATGGCCGAGGTGAGGGTCCGGGCCGCCTCGCTGACCATGGCGTCGGTAAAGGAGGACCCCATGACACGCACCGAGTTGCTGAGCTGCTCAGGACTCGCGAGATCCACCAGCACGGCGATACGTTGCTCATGACGAGGCCTGTCCCTGGCCAGATCTTCGAGGTCTTCGGCAAACTGGATACGGTTAGGCAGCCCACTGAGCGGGTCAACGCGGCCGAAGGCATGCTGCAACTCGATTTGCGCCATCGCCATGGCCGCGAGATCGGTCAAAGAGGCCAGTTCTGTAGCAGACGCCTGCCTTGGCTCCGTTCCAAGAACGCACATCGCGCCCAGGCCGAACCCGTCTCGTGTTGTCAACGGCGCCCCCGCGTAGAAGCGGACGCCCGTCCGAGCGAGGTGACTGTCGCGATAGCGCGAATCCTCCAGGAGGTCTGGAATGACGACCATGTGGGCGCACTCCGCCACCTGGGCACATGGTGCTTTGTCTCGCGGTATCGAGTTATGCGTGATGCCCACGCGCGACTTGAACCATTGCCGGTCGAGGTCGGTCAGGGAGACAGCGGCAATCGGCAGCCCAAAGATCTGGGCCGCCATGCGGGTAATACGGTCGAATGCCTCACTCGGTTCGGTGTCAAGCAGGTTGAGCTGACGCAGAGCATCGAGACGCGCCTCTTCTGACTTGTTTTCCACGACGCCCTCCTGATCCGGGACAGACCCTTGTGTGAGGTTTAACCTCCACTCGAGCGGGAAGTTCAGCACCCTGCTGAGGGGCTTGCATCGACCGCACCGGTCGCAACCGATACAGTTCCGAGAACCTCGTCCGCGGCCGCTATCTTCTCAAGCGCGCCCCCCCCCCGGAAAAGGTCGTTCGGGTTCCCTGCCTGGTACGACCATTATTCCTCCCCGGAAAGGGCGACCTCTTCAGGCTCTTGGTGGCGGCGCCCCGCTGTTCTTCTGGCCTCGTGCGGCATGGAGGCACGGGCCAGACATTCGTCCCTGAGCTTCCGCATTCTACGCGGCAGAGGCCGCTTACGTGGATCTGTTCGTGGTGGGAATCCGGGCTTCCTGTCCGATGCGGGGGCAGTTCCCCCGGCCGGTGGCCAGCCGGACAGTGCCAACAGGCGCCGATGCCGCACATCGTCGTGCGAGGCGCTAGACGCGGGAGGGCCGGCCGGTCCAGGCTTCATTTAACGACAAGACGGAGAGGAAACGATGGTCCAGATGGGAATTCGCCGGCGTTCGCTGCTTGGGGGGCTTGGCGCGGCCCTGCCGCTGGCGGCGCGCGCGGAGGGAGGCTATCCGACCCGCCCGATCACCATGCTCGTGGGCTTCGCGCCGGGGGGCGGCACGGACATTGTCGTCCGCATGCTGTCCCCGCGTTTGCAGGAGGAACTGGGACAGCCCGTCACGGTGGAGAACCGGCCGGGTGCCAGCGGCACTCTCGCCTCGGCCGCAGCGGCCCGATCGAAGCCGGACGGCTATACCCTGGTCACCGGAACGGTGAGCACCCAGTGCACAGTGGCACCGCTGCTGAATCCGCAGCCCTATGACCAGCTCCGCGACTTCACTCCCATCATGCTGGTCGGCACGCTGCCCCTGGTGGTCGTGGTACGGGCGGATAGTCCGGCGCGCGACGTGGCGGGACTGAAGGCGCTGGCGCAGGAGAAGCCCGATGGGCTGAACTATGGCACCTCGGGCGTGGGCAGCCAGCAGCACCTGGCGAGCGAACTGCTCTCCCGCCAGGGGAAGATGAGGATGACCCATGTTCCCTATCGCGGCACCGGCCAATCCGTGAACGCCCTGCTGGCTGGCGATGTGAATGTGAATATCGATACCCTGGCCACTTACCTGCCGCATATCCGCGCGGGTCGGATGCGGGCTCTGGCAACCACGCTGCCGCAACGCGCCTCCGCGCTGCCAGAGGTGCCGACGGTTCAGGAACAGGGTTTCCCGGGCTACGACATGTCCGTCTGGTACATGGTGCTCGGCCCGGCAGGACTGCCGACCGAAGTGGTGCGGCGCTGGGAAGCGGCGCTGGGCCGGACTATCGCCGACCCCACAATCAACCGGCGGCTGGTCGAAGCCGGCTACATTCCTGGCGGCGGCACGGCGACCGAGGCGGCCGCCCTGATCCGGCGTGACGCGGAGCGGCTGGGCCGGCTCGTTCAGGAGGCCGGCATACGCCTGGACTGAGAAATCCTGGGACGCGCGGGCGGAACGCGCATGATGCCGCCATGGGGCGCGCGTAGGTCCGCGCGACGCAACATTCCTCGACGTCGGCAACAGTTTGATGCCAAACTCCGCCTGGAATGGAATCGGCGGAGAAGCGGCCTGTTCGCCATTCCTTCGGCGATGCGGGGGATGCGGGCATGCGGGTGGGGAAGGTGGCTTCGCAGTCCCGCCTTCCGCTCCTGGGCAGACGAAGCTGGCGAACCCTTCTGAGCCTGTTTGTCGCGGGCATCACGTCTGGTGCGATGGCGCAGGGCAGTGGCCGGGTTTCTGGCCACGCGGCCTCTATCCATCTGCAGATCGTGGGCGGGCTGGCGGGGTTGACCCAGTACACGCGGCTGGAGGCGCCCTTCTGGCGGCAACGCGTGCCGCAGATCACCGACGGACGGCTGGTGGCCGATATCGAACCCTTCGACCGTAGCGGCATCCGGGGGCAGGACGCGCTACGCCTTCTCCGCCTGGGAGTGACGCCCTTCAGCACGGCGGAGCTCGGGCTCGTCGCTGCGGACGAGCCTGAGCTCGCTGCCCTCGAACTGCCCGGTATGGCGCCGGACACTGCGACTCTGCGTCAGGTGATCGACACCCAGCGCCCCTGGCTGAAGGCGCTGCTGCGGGACCGGCATGAGACGGAGCTCCTGGCCATCTATGTTTACCCGGCCCAGGTTGTGTTCTGCGCACGTCCCTTCCGTGGCCTGCTCGACCTTCGCGGCCGCCGAATCCGCACCTCCAGCGTGCTGCAATCGGAATGGGTGTCCGCCCTTGGCGCCGTGCCGGTGGTCGTTCCGTTCGCGGAAATCGTGCCTGCCATCCGGGCGAATGTGGTGGAATGCGCGATCACGGGCACCCTCTCGGGCTGGCAGATCAGGCTCAACGAGGTGACAGGCCACATCCACGCCATGGCACTGACCTGGGGCGTGACGCTCTTTGGCGCGAACAGGACCGCCTGGGACGCGCTGCCCCTGGAGATACAAGATCTGCTGCGGCGAGAGCTGGCCGAGCTGGAACACCGGATCTGGGAAACGGCAGAGGCCGAGACCGGGCTCGGCCTCGCCTGCAACACGGGCCAGCCGGAATGCGCGGGTGAGCAGGTGGAGGCCGCCGAGCTCCGCCCGCGCGGGCGCATGACCCTCGTGCCTGTTTCAGCGGAAGATGACGCCCTGCGGCGCCGGCTGGTGCGCGATGCCATCCTGCCACGCTGGGCGGAGCGCTGCGGCGATAGCTGCGGGGCGGGGTGGAACGAGCGGATCGGGGACGCGCTCGGCATCACCGCCCCCGTGACACCCTAGGGCCGGCGCGATGGCCGCCCGCCCAGGATCCCGTCATGGCCGCGCCTGGCTCTGGGTCCTTCTAGGCACGCTTGCCCTGCTGGCGTTGCAGGCGGCGATCACTGCGATCATCTGCCGGCAGGGCCGGCAGTCCGCCGCGCTCTATGCGCAGCAGGCGGTCAGCACTGCGGCGGAGGGTGCGGCAGCCTCCGCGAACCGTGCTTTCCTCGCCGTGGACAGCGCGCTGGCCGGCCTTCCAAGCCTCCTTGCGGCCGCGGTGCCGGAGGCCGGCCTTTCTCCCCAAGAGCGCTCCGCCGCGTTCTCCCGTGTGCTGACAGCGCTTGGCGATAGCAGCCTGGTCTTCCGGGACCTGATCCTACTGCCGAGGGAGGGGGGCCTGCCCCTTGCCGCCGCCCTGCCTGGTTCGCGGCGCCGGCCGCCGCCCGTGCCCCATGCGGCCCTGCTCGCCCCGCCACGGGCCGATGCCATGACAGGCCGCGCCACCATTGTCGGTCCCGTGCCGAACCCCGCAACGGGTGAATGGGCCCTCTTTTTTGCGCGGCCTGTTTCGATGCCGGGCCAGCCGCCCATGCTTGCGGTGGCGGAGCTGCCGGTGCCCCTGATCGCCTCGGGCCTGGGCAGCGCCGGCGCACGCGGCGAAATGCCCGGGCTGCGCGTCCTTCTGATCCGTGTTGATGACCGGGTGCTCATGGCCAGTGCTCCGCATGACGAGGCCCGGATCGGCCGCCCGATGCCGCCTCCGGTGGCGGCCGGCACGGAGCCCGGACGCTTCAACGCGGTGCGGCGCACGCTCTATCCAAACGTGCATGTCGTCGCGACGCAGGAGGCCGGGGCGGCGCTGCGGGACTGGAACGAGACCGAGGCGCGCATCCTCTACGCGGCCGGCGGTCTGGCCGTCCTGACCACCGTCGTTGCCGTGCTGCTCGTCGCCATGTTGCGCCAGCGGAACCGCGTCGAGGCGGAGCGGGCACGCGGCAGGCTGATGCTCGAATCCTCCATCGAGGCCATGTCGGATGGCTTTGTCATGTGGGACGAGCAGGACCGGCTGATCGTCTGCAACCAGCGCTACCGAGACTTCTACCGCGCCAGCGCCCCCGCGATCCGCCCGGGCGCCACGATGACGGAGATCATGCGTTACGGCGCGGAGCACGGGCAGTATCCGGAGGCCGGCCCGGACAAGCAGGCCTTCGTTGCCGAAGCGATGGCCCATTATCGCCAGCCCTGGAACGCGGCGCCGGTGGAGCGGCTGTTGCCGGACGGGCGCTGGATCCTGGTGACGGAGCGCCGCGTACCCGGCGGTGGTTCCGTCGGGATCCGGACGGACATCACGCAACAGAAGCGCGCCGCCGCCGATCTTGCCGAGGCACGCGACCAGGCGGCCGCGGCCGCGGCCGCCAAATCGCGCTTCCTGGCCCGGATGAGCCATGAGTTGCGGACCCCGCTCAACGGGGTGCTCGGCATGGCGCAGGCCCTGTCGAAGGACCCGGTGCTGCCGCCCGAGCAGCGTGCCCGCGCCGCCATGCTGGAAGAGGCAGGGCGGCATCTTCTGGCGGTCGCGAATGACGTGCTGGACCTGGCCCATGTGGAGGGCGGGCGCATGCCGCTCCGGCCCGAGCCGACAGCGCTGCTGCCCCTCCTGCGGGCCTGCGCGGCGCTGACCCGTTCCGCCGCGGTGGCCAGGGATGTCGTGATGGAGCTTGAGTACGATCCCACGCTTCCGCCGGCGGTCATGCTGGATTCCATGCGTTTCCGGCAATTGCTGCTGAATCTGCTCTCCAATGCCGTGAAGTTCACCGCCGTGAACGGACGCGTGATTGTGCGCGCCGTCCGGTCGGAAGCGGACCGCCTTCGCCTCGAGGTGCTGGACACCGGGCCAGGCATCCCGCCAGACCAGCGCATCAACATCTTCCGTGACTTCGTCCGGCTGGACGGCAATGGGCCCGCCGAGGGTATGGGCCTGGGACTGGCGATCGCGACCGGCATTGTCGAGGCAATGGGCGGCAGCATCGGCGTGGACGACAACCCAGAGGCCGTGGCCCGTGGAGGCACCGGATCCCTCTTCTGGGCGGAGTTGCCGCTTATTCCAACGGAGTTGGCGACCAAGGCATCGGCCGCCCAGGCGCAGGGGCGGTCGCTGCGGGTGCTGGTGGTGGACGACGTGGCCACCAATCGCTCGGTCGCCCGTGCCCTGCTGGAGCGTGCCGGGCACCGGGTGGAGTTGGCCTCCGGCGGCGCCGAGGCCGTGGAGGCGGTCGCCCGCACGGCCCGGTCGGGCGAAGCCTTCGATCTTGTACTCATGGATCTCGCCATGCCCGGCATGGACGGACTCGAGGCGACGCGGCGGATCCGGGACCTTCCACAGGAAGAAGGACGCGACGTGCCGGTGGTCGCGCTGACAGCCGGCGTCATGAACCGCGACAGCGCAGCCTGTCAGGAGGCGGGCATGACGGGCTTCCTGGCCAAGCCCGTGACGCTGGAAGCGCTGGCGGCCGAGCTGGCGCGCGTTGCCCCGAAGGCGGCGAAGGCACCGGCGGCGTAACGCCGGGATCGCTCTGAAGGCGGCCTGGGCGGCCAGCCGGCCCGGTCAGAAACCGATCGCGGCTACCTCTTCCGCCTGGCGCCAGACGCGCAGGAAGTTGCCGGCCCAGAGCAGGCCGATCGCCTTCCGGTCGTACCCGCGGCGGTGCAGCACCTCGGTCAGCGCGCCGGACTCACCGGCATGCATCCAGCCCGTAACGCCGCCACCACCGTCGAAGTCGGAGGAAAGGCCGACATGCTCAATTCCAATGCGACGCACAGCGTGGTCCACATGATCGGCAATATCCTCCACCGTGGCGGTGAACCGGCCATCCGGGCCGGGGTCGCGCAGGAAGGCGGGCACGGCGGTGATCTGCACCAGCCCGCCGGAGTCGCGCAGCGCATCCAGCTGCTCGTCATCCAGGTTGCGCGGATGCTGGCGAAGCGCGGCGCAGCAGGCATGGGTTGCGACGATCGGAGCACGGGAGACTTCCACCGCCTGCATCATTGATGCCTTGGAGGCGTGCGACACGTCCACAAGCATGCCCAGCCGGTTCATCTCCTCGATCGCCTGCCGGCCGAGGGTCGAAAGCCCGCCATGCAGCGTGGTCGGCTCGGGTCGGTCCCGGCGCGGGCGGGCCGCGTCGGCCAGGTCGTTATGCCCGTCATGGGTAAGGGTGAGATAGATCGCCCCCAACCCGCGCCACAGCGCCAGGCGGGAAAGGTCGTGTCCCATGGCGTTGCCGTTCTCCACCGCCAGCAGGATGGAGACGGCGTTGGCCGCATGTGCCGCCTCCAGCTCCGCCACGCGCGTCACGATCCGGCGGCCCTCGCCATGAGCCGTGTCGCGGATGTGGCGGAGCATGGCCTCGGCGCGGGCGCCGGCCTCGGCATGATCCTCCGGCGTTCGCGGGCCCTGCGGCGTGTAGGCGATGAAGACCACCGCCTTCAACCCGCCGGCCTTCATCCGCGAGAAATCGACGCAGCGCTGCGTCACCCCGCGGGGGTCGACCATCTCTGGCCAGGGGATGTCGACATGGGTGTCGAGGGTGAGGGTCTCGGCGTGGATCTCGGCGTGCATGGTCTTACTTCGTGCGGGCGTCGGAGACGCGGGCGATCATCTGTGGCAGCGCCTCCGGATGGAGCCAGCGGAAGACGGCAACAAGACGGGTGGCGGGCTCGATCCATATCGTGTTGCCGCCGGCGCCCACGGCGAAGAGGCTGGCGCGGTCTGCCTTGGGGAAGCGGCCGCTGCGGTTGAGCCACCACATGAAGCCATAATCCGGGTGGAGCGCGACGGGCGCGCCGGATTCCGCCACCCAGCCTTCCGGCAGGATGCGGCGGCCTTCCCACACACCGTCATGCAGCATCAGTAGGCCGATGCGCGCTTGGTCCTCGGCATCCGTCACGATGCCGCCGCCCCAGTGGCCGCCGCCGGGGACGGAAATCATGGGAATGCCGCCGATCTCGACGGTGGCGTTCCGGTAGCCCTCCCACCGCCAGTTCGGGGAGGAGCCAATAGGGTCCGCCACGCGGGCCTTCCACACCTCCGGCAATGGGCGGCGGAAGCGGTGGAGCAGGGCAAGGGAGAGAACGTTCACGCGGACATCGTTGTATTCCCAGTGCTCGCCGGGGGCGGCGAGGGGGCGGGGCCAGCCCTTGGGCTTCTTGCCCTCACTGGCCAGGTCGCGGCCGCGGTCGATCTGGTCGGCCTTGCCGAAGAGCGTGCCCTCCCACTCGCTGGTCTGCTGGAGCAGCATGCGCCAGGTGATGGCGCTGTTGCGCGGACCGGCGAAGGCGGGGTCGTTCACGCTGGCGGCGACGGGGGCGTCGAGATCCGGGATCAACCCATCGCCATGCGCGATGCCCGCGAGGATGGAGAGGCAGGACTTGGCGACGGAGAAGGTCATGTCCGCCTGACGCGTGTTGCCCCACCGCGCGGCGACCACGCCGTCCCGCAGGATCAGGCCGTTGGGGGCGCCGCGCGGCACGACCGGACCCAGCACCTCATTGTCCGGCGCGGGCTCGAAATGCCCGCCCTCCAGATGGGCCAGCAGGTCGCGGGGAAAGGGTGTTTCCCGGCTCTTGGCGAAGGCAACGGCCTCGGCAAGGCGGGCGGGGTCGAAGCCCAGCGCCTCGGGGGCGGTCTCGGGCAGCGGGGCGGGGTAGGGGGCAGGGAAGCTCATTGCCGCCCAGGGTGGACCCGCGCGCGCCAGAGGGCAAAGGGGGGCAGGCCGACATCCATCTTGGTGTCCGCCAGGGAAACCACCACATTGGGGTCATGACACAGACCCCCCAGAGTCCAACCCCCGGCACGGAGGTCGCGCTGCTCGGCGGCGGATGCTTCTGGTGCCTCGACGCCGTCTATCGCAACCTGAGCGGCGTGACCGAGGTGGTCTCCGGCTATGCCGGCGGCCATGTCGCCAATCCCTCCTACGAGCAGGTCTGCGGTAAGGGCACAGGCCATGCCGAGGTGGTGCGCGTGGTGTTCGATCCGAAGGTCGTGTCCTATGCCGACATTCTCCGGATCTTCTTCACGATCCACGACCCCACCACCAAGGACCGCCAGGGGGCCGATGTCGGGCCCCAGTACCGCAGCGTCATCTTCTTCGACGGCCCGCAGCAGGAGGCGACCGCAAAGGAGATTATGGCGGAGGTGGAGCGCGAGGGCCTCTATCCCGGCCCGATCGTGACGGAACTCCAGCCCGCGCCGACCTTCTGGCCGGCGGAGCCGGAGCACCAGGATTACTTCGCCCGCAATCCCTGGTCCGGCTATTGCCGCGCCGTGGTGGCGCCGAAGGTCGCCAAGTTCCGCAAGAGCTTCGCACACCGGCTGAAGGAGCGCGCGGCATGAGCGCGGCAGGCAAGGAAGGCGAGGAATTCGCCGTTGAGCGCAGCGACGAGCAGTGGCGGGAGAGCCTCTCGCCCGATGCCTATCGGGTGCTGCGCCATCACGGCACGGAGCGGCCCGGCACCAGCCCGCTGAACGTGGAAAAGCGCGACGGCGTATTCCACTGCGCCGGCTGTCAGGCGCCGCTCTTCACCAGCGACACGAAGTATGAGAGCGGCTCCGGCTGGCCATCCTTCTGGAAGCCGATCGAGGGGGCGGTGAAGACCACCACCGACCAGTCCCATGGCATGATCCGCACGGAGGTGAAATGCGCCACCTGCGGTGGACATCTGGGCCATGTTTTTCCGGACGGACCGCGCCCGACCGGGCTGCGCTATTGCATGAACGGTGTGGCGCTCGACTTCCATCCGAAGGACGAGGACGGGCTAGCGCTCGAATAAACCAGTGGATCGTGCCGACCGCGTGACGGTGGCCGGCTGATTTCAACCGGTTAAGGCCGGCGGAATCGCATCAAGGCCGCGTCATTCCATGCTAGACGGGATGGCGCGGCGCTGAGCGAGCCGTTAACCCGCAGGCCGTACTCGAAGCCCGTCCCGGAGCCGATCGATCCATGCGCCGCCTTGTTCTCGCGCTTCCTCTGCTGGCGGCTGGCCTTTTGCCTGGCTCGGGCCGCGCGAATGTGGTCTTCGTCGTGAATTCCATGGACCCGGGCATCCAGATCGTGGATGCCGCGACCCGGGCAGAGATCAGGCAAATTCCGGTTCTGCGGGAGCCGCATCATGTGGCGCTTACCCCGGGGAAGGATGTGCTGCTGGTCGGGGATTCGGCCGGGAACGAGATCCTGTTCCTGGACCTCGCGACGGGCGAGGTGCGGAAGCGCGAGCGGATCGCCAACCCGTACAATCTGGAATTCAGCCCCGATGGGAAGCTGCTGGTCGTGACTGGACTGCGGCGGGACCAGGTGGACATCTATGCCTGGGATGGGCCGAATCTCGGCCTGAACCTGCTCAGCCGGGTGAAGCCGGGGGACATGCCCAGCCATATCGCCTACCGCCCGGATAGTCGCTTTACCTATGTCACCCTCCAGGGCAGCCGCGCCATCGCGGCGATCGACCTGGAGACGCGCCAGGTGGCCTGGACCCTCCAGGTCGGGCGGCAGCCGGCTGGCATCATTTGGCATAATGGCAAGCTGCTGGTCGGGGTCATGGGGGCGGATTACGTGGCCGTGGTGGACCCGGAGGCCCGCAAGGTGGAGCGGACGATCAAGGTGGGCCGAGGGGCGCATGCGCTTTTCGTCTCGCCGGGTGGGGGGCCGATCTATGTCACCAGCCGTGTGGACAGCCGGATCACCGCGCTGGACCCGGTCAGCCTGGATGTGATGCGGACCTATGACGTGCCGGGCGGGCCCGACTGCCTCTCCTTCGATGAACGCGGGCGGATCTGGGCCACGCTGCGCTGGAGCCGGCAACTTGGCCTGCTGGACCCGGAGACGGGGGAGATGACCACCTCGCCCGTCGGACGCTCGCCGCACGGGATCTTTTTTCAGAACCGTAACCTCGAAGTGCGCCATGAAGCCTCCGACGCGCTGGTGGCCCGCTAACTCCATGGTCCCATGGCGTGATGCCGCGCGGCGGCTGCTGCTGGGCGGGCTGGCGGCGCTGGTTTCCCTGCCGGCCCTGGCCCAGGGCGGGGCGCAAGGGGCGGCCCGGAACTGCCGGGGCACGCTCTACCTGACCATCGACACGGGCTGGTCACGGGAGGCGGAGGAGATCGCCGCCATCCTGCGCCGCCGAGGCGTGCGCGCCACGCTTTTCCTGGCTGATGAGCCGACCTATCGCGGCGACCGCACCCTTTCCCCTGCCTGGGCCGAGTTCTGGCGTGCCCGTGCGGCGGAGGGGCATGTCTTCGCCAGCCATACCTGGCGCCATTGGTACTTCACCGGCGATGCCGGGCCGGGCCGGGTCCGCTATGCCTCCCGCCGTGCCGGGGAAGGATCGGAGGTGCTGGACACGGCCGCCCTCTGCGCCGAGCTGGAGCGGCCCATCCAGGCCCTGCGCGCCATGGTGCCGGATGCGAAGGTTCTGCCGCTCTGGCGCGCACCGGGCGGGCGTACCACGACGGGTGCTGTCGCCATGGCCCGCCAATGCGGCCTGACCCACCAGGGCTGGACGGCCCATGGCTTCCTGGGAGACGAGCTGGACGCCGCCGCGCATCCCAATCGCGCCCTGCTGGCCCGCAACCTCGCGAATATCCGTGATGGTGAGGTCCTGATCATGCATTGGGGCGTGCGCAGCCGCCGCGAGCCTTTCGCCGGCATTCTGGAGCCGCTGATCGCTGGTCTCCAGGAGCGCGGCTTCTGCTTCGACACTCTTCCGCCGGAGGGGCGGCGCTGATGCTCGATTCCGTGGTCCGCCTTTACGACTCCTTCACCAGTTGGCTGTTCCAGATCGGCGTCCAGCCCGCACTCTATGCGCTTGGCTTCATGGAGTGGGAGGAGGACGCCTTCGCCTGGATGGACTTTTTCGTCTTCGGTCTGGTGCAGGTGCTGGTGGTCTATGCTGTCTGCCGGCCGCTGGAGGCCTGGCGCCCAGTGGAGCGCTGGGATGACCGGCGCGTGGTGACGACGGATATCGTCTACACCCTGCTCGCGCGATTGGGCCTGCTGCCGCTGATTGCCTTTGTGCTGCTCGCCCAGTTGCAGGCGAAGTTCGAGGGATGGATCACCGATCTCGGCTGGGTCACGCCGAATCTCGAAACCCTGATCCCCGGGCTGGAGAGCCGGCCGCTGCTCGCCTTTGCGCTCTACATCCTCATCCTCGATTTCGGCGAGTACTGGCGCCACCGGCTTCAGCACACGATTCCCTGGTGGTGGGCGCTGCACTCCATCCACCACGCCCAGGAGAAAATGACTTTCTGGACCGACGACCGGAACCACGTGATCGACGACATGATCGCGGCGCTCTGGTTCGGTGGGCTGGCGCTGCTGATCGGCGTGCCGCCCGGACAATTTCCTCTCATCGTCCTGATCCTGCGCGTGGCGGAAAGCCTGTCGCACGCGAATGTCCGCCTCTCCTTCGGGCGGATTGGCGAGAGGCTGCTCGTCTCGCCGCGCTTCCACCGGCTGCATCACGGGGTGCTCTCGGCGGGGGAGACGGGGAGGAACTTTGCGGTGCTCTTCCCCTTCTGGGACATGATCTTCCGCACCGGTGATTTCCGGCGGGATGTCTTCCCGCGCACGGGAGACCCGGAGGCCTCGCCATCCCTCGTGCATGGCGGGTGGTGGCGGCAGCAGGTGGAGGGAACGCGCCGTTTCTTCGCCGCTCTGCGCGGGGCCGCCTGATCCGGCCGGGGCGGCTTGATCGCCGCCCGGCCTGCGGCATACTGCTCGTGGAAAAAGGGTAACAATCCGGCCACACGCCCATCATACGGCTTCGAGACCCACCGAGGAGGTTGATATGCGAGGCCGGTTTCTTCTTGCCGCGGCGGCACTCCTGCTGGCCGCCCCCTTGGCCCGTGCGCAGCAATTCCCGACGCCGGGCCGCCCGGTGCTGCTGATGGGCGGCTTCCCCGCGGGCACCCAAGCCGATGTGTATTGGCGCCTCATCCAGCAGCCGCTGGCAGCCGAGCTGGGTGTTCCGACGGTGGTGGAGGCGCGCAGCGGCGCCTCGGGCAATCTCGCGCTCGAGGCCACGGCGCGTTCGGCGCCCGACGGGCATACGGTGTTGGCGGCCACCTCCGCCATGCTGGCCATCAATCGCGCCGTGCTGCCGTCGATGCCCATCGACACGCAGACGGATCTCGCGCCGGTCATGACGCTGTTCGAGGTGCCAAACGTACTCGTGGTCAGCGCGGAGAAGCGGCCGCAATACACGGATTGTCGCGCCCTGATCGCCGCCGCGCGCGCGGCGCCCGGCAGGCTGAACTATGCCAGCTCCGGGATCGGTGCCTCCACCCACTTAGCGGCGGCGCAATTCGCCACGGCGGCCAAGATCGACATGGTGCATGTGCCTTATCGGGGCGGGCCCTTCGCGATGACGGCGCTCTACCAGGGCGATGCGGACCTGTTCTTCTACCAGTCAGGGCCGGTGCTGGAGGATTGGCGGTCGGGCAAGGTGCGGCTGCTCGGCGTGACCTCCGCGCAGCGCGTCTCGACCTTGCCGGAGCTGCCCACAATCGCCGAGGCCTGCGACATGCCGGGTTTCGAGAGTACGACCTGGTACGGCGTGGTCGTCTCGGCCCAGACGCCAAAGCCCATCATCAACCGGCTGCAGGCCGCCATCATGAAGGTGACGGACACGCCGGAGATGCGGGCGCGGCTGGAGGCGATGGGCTTCACCATGATGCTGGGCGGGCCGGAGCAGATGCGTGCGCGGCTGGCCGCCGACATCCCGCATTGGGCAAAGGTCGTGGAGCGCTCCGGCGCGCGTCAGCAGTAAGGGCGGTAGACCCCGGCCCGGCTTCAGGACGACGTGGTTCCTGAAGGGCAGCGGCCCTGCGCAGGGTAGCAGTTTAGCTATGCCCCAGGGACCAGGAGACTGACTCCCCTGGGGCCTCGCTTACCCGGCCTTCTCCGGCGCCTGTTCCGTGGATTGGGGCGGGGCAGGCGGCGTGCTTTCGCGCGCAGGCGGCTCGGCCGGGGGGACAGGGGTGGTTTCGCGCGGCGGGGCTGCTGCGGGCGGTCGGGCCGGCGGTGGTGTGGTCTCTCGTGCCGGCGGTTCGGCCGGGGGCGCCGGCGGCGCCGGGGTGGTCTCGCGCGGCGAGGGCTCGGCGGGAGCCTGGGCCGGTGGCGGAGTCGTCTCCCGTGCGGGTGGCTGGGCCGGAGAAACGGCTGGCGGGAGAGGTGTGGCCGGCTCCGGGCGCACGGCTGTGGCTGGCATCACGATAATGGAAACACTGCGCGCGACGGTGTTGCCGGTCGTCCGGCTGAAGCCGGCGACGCGGGCCTCAGACCGGAGGCGGGCTTCGGGGATGCCAGCGGCCTGGAGGGCCTCGCGCACGGCACGGGCGCGGCGGGCTGCGAGCTGGACGCTGGTCTGCTGGCCGCCCTCGCGCTGCGTATGGCCCAGGATGCAGGCGTTCCGGTCCGGCTCGCGCTTCAGGAGGGCGAGAGCGGCGTCGAGATTGGCGCGGCCGGCGTCGTTCAGGCTGTCCCGGCCGGGGGCGAAGGGGATGGCGAAGACGTCATCCTCCAGTTCCTCGGCACCAACGCAGCTGAAGGCGGCGGCAGGGCGGCTTGGCGCCGCAGACCGGGGTTGGGCAAGGGCGGGGCTGGCGGCGAGCGCCAGGAGGAGCACGGCGCGGAAGGGGGTCATGCGGCGGCGAGCGCTCCGGCGTTGGCGAGGCGGGTGAGCAGGGAGGCGGCGTCCACCATGGGGTGGGCGGCGCGGAGGGCGGAAGCATCCACCTCGCGGCGGGCGAGGAGCCAGGTGGCGGCCTCGGCCTCGGGCGGGGTGAGGGGCAGGGCCGTCGTCTCGGTGCGCAGCACCCAGTCGGCACCGCGGCGGACAGGACGACCGCCCTGCGTGAGGACACGGAAGACCCTGGCTGGTCCGGAGGCCGGCGCGGTGGAGATCTCCTCAGCCGGGGTATCGGCCTCGAGGCTGCGGGCGGCGAGGAGGTTGATCCCGCCACGGTGATACCGGGCCTCGGCAATATGCCGGGCGAGAACCTGGAGGACCTGCGGGTCGCGTGCGAACTCTGCCATGCGCTGGCCGAGCTGGGCGGCGCGGGTGGTCAGGGCGAACTGGGCAGCCGGGGTGCCATCCTGCCTCGGCAGGGGCTGGCGGAAGAGCGGATCCTGGATGGCGCGCTCGGCCAGCATATTGGCGAAATCAACCCCGATCGGGGCATGGACGCCGTAGGCCACGTGGACCGAGGCCGGGCCTTCGGCCAGGGCGTCGTGATACCAGCCCCGCGGCAGGTAGAGCAGGTCGCCGGGCTTCAGCACCACCTTCTCCCGCAGCGGCCCCTTGGCACGGTCGTGATGCGCTTGGCCAAGGCTGCGGAAGGCCGGGTGGGGAATCGGGTATTCGGCGCGGCCGGACCAGATATTCCAGGTCTTTTCCCCCTCCACCTGCACGGCCCAGACATCATGCGTGTCGAAATGAGTGGGGAAGGCCTTATGGGCCTGGAAGGAAACATAGACATTGGCCTGGGCGCGCCCGAGTCCGGCATTCTCCAGGGCTTCCGATACGCTGGCGAGGCCGGGGGTGAGGCTGTCCACGTCGTTGAGAACGAGGGAGGCGCCCTTTTCTATCCATTCCCGCAGCATGCGGGCGTCGGGCTGCCACACCTGGGCGTTGTCGCGGTTGTTGGCGCGGATGCAATAGGCCTCGGGCGGAACGGCCTGGGCGTCCATCTGCAGCTTGAGGGACTGGCTGGACCAGTTGTGGGTCTGGTTCAGCAACCGGTCGATACCGGACCAGGAGAGGACCTGCGCGAACTTGCCGGCGCCGCCCTTGATATGGACGGGCTGCCTGTCATGGAACTCGGCGAAAAAGCGCGCCTGGTCCATCGGGGCGAGGAGGTCTGCGAGGGTAAAGGCCATGGCTCAGGCAAAATAGGGCGGAACAGCTGGCGGCGGCCAGGGGCGTGGGGCAGGCTGGGTGGTGAGAGCCAGGCCGGGGCATTTCAGTCCGGTGCGGCTCGTCGCGCGGTCGTGCTTGCACTAGCAGGAGACCGCCCCTGATTCTCAGGGCATGACGGGACCGGAAATGGCCCATTGGAGGACCGAGGCGCCACCGGTGCCGGGGCCTCGCGAAGAGGAGAAGCCGATGCCCGATGACCGGATTCCCGCAACCTGCGGCTCCGGCGCCGATGGTATGCGCGAGGCGCTGCTGGTCGAGGCGGGGGCGGCGCTGTCGCGCATGGCACCGGCCCTGCCCGGGGCGGCACATGCGCTGCTACGGGGGCTGGGCGGAGCGACTCCGCTGGAGGAGCTGGCGGGGATGGCGCCGGAGGCGCTGGCGGCGGATGCGGCCTCGCTCTTCTCGGTGGCGGAGCGACGGCCGCGCGGCACGCTCGCCCTGCGGCTGACGCCGCCCAGCGGGTCGGGCCGGGGCGGGGCGGTTGCGGAGATCGTGACCGACGACATGCCATTCCTGGTGGACAGCTCGATGGCGGCGCTCTCGCTTTCCGGACGGAGCGTGCGGCGGCTGCTGCACCCGATCCTAGGAGTACGGAGGGACGCGACAGGGCGCATAGAGGCGATCGGGCCGGCATTGCCGGGCGGGCCTGCCGGTGGCTCGCTGGCCGAAGTGAACGAAAGCTTGATGCGCATCGAGATCGCCCCGCACGGGGCGGGGCGCATCGCGCCGGCAGACTGGCCGGAGGTCGAGGCAGCGCTGCGGCAGGCCATGGCGGAGGTGCGGCAGGCCGTCGGCGATCTCGGGCCGATGCTGGACCGGCTGCGGAGCGCCGAGCTGGAAGTGGCGGCTGCGCCGGAAGGGGAGGAGGCGATCGCCTTCCTGCGCTGGCTTGCCGAGGACAATTTCGTCCTGCTGGGCCACCGCATCCTGCGTTTTCCGGCGGAAGCTGGCGCGGTTTCGGCGGAAGACGGGCTGGGACTGCTGCGGGACGCATCCGTCGTGGTCTTCGATGCCTTGCGGGATCTGGCGCATGTGCCGGACGCCGTGCGGGAATCACTGGCGGCGCCGGTCGCGCTGGCCGTGGCCAAGGCGAATATGCGCCTGCGCGTGCACCGGCCCAGCCATGCCGATGTGGTGGCGACGCGTATCTTTGCCGATGACGGGCGCGTGGTCGGGCTGCGGCTCTTCCTCGGGCTCTTCGCGGCCACGGCCTATAACCGCAGCCCGCGTTCCATCCCCTGGCTGGGGCCGAAGGTGCGGCGCGTGCAGGCCGCTTTCGGGGCGCCGCCGAACAGCCATGACTGGCGGGCCTTCCAGTCGATCATCGATACCTGGCCGCGCGACGAGTTGTTCCAGGCGAGCGAGGCGGAGATCCTGGCCGGGGCGAGGCGGGCGCTGGACCTGACGATCCGGCCGCGGCCGGCGCTGGTGCTGCGGCGTGATCCCTTCGGGCGCTACGTTTCCGCGATCGTGTGGCTGCCGCGCGAAGTTTATGACACGCGGCTGCGCGAGCGGGTGGCGCGGCTGCTGACCGCGGCCTTCGAAGGACGGCTTTCCGCTTTCTACATTGCCATGGCCGATACGCCTCTGGCGCGGGTGCACTACGTCATCGGAACAGAGCCGGGCGCGGCACCCGTGGTAGATGCGGCGGCGCTGGAAGCGGCGATCGTGCAGGCCGCGCGCGGCTTCCCGGAGGCGGTGGCCCATGCCCTGGCGGAGGAGGCGGGCGAGGCCGAAGGGGCGCGGCTGGCCGCACGGTGGGGGGATGCCTTCCCGGCGGCCTATGCGGAGGTGATGACCCCGGCCCAGGCGGTGGCCGATCTGCGGCTGGCCGAGGCGGCGCTGGCTGCGCGCCGGCCCGTAGCGGCTGTGGCGCGCATTCCCGGCGAGGGGGCTCGGCGGCTTGCGCTGCGCCTGGCGAGCCCAGGCGGGCCGCTGCCCCTGGCGGATGCACTACCTTTGTTCGAGAGCCTGGACCTGCGCGCGATCGAGGAGCAGCCCTGGCGGCTCTGCCCGGCGGGTGTTGGTTCCGTGGTGCTGCATGTCTTCACGCTGGAGGCGGGGACGGAGGCAGCGGAGGACCGCTTCGACGAGTTGCTGGATGCGCTCTCCGCGCTGCTGGAAGGGCGCGCGGAGGCGGATGGCTTCAACCGGCTGGCCCTGCGCGCCGGAATCACTTGGCGCGAGGCCTGGCTGCTGCGGGCGATCTTCCGCTGGTGCAAGCAGGTAGGCTTTGCCTTCCCGCAGCCGGCCGTGGAAGCCGCGCTGGCGGCGAACCCCGAGGCCGCTCGGATCCTGATCGATCTGTTCAAGGCGCGCTTTGATCCGGACGCGGTGGATCGCGAGGCGGCTGAGGGGAAAGCCTCCGCCGAATGGTCGGCGCTGATCGAGGGCGTCGCCGATCCGGACACGGATCGCATCCTGTCGCGGCTGCGCACGGCGCTCGATGCGGTGCTCCGGACGAACTACTTCCAGGGGAAAGATTATCTCTCACTGAAGATCGACAGCGCGCGTGCCGGCGAGATGCCGGATCCGCGGCCGTGGCGGGAGATCTTCGTCTCCGCGATGCATATGGAGGGCTGCCATCTGCGCGCCGGCCCCGTGGCGCGCGGTGGCATCCGCTGGTCGGACCGCCGGGAGGATTTCCGCACGGAGATCCTGGGCCTGATGAAGGCGCAGCGGCTGAAGAATGTCATCATCGTGCCGACCGGGGCGAAGGGCGGCTTCATCCTGAAGGGGAATGTGCCGCTGCCATCCGAGCGCGAGGCGTTCATGGCCGCGGGCGTGGCGGCCTACAAGACGCTGATCCGCGCCATGCTGGACGTGACCGACAATTACAGCGCCGATGGTAGCGTCGTCCCGCCGGACCGCGTCATCCGGCGGGACGGGGATGATCCCTATATCGTCGCGGCGGCGGACAAGGGAACGGCGACCTTCTCCGACATCGCGAACGCGCTTTCGGTCGAATACGGCTTCTGGCTGGGGGATGCTTTCGCCTCCGGCGGCTCGGCCGGGTACGACCACAAGAGGATGGGGATCACGGCGCGCGGCGCCTGGGTGATGATCGCACGCCACTTCGCCGAGATGGGACGCGACATCCAGGCGGAGCCCTTCACCTGCGTCGGCGTGGGCGACATGTCCGGTGACGTCTTCGGCAACGGCCTGCTGATCTCCCGCCAGACACGGTTGGTCGCTGCCTTCGACCATCGGCACATTTTCCTCGATCCGAATCCTGATCCCGAGACTTCGTTCAACGAGCGCAAGCGGCTCTTCGACATGCCGCGTTCCTCCTGGGCCGATTACGACGTACGGCTGGTGAGCGAGGGCGGCGGCGTGTTCCCGCGCAACGCGAAGTTCATCCCGCTTTCGCCCCAGGCGCGCGCGATGCTTGGCATTGCCGAGGAGCGTGCGGAGCCGACGGTGGTGATGCGGGCCATCCTGAGGGCGGATGTCGACCTGCTGTATTTCGGCGGCATCGGGACCTATGTGAAAGCGAGCACCGAGGGCCAGGCGGAAGCGGGCGACCGCGCGAATGACACGCTGCGCGTGGATGGGCGCGAGATCCGCGCGAAGGTGATTGGCGAGGGTGCGAATCTGGCCGTGACCCAGGCCGGGCGGATCGAGGCGGCGCGCAACGGCGTGGCCATCGACACCGATGCACTCGACAACTCCGCGGGAGTCAGCACCTCGGACCACGAGGTGAACATCAAAATCCTGCTGGCCGAGGCCGAACGCGGCGGCAGGCTGACGCGGCGGCAGCGTGACGACCTGCTGGAATCCATGACGGACGAGGTGGCGTCACTGGTGCTGGCCGACAACGCCGCGCAGTTCGCTGCGGTATCGCTGGAACAGGCGGCAGGGGCCGAGGCGCTGCCCGCACAGGCCGTGCTGATCTCGCGGCTGGAGGCAGAGGGACTGCTGGACCGGGCCGTGCTCGGCCTGCCTTCCGCGGCACGGATGGCGGAGCGGATCGGGCTGGGCGATGCGCTGACGCGGCCGGAGATCGCGGCGCTGCTGCCCGTGGCAAAGCTGTGGCTGACGGATGCGATCGAGGACAGCGCGCTGCCGGACGATCCGGCCTTCCTGCCGGTGCTGCGCGGCTATTTCCCGCATGCGTTGCAGGAGAGGCTTCCCGAGTTGATCGAGCGGCACCGGCTGCGGCGCAACCTGGTTGCGACGATCCTGGCGAATGCTGCCGCGAACCGGATTGGGCCGGCAGGTCTCGCGCGCCTTGCCGGGGAAAGCGACCCGGCCTCGGTGGTGCGGGCGGTGTGGCTGGCGGACCGACTGTTCCGAATCGGAACGGCGGAGGACTCGCTGGACTCGGCGGGGCTGCCGGTGGAAGCGCGACGTTCGGCGCTGCTGGCCTTGCGGCGTCTGCACGAAGATGTGGCGCGCGCCCTGCTCGGCGAGACGGCGCCGCTGGCCGAGGCGGAGGCGCTGCTGCTGCCGGGTATCGCGGCCCTGATCACGGCTGTGCCGGTGCCTGAGGGATCGCCCCTGCCGGAGCAGGCGGCTCGGTTGGTGGCGGGGACCTCCTCGCTCTCCGCGGCGGTGGGAATCGTGCGGCTGGCCGCCGGGGCCGGCGTGACGCCAGGCGAGGCGGCGGCGGCCTGGGACGCGGCCGGGCGGGATTTCGGGCTGGAGGCGCTGCGGGCGGCGGCCCGGGCCGCTTCGGCACCGGGTGCCTTCGGTCCGCGCGCCAAGGCGGCACTGCTGGAGGATCTGGGCGCGCTACAGACCCGAATAGCGCGCGCTGCGCTGGCCGGGGCGCCGGTCAGCGTGCCGGCCGAGGCGGTGCGGCTGGCACGGGAAGCAGCGGGGCAGGGTGACCTCGCGGCCGTTGCGGTGGCCCTGCGCGGGCTGGAGCGGGGGTGAGGGGGCGGGCTGCCGGCCTTACACCACCGGCAGCCGCACCACGAAGCGCGCTCCGGCGACGCTGCCATCGAGGTTGCGGCGGTTCTCGGCCATGATGCGGCCGCCCAGCCCTTCGACAATCTGGCGGGAGATGGACAGGCCCAGGCCGGAATGCTGGCCGAAGCGCTCGCCGCTCGGGCGTTCCGTATAGAAGCGGTCGAAGATGCCTTCGAGCTTCGCCTCGGGGATGCCCGGCCCCTCATCCTCGACCGAGATCTCGGCCACCGCGCCCGTGACGCGCGCGCGCACGCGGACGACGCCCTTGGTCGGGGAGAAGGAGACGGCATTGCCGAGCAGGTTGCGGAAGACCTGCACCAGCCGCCCTTCCACCCCGCGCACGACCAGGCGAGCCGGCGCGTCGATCTCCATCCGCGGATCGTTCTCGCCGCGCGTGGTGTTCTGCAGCTCGACCAGGGTGGAGAGGATAGGTGCGACATCCACCGGCTCGGCCACCGAGCGGGAGAGTTCGGCATCAACGCGTGAGCTGTCGGCGATATCGCCGATCAATCGGTCCATCCGCACCGCGTCCTCGGCGATGATGGCGAGAAGCCGCTTCTGCTGGTCCGGGTTCTCCACACGCCGCAGCGTCTCGATGGCGGAGCGAACGGAGGTAAGAGGGTTGCGCAGCTCATGCGCGACATCGGCCGCGAAGCGCTCATTCGCGTCCACCCGTGCCCAGAGTGCGTTGGCGCCGGTCTGAAGGGCGCGGGCGAGGACGCCAATTTCGTCCTGCCGCTGCATGAGCGGCGCAGGCACCGAGCCGCCGCGCCCCTTGCCGGCGCGCATGGAGGCGGCGGAGGCCGCCAGTTCCAGCATCGGCGAGGCGAGGGTGCGGGCGAGATAGACCGACAGCGCCACCGTCAGCGCCAGTGCCATGAGGAAGAGCGCGAGGACAGAGCCGCGGATCTCCATGACCCGCTCATCCACCTCCCGTGCCTCGCGGGTGAGGAGCACGATGCCCACGGGCTGGTTGGCACGGCGCGCCGGTTCCGCAACCGAGACCAGGAGCCGGCCATCAGAGGTCCGGCGGACATAGGGGTTCACCCCGCCCTCCAGCGCCAGCCGCAGCTCCTCCCGCCGGTCGGGGCCCAGATCGGGCTGCCAGTCAAAGGCGGGCGCGCCCGGAGTCTCGTCCACCACCACCGTCGCGGGACCATGCACGCGGGGCAGGCGGAACCAGTCCAGCACCGTCTCATAGGCGCGGGTCAGGGCGCCGGCGACGGGGCCGGGCTGGTCAGGCGGGGCCAGCGGCTCGGTCACGATGGCGCCGCCCGGGCCTTCCCGCACGCGGCTGTCGGCCACCAGCAGCCCGTTATTGTCGAACAGCTTCGCCTGGGTGCCGGGGCTCGGCTCCGTCAGGCGCCGCAGCAGCGGGCGGGCGACATCCGGTACCAGCGTGGCCCGGTCGTCCTGGATGCGAACGCCGGCCTCGGCAATGCCGTTGGCATAGATGCGGGCCTGGGTCCGCAGCCCCTGCACCTCCGCGGCCAGGAGGCCGTCCTGGTACTGGTCGAGATAGAGAAGGGTGGTCGCCAGCAGGAAGGGCGGCAGCATGTTGACCAGCAGGATGCGGCGCAGCAGCGGGGAGACGCGCCGACCCCTCCCGCGCTGTTCCATGGGAACGGGCGGGGGGCGTTCGGTCGTGACAGGGCCGCTGGCGTCCGGCATGCGGAGCAGCATAGGACGGTTTCGGGCCGGCGGTGAGTCCGCCGCGTGGCAATGATGGGGCGGCGCCCCTTAGACTTCCGGAGCGCGCTCGAACAGGCCGGGGGAGGCGTCCATCTCCTGGCCGGAGACCGGCGGAAGATCACTCCCGGCGCCGGCGGCATGCCAGCCCTCTTCCAGCCTCTCCCCCAGCGGAACGGAGCGCCGTCCGGTCAGCATGGCCCGCAGCCGACGGGTGGTGACGCCGCGATTGGCCCAGAGAAAAAAACTGCTGAACAGGCTGTAGCCCTCCGTCCGGCGGAAGGGTTCCAATGTGTCGATGTCGTATGGGTGGCAATAGGTCCAGGCCAGTGGCCCTTCCAGGCGGGGCACCAGGAACCGTAGATCCCAGGGCGCCAGGTAGCGCAGATACATGCCGCCCAGCAGTGGCAGGTTCAGCGGCCCGAGCCTGGCCACGGGGGCCGGAAGTTCCAACAGCCCGCCTGGCCAGGCGAAGGGTCGCTGCGGCGCCTGCCGGTGCCCGTGCAGGAGGGCGCAGCCCGGCAGGACGGAGGAGGAATAGGTGTGCCCCACCTCCAGCAGCGTATCCGCCGCCCACTCCGTGCGCTCGGTCAGGGAGAAGAAGGGGGCACGAAAGCCCAGCACCGGCTGGCCGGAAAGGTCCTGCAGCGTGGCCCGGGTACGGTGTGCCTCCTTCCGCAGCGCGGCGGGGCCGAGCGCCTCCAGTGCACGATGGCTCTGGTTGTGGGAGGCGACCTCATGCCCGCGGGCAGCTATGTCGCGCACCAGCCAGGGCGCGGAATCCGCCACCTCGCCCAGTATGAAGAAGGTGCCGCGCGCGCCGGTCTCATCCAGCAGGTCCAGCAGGGCCGCGGTGGCGGCCAGATGGCGCGTACCGCCGGGATCGGTCGGGCTGCGCTCGATATCGGCGGTGAAGGTCAGTTGCTCTGGCAGGGACACGAAGGGGCAGCTGCGGCCGGTGCGCAGCATGCGGGCCACAGGCTGTTCCTTTGACGGGCCGCGGAGAGGGTTAGGCCCCGTTTTTGGGTTTTTTTTGAGGCGCTTCACCATTCTGTGTGCTTTATCCGTTCCAGGATTTCGGGACCAGGGTGGAGGCGCCTAGAGTGACTTCGACGACGACCATGACGGCGCTTGAGGCGGAAGTGGCGGGGCTGATCGTCTCGGCTCTGCAACTTGAGGTCCAGCCTACGGAGATAGATCCGGAGGCGCCGCTGTTCGGGGAGGGGCTGGGCCTGGATAGCATCGACGCGCTGGAGATGGCGCTGGCCATTTCGCGCCGCTATGGCTTCCAGCTCCGCTCCGATGACGAGCGGAATGGCCGGATCTTCGCCTCGCTGCGAAGCCTGACGGCACATATCGAGAAGAACCGGGTGGGGTAATGATGGCCGATATCGGCCGGGTGGTGTGGCGCGTCGGGGTGCCGTTGGCCTTGCTCGCCCTCTGGCTCCTGCCGGAACTGGGCTGGCCGCCGGGCATCGAGGATGTGACGAGGCGATTCGATGCGCTGTGGCCGGTGCTGGCCTATGGCGGATTGGCCTGGGCCTTCCTGCGTACGCTGCGCCCGGGGCAGGAGCCGCTGATCGCGCGATATATCCGTTTCGACCCGCGACGGGACGCCGCGGCCTGCGCCGGCTATGCCCGCGGCCTGACCTGGTTCTGGGGCGTTGTGCTGGGGCTGACGATGCTGACGGAAGTGGCTGCGGCGATCGCCGGGGTGGATCTGGGCTGGGGGCCGGACGCGCTGCTGCTCGCCCTGTTCCTGGCCGAGCACGCGGTACGCAGCCTGCGCTTCCCCGCCGACGGCATCGCATGGCCGACCCAGACCCTCGGCGCGATCATCCGGGCGGAGCGGGCGAAGCATGGCTAGCATCCCCTTCCTGAACCGCACCCCGGGTGAGGTGCTGGCGCGGCGCGGGGCCGAGCCTGTCACGGCCGGGCGTTACCTGGCCGATGTCGCTGCCCTGGCCCCGCGCCTGCCAAGCACCCCCTACGCACTTAATCTTTGTGCTGACCGCTACCTCGCCCTTGTTGGATTTGGCGCGGCCTTGCTGCGGGGGCAGGTGACGCTGCTTTCGGCCGACCGCTCCTCGCACCGGCAGCGGGAACTGGCCAAGCGGTATCCCGGCACCTATGCCATTACAGATGGGGCGGAGACCGTGATCCCCGCGGCAACGGCCGGCGCGTTCGGCGCGGGCGAAGGGGCGAATTTCACGATCCCGGCGATGCGGGTGGCGGCTATCGGCTTCACTTCAGGCAGCACGGGGGAGCCGGCCCCGCATGCCAAACCCTGGGCCGTCCTGGTCGCCGCTGCCCAAGCCGCGGCCGCCCGCTTCGGCCTGGATGATGCCGCGGACCCGGCCACCGTCATCGGCACCGTGCCCGCCCAGCACATGTATGGCTTTGAGACGACCATGGTGCTGCCGCTCCGCGCGCCGATGGCCATCCATTCCGGCCCGCATTTCTATCCTGTGGAGGTCGCGGAGGCGCTCGCCGCCGCGCCGGGGCGGCGGGTTCTCATCACGACCCCGCTGCAGATGCGTGCGCTGCTGGCGGGCGGGGTGACCGGCCTGGACGCGGCGATCTCTGCCACTGCCCCGCTGGCGCCTGCCCTGGCCGCCGAGGCGGAGGCTGCATGGGGTGCCCCGGTGCTGGAGATCTATGGCGCGACCGAGATGGGCTCGATCGCCAGCCGCCGCACCACCGAGGGCGAGGCCTGGACTCTTTACGACGGCGTGGCGCTGCGCGCGCATGGGCCTGAGGAGGTCGCTGCCCTCGTGCCCGGCCTGCCCGATCCCGTGCCGCTGGCGGATCTGGTGGAGATCGCGGCGGATGGGCGCTTCCGCCTGCTCGGCCGGCGCGGCGACATGGTGAAGCGCGGCGGCAAGCGCGCCTCTCTCGCCGGGCTGAACCGGGTGCTGTCGGAGATTGAGGGCGTGGAAGACGGCGTTTTCCTTGCCCCCGAGGATATCGAGGAAAACCCCGCTGCGCGCCTGGCGGCTTATGTCGTGGCTCCCGGTCGCAGCCGGGCCGAGATCGTGGCGGCGCTGCGGGAGCGGGTGGAGGCGGTGTTCCTGCCCCGCCCCGTTGTGCTGGTACCGCGTCTGCCGCGCAACGAGGTGGGAAAGATCACCCGGCGCAGCCTGGAGGCGCTGCGGGACGCGCTGCCTGGCTCGGATGGAGAGGCGGATTGAGCGAAGGTCCTTGGGAGTCCTCCTTCGCGATCCCCGCCAGCCATCCCTGCCTGCCCGGCCATTTCCCCGGGCGGCCCGTGGTGCCCGGCGTGGTGCTGCTGGACCAGGTGATGGAAGCCGCACGGGCCGCCGGGCTGGGCAGGGCCGCGCGCCTGCCTGCGGCGAAGTTCCTGCGCCCGGTGCTGCCAGAGGAGCGCGTCACGCTGACAATGCGCCGCACGGCTTCAGGACGTGTGGCTTTTACGGGGCGGGTCGGAGAGGATCTGGCCTTCCAGGGCGAGATCGCGGAAGGATGAGAAATCATCCCCGCCGACCGGTTCCCGTGTTCGTTTCGTGTATTCCCGCCCCGGAGCATCCGGCGCACCGAAACCCCGGAAAAGAGGATGGAGGAGCTTCGGGGAGGGCTTTTCCTCTCACAGTGCTTCTCGCCCTATGAGTTGGCTGAAGGAACGCGAACGCGGCGGCGCCGCCCTGCGGCTCATGGCCTGGATCGCGCGCCATGCCGGGTGGCATTTCTCTTACGCGCTGCTCTACCCCGTGACGGCCTATTTCCTTGTCACTGCCCCCGCGCGGCAGAAGGAAGCGGTGCGGCGATTCCTGCGCCGCGCCCTCGGCCGTGCGCCCGGGCCGCGGAACTTCTGGCAGACCTATTTCACCTTCGCCGCAACGATGCTGGACCGGGTCTACCTGCTGCAGGGCCGAACCAAGGGTTTCGAGATCACGGTTTCCGGCCTCGACGAACTGGACCAGCATATCGCCGCGGGACGTGGCTGCGTGCTGCTCGGCGCGCATCTCGGCAGCTTCACCGCGATGCGGGCGCTGGCGGATCGCGGCTGCCCGGTGGAGGTGATGGCCTTCATGTACGAGGCCAACGCCACCCTCGCGAATGCCATCTTCAGTGCGCTGTCTCAGCAGAAAGCGGATCTTGTGGTGCCGCTGGGCCGCGCCGATTCCATGCTGCGGGCCAAGGAATGCCTGGATCGCGGCGGGCTGGTTGGCATCCTGGCCGATCGCCGCCCGGCATTGGGGGAGGATCGTGTCGTGCCGGTTTCCTTCCTGGGCACGCCCGCGCCCTTCCCGGCGGGGCCGCATATCCTGGCCGCGGTGCTGGGTGCTCCGGTCATGCTGGCTTTCGGCATCTGGAAGGGCCCCCGCCGGTACGAGATCCGCTTCGAGCCCTTCGCGGAGCGCGTGGTGCTGAACCGCGCTTCGCGCGAGGCCGATCTGCGGGCGAGCGTGGCGCGCTATGCCGCGCGGCTGGAGGAGGTTGCGCGGGCCTATCCCGGCAACTGGTTCAACTTCTACGACTTCTGGGAAGAGATGGACGCCACCCCTTCTTCCGCCCGCCCCGCAGTGGCGCGCCGCGCCGTGCTTGCACTGCCCTTCCTGGCCATGCCGGCTCGGGCTCAGAAGTCCAACCCGGAGGATGGGCTGGAAGCGGTAATGGCCGCCCTGGCCGCCGTTCGTCGCTCCGAGGCGGATTTTGAGGAAAGCAAGTCGATCGCTGGCCTCGCCGATACGCTGCCGAGCTCGGGGACCCTGCTTTGGCAAGCGCCGGACCACCTGGAGAAGCGCGTGACCACGCCGTTCAATGAGCGCGTGACCGTGGCCGGGAACCATCTGACCTATGAGCGACCGGGGCAGGGAACGCGGCAGGAGGTGAATCTCGACCAGGCGCCGGAGGTGCGGGCGCTGGTGGAGGCGATCCGCTCCACCCTGGCCGGCGACCTCGCCACTCTGCGGCGGCACTACGAGGTTTCGTTCCAGGGATCGGTCCCGAACTGGACAATGACCCTCTCGCCCCTCTCCATGCGGGTGCGTGCCGTAGTGCAGCGGGTGGAGATCCGCGGCAGCGGCGGCGCCATCACCCGCTTCGAGACGGTGGGCAACGAATCCTCGGTCATGCAGATCACCACCCGCCCGTGAACTCCTTCAGGACGGCTGTTTCCGCCCGGCTCCGTGGGGCCGTGCCCCCACTTTTGGCCCTGCTTTTCCTGGCCGCTCTTGGCGTGCTGCTGTTCCGCAGCATCGAGATCCGCACGGACATGGCGGATTTCCTACCCCCCGCCGCCACGCCGGAGGCATCGTTCCTGCTGGGCGAGTTGCGGGAGGGGGCCGCGACCACGCTGCTTCTGGCCGGCGTGGAGGGGGCAGAGGCGCCCGAACTCGCCCGTATCTCCCGCGCCATGGGAACGGCCATGCGGGAGAGTGGTCGCTTCGTCTTTGTGGGCAACGGCACGGCCGACCTGACCGAGGCGGAGCAGGTGCTGCTGTTTCGCTACCGCTACCTGCTCTCGCCCGCGACAAGCCTTGCTTTGTTCGAGGTGCCGGCGCTGCGCGAAAGGCTGCAGGCGCTGCTGGACGGGCTGCGCTCCTCGCTTTCCGGCATTCTGTCCAGGCTGGGCTTCGCGGACCCGGTGGGCGTGTTTCTCGACCTGCTGAAGGGATGGCTGGGTAGCAGCACCGTGCAGGTGCGGGATGGGGTGTGGTTTGCGGGGGGGGAGGGACCTCCGCGTGCGCTGATGGTCGCGCGCATCCGGGCGCTGGGCACGGATGTCGAAGCACAGCGGGAGGCCGCCGAGACCGTGCGGACCGCCTTCGCCACCGCTGACCCGAAGGGGGCACGGCTGCTCCTCTCTGGCCCCGGCGTCTTTGCCGCGAGTGCCGCGGCCTCGGTGAGGGCCGATGTCGAGCGTGTCTCCCTCCTGTCCGGCGTGTTGCTGCTCACTTTCCTGATCTGGCGCTATCGCTCGCCGATCATGCTGCTGGTGGCGGGGGTGCCGCTGCTGGCGGGGACATTAGCTGGGGCGCTGGCCGTGGCGCTGGTCTTCGGGCGGGTGCAGGGCGCCGCGCTTGGCTTTGGAATGACCATGCTCGGCGTGGCCGTGGACTATCCCATCTTGCTGCTGACCGGACGCCGGGGTGGCGAGGCGCTGGGCGCCGCCGCCCGGCGGATCTGGCCGACCCTGCGCCTGGCGGCGGCGGCGGCGGCGCTGGGCCTCCTGGCCATGATCGCATCCGGCTTTCCCGGCCTGGCGCAGCTCGGCCTGTTCGGCGCCGCCGGACTCCTGGTGGGAGTGGCCGTCACACGCTGGGTGCTGCCCTGGCTGCTGCCGGGCGAGGTGGTGGTGGCGCGCCCGCTGCCAAGTTGGATGATGCGTGCCCTTGGCGCACTGCGCGGCCGCCCGGTTCTGGCCGCCGCTGCTATGATCCTGGCCCTGGGCTGGATGGTCCTGGCCGGTCCTCCCCGTTGGGAGGACGACATTGCCCGGCTGAGTCCCGTGCCCGAGGCCGACCGCAATCTGGACACTGAGCTGCGGGCCCAACTCGGGGCCCCGGATGTGCGCCATCTCATTGCGCTAAGCGGGCGGAACGAGGAAGCCGTGCTGCGCGCTTCGGAGCGGGTGGGCGCTGCCCTGGCGCCGCTTCTCGCCGATGGCCGGCTGGCCAGCCTGGATCTGCCCAGCCGATACCTGCCGAGCCGTGAGACCCAGGCGGCCCGACAGGCTGCGCTGCCCCCGGCCGATGTGCTGGAGGGACGCCTGACGGAGGCCATGCAGGGCATGCCCTTCCGCCCCGGCGCCTTTGCGCCCTTCCTGGCGGCCATCGAGGAAAGCCACAACCTGCCCCCACTGGATTCCGCCGCGCTCTCCGCCGCGCCGCTGATCGCGACCCGCCTCTCGCCGATGCTCTCCCGCCGGGGTGACGAATGGCGCGGGCTGGGGCTGCTCGCTGGGGTGCGGGATGCCGAGGCGGTGCGGTCTGCGGTGGCCGGGCTGCAAGATCCGGCCATTCTCTTCGTAGATGTGAAGGGCGAGACGGAGGAGATGATCGCCGCCACCACGCGTGGCGCGCTGATCTGGTGCGGCGTGGGGGCCGTGGCGGTGCTGGTGCTGCTTGGCGCCGGGCTGCACGGAATCGGCCCCGCTTTCCACAGCCTGGCCCCCATTGCAGGGGCGGTGGTGATCGTCCTTGCCAGTCTTTCGGCATTGGGCGAGAGGCTCACGCCCTTTCATCTGGCCGCACTGCTGCTCATGGCCGGTGTCGGGATCGACTATGCGCTGTTCCTGGCCCGTCGGGAGAATGATGCGGAAGAAGCCGCCCGCACCATGGCGGCGGTGCTGACCTGCGCGGTGTCGACGCTGCTGACTTTCGGCCTGCTGGCGCTTTGCGAGACCCCGGTGCTGCGGGGTATCGGGCTGACCGTCTCGATCGGGGTGGCGGCGGCCTTCGGGCTGGCCATGACGCTGGCACCACGCAGCAGAGCGTAAGAAAAAGGCCGGTGAAGATGTGCCTCCGGGCTTGCCTTTATTTTTCCGGCGCAGCATTGGCACGGCTGGTTCAATCCAGCTGTCCTAATTCGGAGAAGAAGGTGAGGGGATCGGACCTGTCGTTTCGGCGATAGGCGTCCCCTGTTCCGGCGTTTTTCCCCACAGTGCCAGAATCCTGCCATCTCCCCGCTGCACAGCGCCCTTGCCGGATGCGATACAGCCGCCAGATGCCCCCTATGCTTCCCATTCTTGCAATTCCCGCCTTTACCGCCGTCAGCGCCATGGGCACGGGCATGGCCGCCACCCGGCAGGCGCTGCATGCGCGGCGCGGCGGGCTGGCACCCTGCGACCTGCCCGGCATGCCCCCGGGCATCTGGGTCGGGCGGGTGCCGGGGCTGGAGGATCTGGCGCTGCCCGAGGGGCTGGCTCGCTTCGATTGCCGCAACAACCGCTTGGCCGAAATGGCCCTGCGGCAGGACGGCTTCGCGGAGGCGGTGGCGGAAGCAGCGTCCCGCTTCGGGGCGCAGCGCGTGGCAGTGGTGCTGGGCACCAGCACGTCGGGCATAGCGGAGACCGAGGAGGCCTATGGCCGGCGGGATGCGACGGGCGCGCTGCCGGCGGAGTTCGACTACGCCCATACGCATGACCTCTATGCCCTGCCGCGCTTTGTGCGTGCCCGGTTAGGGCTGCGTGGACCGGCCATCGCCATCTCCACGGCCTGCACCTCCGGCGCACGCACCTTCCTGGAGGCGCAATCCATGATCGCGGCCGGCCTCTGCGACGCCGCGGTGGTGGGCGGCGTGGACACACTGTGTCGGATGACGCTGCACGGCTTCAACGCGCTGGAACTGCTCTCCAAGGCGGCCTGCCGCCCCTGCGCGGCGGACCGGGACGGCATCTCGATCGGCGAGGCTGCGGGCTTCGCACTGCTGATGCGCCCAGAGGACGCGCCGACCGGCACTGTCGCCCTGCTCGGCGCCGGGGCCAGCGCGGATGGGCACCATATGTCCTCCCCACATCCCGAGGGACTGGGGGCGGTTGCCGCCATGCGCGCTGCGCTGGAGGCAGCGGGCGGTGCCCCGGTCGACTATGTGAATCTGCACGGCACCGGCACGCGGGCGAATGACGCGATGGAGGGCAATGCCGTACGGGCCCTGTTCGGCAATTCGGTGCCCTGCTCCTCCACCAAGGGCTGGACGGGCCATACGCTGGGGGCTTCCGGTGCGCTGGAGGCGGTGATCGCCGCGATCTGCGTCGCAGACGGCCTGGTGCCGGGCTGCCTGGGCGTGGAGACGCCCGACCCGTCCTTCGGCGTGGATGTGGCGACCGGGAACCGAGCTGCCCCGATCCGCCGCGTGCTCAGCAACTCCTTCGGCTTCGGCGGCAGCAACTGCGCGCTCGTGATCGGCCACGCGTGAAGGGCGTTCTTTCGTGAGGTGTGGGATCGCGGGAATTGGCGTGCTCGGCCCCGGGCTGCCGGGTTGGGTGGCGAGCCGTCCCGTCCTGGCCGGGGAGGTGCCCTGGGAGCCGGCGCCGGTGGTCCTGCCGCCACCCGCCGTCCTTCCGCCAACCGAGCGTCGCCGCACCAGTCAGGCCGTCCGTCTGGCTCTGGCCACCGCAGCCGAAGCTGCCGCAGCATCAGGGCTGCCACCCGATACGCTGGAAACCGTCTTCGCCTCCTCGAACGGTGACGGCGCTGTGGTGGGTGGAATCCTGGAGGCGCTGACGGTGCCCGACGGCGCGATCTCGCCGACCCAGTTCCACAACTCCGTTCACAACGCGGCCGCGGGGTACTGGGGTATTGCCGTCGGGTCGATGCGCGCCTCGGTCAGCCTGGGCGGGCATGACGACAGCTTCGCTATGGGGCTGATGCAGGCGACCGCCACCGTCGTCTCGCGCCGGGTGCCCGTGCTGTTCTGCGCCTATGACGCCCCGCTGGCCGCGCCGCTGGATGCGCTGCGCCGCACCGACGCACCCTTTGCCGCGGCACTGGTGCTGGTGCCGGGCGAGGCGCCCGCCGCCCTTTCCGTTGAGTTGGTGGAGAGCGCGGAGGCCAGCTCCGCCGGTTCCCTGGCGCCGCTGATGGCTGGCAACCCGGCCGCGCGTGGCCTGCCACTGCTACAGGCCCTGGCTGCGGGCCGCGCGGGGCCGATCGGAATGCCGCTGCTGGATGGCGGGGCAGTGGTTCTGGAGGTCGAGCCTTGCTGAGCGCGGGAGGCGACGTTCTCCTTTGACGCCGCAAGTGCCCCATGCCGGCGCCATGCGCCTGCTCGACCGTGTCCTGTCGCATGATGCGGATTCAATTGTCTGCGTGGCGACTTCTCACCGCGATCCCGGCAATCCGCTGCGCCGCAACGGCATTCTCCCGGCGGTCTGTGGCGTGGAATACGCATTGCAGGCCATGGCCGCCCATGGCGCGCTGACCGGTGATGGCGCCGCGCAGCTGCCGGGCTATCTTGCCAGCCTGCGGGGCGTCACTCTGGAGGCCGAGCGTCTCGACGATGTGGCGGAGGATCTGCGCGTGGAAGCGCGGGCCCTTTCACGTGCTGTGCGTGGCTTCGTTTACGCCTTCACGGTCGGGGCGGGCGGGGTGGCGCTGCTCTCGGGCCAGGCCGCCATCATTATTCCGGAGCACGCATGATGCGCGCCATCGTCAGTGGCGGCGCCAGCCCGATCGGCGCCGCGATTTCCCGCGCGCTGGCGCGGGACGGGCATCATGTAATCGTGCATGGCAGCGGTAATCCGGAGAGGGCCCGCGCCGTGGCGGAGGATATCTCGGCGTCCGGCGGCAGTGCTGAGGCCGTGACCTTCGACCTGACCGACGCCTCCGCCTGCGCCACCGCCCTGGCGAGCGTGCTGGCATCGGGCCCCATCCAGACTGTCATCCACAACGCCGGCACGCATCAGGACGCGCCCATGGCTGGTATGTCCGCGCCGCAATGGCACGGCGTGATCGATGTCTCGTTGAACGGGTTTTTCCACTTGGTGCAGCCGCTGCTGCTGCCGATGATCGGCACGCGGAGCGGCCGCATCGTCGCGATCTCCTCCGTCTCTGGCCTCATGGGCAATCGCGGGCAGGCGAATTATGCCGCCGCCAAGGCCGGGCTGCATGGCGCGGTGAAGTCGCTGTCTATCGAATGCGCCCCGCGCGGCGTTACTGTGAACGCCGTTGCACCCGGCATCATCGAAAGCCCCGCCACCCAGGCATTCACCCAGGAGCAGATCCGCGCGATGGTGCCGGCCCGGCGCGCCGGGCGGCCGGAGGAAGTGGCGGAACTTGTGGCCTTCCTTGTCTCCGATCGCGCGGCTTACATCACCGGCCAGATCATCTCCATCAATGGCGGCATGGCATGACCATCGAAACCCTTTCCACGCGCCTCGCCTATGAGAATCCCTGGACGCGCGTGCGCGAGGACATCATCCGCCGCGCCGACGGGTCCGAGGGCCTCTATGGTGTCGTCGAGCGCTCGGATTTCGTGGTCGTTGTGCCCATCCAGGATGGCCGTGTCACGCTGGTAGAGCAGTTCCGCTACCCCGTGCAGCGCCGCATGTGGGAATTCGTGATGGGCATGTGGGAAACGCGACCGGGCACCGATCCCGCACAGATCGCCGCAGGGGAGTTGCGGGAGGAAACCGGGCTGATCGCGGGCCGCATGACCTATGCCGGCGAGATGTTCCAGGGCGCTGGCTACTGTAACCAGCGTGGCCATGTTTTCCTGGCGACGGAGCTGACCAGGGGCGAAACCGCGCGGGAATCCACTGAGCAGGACCTGATCTGCCGCGAATTCTCCCTGGCCGAGGTGGAAGCGATGCTGCGCGACGGCGTCATCGTGGACGCGATGAGCATGGCCGCCTTCGGACTGCTTCGGCTGAAGGGACTGATTTGATCCGGTCCGGCCGCGTCTCGGGGCGCGGTCAGGGGCTGAAGCGCAGTTCGCGCGCGGCGCGCTCCAATGTCGCGGCACTGCCGATCTCGTAGAGCGAGCCGAGCCAGTAGCGCAGCGGCCTGACGAGCCGTTCATCGCCGCCGAGGGCACCGAAGAGCGGCTCGATGGAAAGCAGCGGCATCGGATCCGGCCCGCCTTCGGCGGCCTTGTGCTGTAGCAACTCGGCCAGCGGATAGCGGATGGTGATCGGCTGGCCCTTCTCATCCAGGCCGCGGATGCGTCGCATCCAGGCTGCCAGCCCGAGGGCGAGGAGATCGACGGGGCCATTGATGGCCAGGGATGCCTCGATCGGCATGACCAGCAGGTTGATCGGCGCGTCGGTGTTGATGCGCTCCACCGTGTCCTCAATCGCAGGATTGGCGAAGCGGGCAATCAGGGTGCGCTTATAATCAGTGAGGTCGATGCCGGGCACGGGAGGCAAGGTGGGGCCAGTTTCCCGATCCATCAGCGCGGCCATGTAGGCCCGCATCAGCGGGTCCGCCATGACCTCGTGGACATAGGTGTGGCCCATCAGTCGGCCGAGTGCGGCAATGGCGAGATGACTGCCGTTCAGCAAGCGCAGCTTCATCATCTCATAGGGTGCGACATCGGGGACGATCTGGGCGCCAACCGTCTCCCATTCCGGGCGGCCGGCGGCGAAGCGGTCCTCGATCACCCATTGCGTGAAGCTTTCGCAGACGACGGGCCAGCGGTCCCGCAGCCCATAGGCGCTTTCGAGATGGGCGATATGGTCGGGACGGGTGGCCGGGGTGATCCGGTCCACCATGGTATTCGGGAAGGCGCCGTTCGTCGCGATCCAGTCGGCCAGGCGGGCGTCGCGCAGGCGGGCCAGGTCCAGCACGGCGTCGCGCAGCACGTCGCCGTTGTTCTGGATGTTGTCGCAGGTCAGGGCAGTGAAGGGGCCCTGGCCTGCAGTCATGCGCCGGCGATAGGCCTCGACGATGACGCCGACCGCGCTTCGCGGCTGGGCCGGGCTCTCAAGATCCGCGCGGATCAGCGGGTGCTCCGGGTCGAGCCGGCGCGTGGACGGGTGAAGGCAGTAGCCGTTCTCGCTGACCGTCAGGCTGACGATGCGGATGGCGGGTTGGTCGATCCGTGTGAGCAGGGCCTCGGTCGAATCCCCGGCGAAGAGCACACCGGCAAGGGAACCGATGACGGAGACTTTCTCCTGCGTGCCATCGCGCTCGACCAGTGTGTAGAGTCCGTCCTGCGGGACGAGGCTGTCCCGAACCCGGCGGTCGGCGGGCAGGAGGCCGGCGCCGAGGATGCCCCAATCCAGGGAATCGGACCGCCGCTCCAGGAGATCATGCGTGTAACGGGCCATATGGGCGCGGTGGAAGGCGCCGAGGCCGAGATGCACGATACCCGGCCGGACCCGGGCAGGATCATAGCCCGGGCGGCGGATCGGCGGCGCGAGGCTGGCAAGGCTGGCCCGGTTCAGGTCGATCGCATCCACGGCCCGTCTCCTCGCCGGCCTCAGGAGGCTGCCAGGGCCTCTTCCGGCGTCAGGCGCCCATCATAGAGCGCCCGGCCGATGATCACGCCGGCGATCGTGCCGGTGGCGCGGAGCGCATCCAGGTCGGCGCGGCCGGCGACACCGCCACTGGCGACGACCGGGGTTTTCAGGCGGCCCGCCAGGGCGGCCGTAGCGGCCACATTCACTCCGCCCAGCATGCCGTCGCGGTCAATATCGGTGTGAATGATGGCGGCGGCGCCGGCATCCTCCAGCATCAGGGCCAGATCGAGGGCGGTCAGGGTACCGGTCTCGGCCCAGCCCTCAGTGGCCACGCGCCCGTCACGGGCGTCGATCCCGATGGCGACGCGGCCCGGAAAGGCGCGGCAGGCCTCGCGCGCGAAATCGGGGTTCTTCGCGGCGGCGGAGCCCAGGATCACCCGCGCGATGCCCGCTTCCAGCCAGGCCTCGACAGTCGCCATGTCCCGGATGCCGCCACCTAGCTGAACCGGTCGCGTGGTGGCGCCGAGGATGGCGCGCACCGCCTCCGCATTCGCGGGCTTGCCGGCGAAGGCCCCATCGAGATCCACGACATGCAGCCACGGGAAGCCCGCCTTGTCGAAGGCCGCCGCCTGGGTGGCGGGATCGCCATAAATGGTGGCCTGCGCCATGTCGCCGCGCTTCAGGCGCACAACCTGCCCACCCTTCAGGTCGATGGCGGGATAGGGGATGAAGTCCATCAGGAATCCTGCCGGAAGAGCGTCTCGGTCGGGCGGCCACGGGCCGGGTCCAATATTTTATAGTAGTGGTGGCCGGCGACGGTGCGGCCATCGATCCGGGCATAGGCGGGGTGGGTGCCCCAGCGAATATAGCCCTGGCGCTCGAAGACCCCGATGGCCATGGTCTGCGTCTCGCGAACATCCAGGTTCAGCACCCGATGGCCTAGGGCGGCGGCGCGTTCCTCCACCCGCTGCACCAGCATCCGTGCCAGGCCGTAGCCCCGCGCATAGGGGGCGATATAGGCGTGGGTCAGCTGGGCGGCCCAGGCCTGGGCCTCGTTGTTCCGGGCGGGGCGGACGAGCTGGGCGGAACCGACCACATGGCCGTCGAGCCGCGCGACGAAGAGTTCCCGCTCTGGCACCAGCAGCACGCCGCGGAAATGGCGCGTCAGTGCCTCCCGCCCTTGGGGAGCAAGCCAGCCGAACCCGCCGCCCTCGATGATGGCAGCATCCGTCGCCTCGCAGAGATCGGCCATGTCGGCCTCGCTCAGCGCCTCGACGCGTTCGACGGAAAGAGAATGCTTGGTGTCGCTCATGGCGCCCAGCGCAGGAAATTCCGGAGGATGCGCAGCCCGACAGGACCGGACTTCTCGGCGTGGAACTGAGTGCCGGCCATATTGTCCCGGCCGACCACGGCGGGGACGTCGCCGCCATAGACGGTGCTGGCCAGCAGCTCCTCCCGCCGGCCGTCCTTGAGGGCGTAGGAGTGGACGAAATAGGCATGCGCACCCTCTGGCAGGCCGGCGAGGAGGGGATGGCTTCCATGGGCCTCCAGTCCGTTCCAGCCCATCTGGGGCAAGGGCAGGGGGGCGCCGGCAGTGTCGCGCGGGTCCATCGGCGCGATTTCGCCAGCGATCCAGCCCAGACCGGGGGTCACGCCGTGCTCCAGCCCGCGCTCCGCCATCATCTGCATGCCGACGCAGATGCCCAGGAAGGGGCGGCCGCGCTGGATGACGGCTTCACACAGCGCCTCCTTCATCCCCGGCAGGGCAGCGAGGCCGCGGGCGCAGGCGGCGAAGGCGCCCTGGCCCGGAAGAACCACGCGGTCCGCCGCCAGCACCTCGGCAGGGTCGATTGTGACGGAGAGATCCAGGGCCACACCTTCATCCTGCGCCGCCCGCTGGAAGGCGCGGCGGACGGAGGCGAGATTGCCTGATCCGGGATCGATGACGGCGAGCTTCATGCCATTGCCCCGCGCGCCAGCAGGGGCTTGGCGCGGATGGCCCGCAGCAACGCCTCGTCCTCGTCCTGCGCCGCGACCACGCCCTGGTGGGCGAAGCCGCGCCGTTGCAGGGTCCAGCGCTCCAGGTCACGGGCATGAAGGCCGAGCAGGAGTTGGAGAGCGATCCCGGCCCAGCCATCCCAGGGGGCCGGAAGAAGGGCAGAGCCAGCCGCGAGGAGAACATAGCCGAGCAGCGCCAGCCAGAGGCCACGCCAGAGCAGCCAGAGTGGCCCGAAGAGGAAGGCCCAGACGGAGAAGCCTTCGGGCACCAGTCGCGTGCGGGGCTTCTCACCACTCCGGGCATGAATGCTGAAAATGCGCATCAGGCCTCCAGCATGCCTTTGGTGGAGGGAATGGTGCCCTCGGCACGCGGGTCGGCCTCGACGGCCATGCGCAGGGCGCGGGCGAAGGCCTTGAACAGGCCCTCCGCGATATGGTGCGCGTTGCTGCCGGCGCGCTGGGTCAGGTGCACGGTCATGGCGGAGTTCATCGCGACCGCGCGGAAGAATTCCTCGAACAACTCCGTATCCATCTCGCCCACCTTGTCCCGCGCGAAGGTCGCGGACCACACAAGGAAAGGCCGGCCGGAAATATCAATGGCGCATTCGGCCAGCGCCTCGTCCATCGGCACAAGGGCCTGTCCGTAGCGGCGGATGCCGCGCTTGTCGCCCAGCGCCTTGCGGATGGCCTGGCCCAGCACGATGCCGACATCCTCCGTGGTGTGGTGGAAGTCGATATGCAGGTCGCCTTCAGCCTGGACCGCCAGGTCGATCATGGAGTGGCGGGCCAGGGCGGTCAGCATATGGTCCAGGAAGCCGATTCCAGTGGCGATCTCGGCACGGCCGGTGCCGTCCAGGTCCAGTTTCAGCTGGATCCGGGTCTCGCTTGTTTCGCGGCTGATCTCGGCGCGGCGGGGGAAGGCGTCCATGGCGCCCCTTTAGACCGCGGCGGCCCCTGGGGGAACCGAGGGCGTGTATCCCAGCCTTTCCGTGACATTCTTCCGGGCGCCGCCCCTGCGGCCATCAGGACGCCAGACGCGCCGGTACCGGGGTGAGGCGGCGCAGGGTTGGCAGCACCTGCTCCCCGAAGCGCTCCAGCGAGGCGATGACGCGCCGCGCGGGCAGGCCGCTGAAGCCCATGTAGAGGCTCCAATGCGTCGGCGAGAGCAACTGGAAGTCCTCGGCCAGCCTCTCGGTGACCTGCTCGGCGGAGCCGATCGGGGCATTCTCCATCAGCCATTCGATGCTTGGCTCCCCCTCGAATGGGATGGAGCGCATGAAGGCGCCGTCACGCGGTGGCACCTGATCGCGTAGGGAAAGGGTGGTGCGGATGAAGCGCAGCATGCCTTCGGCCGCCTGGCGCTTCTCCGAGGGATCGTCGGTGACGAAGACATAGCGCTGGATGGCGAGCCGCAGGGCTGAATCCGGCAGCCCGCCGGCATGCAAGGCGGCGAGGAGCTTTTCCCGCATGGGCAATGCGCCGGTCGCGCGGCGGTGGCCCTGGCTGATGAAGATCGAGCCTCCTGCCCGCGCCGCACGCTGGATCAGCCGCGGTTCCCCGCCCGCGAGGAAAAGGGGTGGCATTGCCCCCGGAAAGGCGGCGATCGGGGACTCGGGGACCGTGTAGTGCCGGCCCTCATGGCGGACCCAGCCGGTTGTCAGCCCCTGTTCCAGGATGTCCCAACCTTCCTCCAGGATGGCGGTGCGGTTGGCCATCGGGACGGCATAGGTGCGGAACTCGTGCGGCTGGTGCCCGGTGCCCAGGCCTAGCTGGAGCCGGTTACCGGTGAGAGCCTGGAGCATCCCGATCTCCTGCACCGCCCGCAGCGGATGATGCAGAGGCAGCACGACCACGGCCGGGCCAAGGCGCAGGCGCTGCGTGACGGCGGCACAATGCGCGACCATCAGCAGCGGCGAAGGGCAGACCGAATGGCTGGTGAAGTGGTGTTCGGCAAACCAGGCGCCATCGAAGCCGAGTTGCTCCGCCAGGCGCACCTTCTCCACCGTCATTCCCAGGATATCGGCAGGGGTTTCGTCCGCCCGGTTCTGGGACATGAGGTTGAAAAGGGCGATGTCCATGGGCGGTTCTCCGATCGATGGCGGGAAAAGCAGGAAGAGTGCCAAGAGGACAAGACCCCTTGGTCCCAAGGCCGGCACGCGGGCCGGTCCGCGCCATCTTACAGAAGCGGATGATCAGGTCTGCTGGCCCGGACCTTCCTTGGCCAGGTTGAACCTTCGCGTGAGCACGCCAGAAACCGCCTGATGGAAAGAACGTTTTTTAGACGGATCTGTGGTGGGCTCGGAGGCGAGCCCCGTAATCCTGTCCCCCTGGGGTTGCTCCCCAACACGACACGGCCACAGTTTTCCGCCCTCAGGAGTCGGATCGTCGCTGCGTCGGGCGCTGCCAACGCTCCTTCATCAGCTCCCATTCGCTGCGGTTGTCGCTGACCAGCCGGAGCAGGTCGTCCGGCAGCCGCTCCGTCACGGCGGCATCCCAGGTATCGTGCAGGGTCCGCCGCAGCCATAGATCGAAGGGATCGGCTGTCTTGCCGGCGGAGGGCTCGGCTATAGGGCGGCTTTGCATGCTGGCGCCTCGCTCGTCAGCTTCGCCTCACAAACGCTCTTCGAGGCATTTTGCTGCGTGTGCGCTGACCGGCTCGGCATGCTGACGCGGAATGCCGCGGCAGGCGCAGAGGGTGGAGTTGTCGAACGAAGTCGCCACTGGCCTGGATAGGTCGGCCAGGAACGCCATCCTCGCGGCATTGTGCTCGCCCGGGGCGGGGTGAGTGGGGGTGCTATCCGATGGCGATCGGGTCCATTCTGGAAGCAATCTGGGCGGCCTGGTCTAGCTATATAGCTGAATCTGCTGAATTTCCGAAGATCATGTTGATGTGATACTCTGAGGTGAGATCGAGTGGGTCTTCTTTACTGCCCAGAATGATTGCCTCACATTATCGAGAGAGGGCAGAACGCGAGCGGATGCAGGGGCACCCGTGGCGGCGGAGCTCCTACGAGGCGGAACAATGAATCGCGTGTATGGCATCGCTCTTCCAGGCCTGGCCGTGACGTCGCAGGGCGGGCAAGACTTTCTGGTCGAGATCGGAAGCCTGAAGCTCTACTTCTACCGCGAGGAGGCGCGCTTCTTCTCGCGCTGGCGCGAGGGCGACGCCCATGTCTTCGCGACCGGGCGGTGCCGTGTTTCCGTCGAGTGGTGCGGCGCCCCGGGCAAGCGTTCGGTGACCGATAGTGTTGAGGTGGCGACGGCCTGACGGGCCATTTCATCTGGGCGGTCAAACCGATCGCCTCCCGCTGCTTCTTGTCTTAGGTCCCGGGTTCGGCCGCTTTTCATGCGTTCCGCCGGGAAAGCTGGGGATCGGAGGCAGGACCCGCTTCTTTGGCCCGGCATCCCTGCTGGCGAATTCCAGGAGCCGGATGCCCGGTAAGGCGGGCTGGGCTGGCTCGCCCGCCCTTTGTGTTCAAATCTTCACAGCAGGCGCACGGCCGGGCAGCCTCACGCCGATGCATTGGTGCTGGAACGGCTTCGCCTGGATGCGGGCTATGAAACAGCTCCGGGCCAGCCGCCCTGCACGACAAGCCTGACTGTTTCGTCTTTCAGGAGCGCCATGACTGCCTGCGTCGCACGGCTGTCCGTTCGGTCGGAGGGACTGGCGAGTAGGATTTTCCTGCACACTGGCGGGTTGCGAAGCGGCGCCATCGTGAAGATGCGCCCGACCTCATCGGGCATGATGGAGGAGGGCGGGAGCACGGTGTAGCCCAGCCCGGCCGCGACGATCTCCTTCAGGACACGATAAGAGTCTGCCTCAAACCGCACACGCAGCGTAATGCCGGCGTGGTCTGCGGCTGTCTCGATCAGATGCCGCAATCCATGAGGCCGGCTCGGCAGGACCATTTCCATGCCGGCCAGCCGCTCCACCGAAACCGGCGTCTTGGGATCGAGGCCTGCCTGGGCGGAGCCGATGAGCGAGAGCTCGTCCTGTAGCAGGGTTTCGATCCGGAGATGCAGGCCGTCGCCCGGCCCGTAGAGCAAGCTTGCGTCAAGCTCACCGCGCTGGAGCCATTCGACGAGGTGGCCGGCATAGCCCTCGACAATCCGCAGCGACACCTGCGGCAGCTCCGCGGCGACGCGCCGGACCAGGCGGGTGGACAGCACATGGCTCGTGGTCGGCATCAGTCCGAGCGCCACCTGCCCGGAGACGATGGTCGCAAGCGCTCGAACCTCCTCGGCCGAGCGCTCGAGCTGCCGCAGCGGTCCACTCACCCGCTCCAGCAATGCACGGCCGGCCTCGGTCAGCTGCATGCCCCGGCCATGCCGTGTGAACAGCGGAAGACCGACCTCTTCTTCCAGGAGCCGGATCTGGCGGGACAGGGCGGGCTGGACAAGCCGCAGGCGATCGGACGCTTTGCTCAGTGAACCGCACTGGGCGACCTGGATGAAGCTACGGAGCTGCCTGAGGTCCATTCGCCGCTGCCGGATGAGGTATCGAATCCTGTGATAGCGCCTATCAGAAGTTTCATACTCCATGAAAGCGCAGCGGTGGTGAAGATGACCCCAAAAGCCTGCCGCCGAGGTGGGCCCTGTATGGAGGAACGAGGTGGACCTGACAGCAACGGCAGGCGCGAGCCCAGGCGAAGCTTGGCCCGATGACATCTTCGGCGTGCTACGCGAGCGCGAGGTGCGCCAGGTCGCCTATGTACCCGATGGTGGCCATGCGCATCTCATCCGCCGCCTTCATGCCGAGCCCTCTGTCCGGACCGTGCCACTGACCACGGAGGAGGAGGGCGTCGCTATGCTGGCTGGCGCGTGGCTCGGCGGACAGCGCGGCGCCTTGCTGATGCAGTCCAGCGGCGTCGGGAACTGCATCAACATGCTGTCGCTGGTGCGCCTCTGCCGCATTCCACTGCTGATGCTGGTGACGATGCGGGGCGAGTGGGGCGAGTTCAATCCATGGCAGGTGCCGATGGGTTCCACCACACAGGCCGCGCTGGAACTGATGGATGTTCGCGTGCTGCGGGCCGACAGACCGGACGAGGTGAGGGAGGTCGTCTCCGCAGGCGCCAACATGGCCTATGCGGGCGGCACGCCCACGGCGGTGCTGCTCTCCCAGCGGCTGATCGGGGCAAAGGTGTTCGCGAAATGACGGGACTGAGCTTGGATCGCCGCGCGGTCGTGGCCCGCTTGCTGCAGGAACGTGGTGACACCGTCGTCATCACCGGCCTGGGCTCGCCGACCTATGACGTGGCCGCGGCGGGGGATGATGACCGCAACTTCTATCTTTGGGGCGCTATGGGCGGGGCGGCCATGGTCGGGCTTGGCCTTGCCCTGGCGCGGCCGGAACTGCCGGTCCTGGTCGTGACGGGGGATGGCGAGATGCTCATGGGGATGGGAAGCCTTGCCACCATTGCGCTTCAGGCCCCGCCGAACCTCGTCATCGCTGTGCTCGACAACGGTCTCTATGGCGAGACAGGCGGGCAGGAGAGCCATACGGCCGCTGGCACCGACCTTGCCGGCGTGGCGCGGAGCTGCGGTATCGCCGATGTCCGGGTCATCGAGGACATGGAGAATGTTGGATTGCTGGCGGCGCATCTTCTGGACGTGACGGCCGGGCCCCGTTTTGCTGTGATCCGGATCGCGAGGGCAGAGCCTGAGCGCGTGTTGCCGCCGCGTGATGCCGCGGTGCTCCGGGCGCGCACCCGGGCCGCCCTTGGCTTGTCGCCGGGCCCTTGATCCCATGGCAAGCTAGGTCCGGCGCCGGAGGGCGCCAGCAATAAGCAACGCGCTGAACAAGGCGCCGCAAGGGAGGAAAGGCGTATGACGTCCTGGACGAGGCGCGCCGTGGTGTCTGCCGCGGCTATATTGCCGGCCGGCCGACCCCAGGCGCAGACCGCCGCTTGGCCTCACGAGCCCATTCGCATCGTGGTTCCCTTCGCGCCGGGTGGCTCCACCGACGCCGTGGCGCGGCTGGCCGCGCCTGGCCTTCAGCAACGCCTCGGTGTTCCCATTGTCATCGAGAACCGTAGCGGCGCGGCGGGCAGTATCGGCACAGATGTCGTCGCGAAGGCCAGGCCGGATGGATACACTTGGCTGCTGACCTTCGACTCCCACGCCGTGATGCCCATCCTGGTGCCCGGCCTGCCCTTCGATCTGGAGAAGGACCTGGCACCCGTCACGCAGATCGGCCGGGCCCCCTATGTTACGGCCTGCCAGCCGGCCAAACCCTATCGCCGCATGGCCGATGTCTTCGAGGCGGCGCGCCGGGGCGGCGCCTCCTTCGGCTCCACGGGCAACGGCACGATCGGGCACCTCGTGATGCTGCTGATGGCGCAGCGCATGGGGGTCGAATTGACTCACCTGCCCTATCGCAGTGGCGGCCTGGCGGTGAACGATGCGGTAGCTGGCCATGTGGACATGATGATCGGGAGTAGCGCGCTGCTTGCGCCGCATGTTTCGGCCGGCACTCTGAGGCCGCTGATGCAGCTTGGCAGCAGCCGCTTGCCGGCGCTGCCCAGCGTGCCGACGGCGATCGAGGAGGGCTTCACCGATCTGACCGCCGAGGCTTGGTGGGGCGTCTTCGCGCCTGCGCGCGTGCCGGAACCGATCGTCGCACGCTTTCAGGCCGCCTTGATCGATACTTATCGCGAGCCGCGCATTGCCCAGCAGTTCAAGGAGGTGAACCAGGCAGAGCTCGTGCTGGGCGACGCGCCCGCCCTGGCGCGCTTTGTCGAGAGCCAGATACGGGCCTGGGGCGCCGTCGCCAGCAAGAACCATGTGCGCCCTGACTGAGGAGCTCCGACTTAGCGGCGCCGATTAGGCCGGCGACGGCCGCATCAGCGAGGTTTGTTGCGGCTCGTGGGGCTGTTGGCTGGCGTGAGGGCGCGTCGTTCCCAGGACCGCCCGCCAAGTCGATAGCCGCCCGGAGCAGTGACGCGCGACTGATCGCGGGGGCAGGCGAGTACCAACTGCGAACCGCATACCGGCTGGGCACGGCGGGGATGCCGGAGGGAATGCGTACAGTGCCAGTCATAGCTTCCCTCTCCATCGCGAACATCCTCATTTGTGGCGGTGCGCCGATCGCCGCCAGGATGAGCTTATGTCACGTGTTTCGGCGAGCTTTGGGCGGTGCCCCACCTGCGTTCCGGATGGCCCATGGTGAGAGAAGGCCGAAAAGGAGCTGAAAAGGGGCCTGCCGTGTGCAACACCAAGCTTGAGCCAGCGCGACCTAGCAACGCCAATTTCCTCATAGAGCGTGAAAAATAATCATTCTTGGTGGGCTATCCCAGCTTGCTGCACCCATGCCAGCTTGCGCCCGCTGTCGTCGGCAAGGAATGACAGGGAGGATCGGCGAGCATGTTCGGGGCCTCGGCCAGCCTCATGGCTGGGAGCACGCCGATCTTCAATCCGGCTGCCACGCCCTTCTGGATTCTGAATGCCGGCCTGCGAGCACGGAAGCGCCGCGCCTGGTGCTTCACTAAACTGCTGCGTCCGCCGTCCGAGGACGTGATCCGCATGGATTTTCGGCGCAGCGACCGACAAAGGGAATGCGTATATGGAGATGACAGGCGAGCGGCGGATCTCGGTCCCGCGGCAGGTAGTCTGGGATGCCCTGAACGACCCGGCCGTGCTGAAAGCTTCGATTCCCGGCTGCGACTCGGTTGAGCGGGTGGGGGACGACCAATTTAAGGCGACCGTCTCCATGCGGATCGGCCCTATGTCCATCCGGTTCGGCGGGAAGGTGAAATTGGAGAACCTGCAGCCGCCGGAGGGGTACTCCATCAGCGGCGAAGGAAGCGGCGGGCCGATGGGGTTCGCGAAGGGCACGGCCGACGTCGTCCTTGTTGAGGACGGACCAGATGCCACGCGTCTTTCCTACGTGGCCAAGGCACAGATCGGTGGCAAGATGGCGCAGCTTGGCGCGCGTCTGATTGACTCGACGGCCAAGCAGGTTTCCGACCAGTTCTTCACTGCCTTTGCCAGCCATGTCGAGGGTTCGCGGGATGCTGGGCAGGCCAAGGAGCCTGAGCCCCGAGCCGAGCCGGTGGAACAGGCCGTTGCGGCGGAGCCCCAGCCAACAGCGCCGTCGCGCCCAGGTTTGAAGATTGTCCTTTGGGTCGTCTGTGTTTCCGCGTTGATCCTGGCCGCAGTGTTCTTTCTCTGAGGCAGATCTAGGGCCAAGGGGCCGGCATTCCTTACCGCGGGCCCACCGATTGCGGCGCGCAGCAATTGGGGATGACGGCGATGGTCGGCGAGGATGTCCTCTCGCGCATCATGAGCGGCGGGCTCGGCTGGCGGCGGTAGCGTGCTGGCCGGGATTCGGGCGTGTCCTTGGCGGAGCCGGGCGGTCAGGGGCTGATCATGCGGACTGCCCTGCCTACGACGTGGCCACGCCGACTGCGCGGTTGGCGAAGGTGGCAAAGGATCCGGTAGCAGGACCGGGGCCTCCATCGAAAAGGGCTGCGGATGCTTGTCGCCATTTCTCTGGAACAGAAGGCCGGCCCTCACGGGACCGGCCTCCACGATTGATCAGGCCGCGAGCAGTTGCGCGGACTCTTCCTCGGTCAACGGCAGCAGTGGCGGACGCAGGCGTGTCCAGCCCTGGTGGCCGGTCTCCTTGGCCAGCAGCACCTTCAGAGAAGCCATCTGCGCGAATTTCGAGGCGAGGGTGCGCTTGGCCACCACCCGCGCCTGTGCCGCATCGACCTCGTTAGCCTTGGAGGGGTCATTGGCGTAGCGGTAGATAAACGCCAGATCGGCCGCCACAAGATTGGAGGTAGCGGTGATACAACCTGCGCCGCCCTTGCGCATAAGCGGCAGCAGCAGCGGGTCAGCGCCGGCCAGTACGGCAAAGCCGGGGAAGCGGTCTACCAGCATCTCCATGTTGGCGAAGTCGCCAGCGCTGTCCTTGATGCCCGTGAAAGTGCCGGGATAGCGCTTCAGCAGAGCTTCGATGATGCCAGGGGTGATGGGTACGGCCGACATCTGCGGGATGTGATAGAGCACAACACGCAGGTTGCTGTCGCCAATCCGTTCCACGATCTCGGAATAGGCGGCGATCACGCCTGCCTCACTGGGCGCCTTGTAGTAGAAGGGCGGCAGCATCACGACGGTGTTCACACCCAGGGAGAGCGCGTGCTTGGTCAGCGCCACCGTCTCGGGAATAGCGACCACGCCCGTTCCGGGCAGCAGCCGCTTCGTTTCAATGCCGCTCTGCACGGCAGCTTCCAGGATCGTCTTGCGCTCGTCCAATGAGAAGGAGTTCGCCTCGCCCGTGGTGCCGAGGAGGGCGATGCCGTCGCAGCCCTGGGCGATCAGCCGCTTCGCATGCTCGACGAAGACGGGCAGGTCGGGCGACAGGTCCTCCTTCAGAGGGGTGAGGGCGGCGGAATAGACGCCGGTGGGGTGAAGGGCGCTCATGCGGGAACTCCAGTCCATGTCTCGTCCATGCGGACGTATTTGATTCCCGGGAGGGAATAGATGTTGGCGATATGCAGGGCCCCGTCCGGCAACGGGATCGTCGCCGGAAAGGGAAACTCACGGCTGTTTTTCTCCCGCGCCGTTCGGGTGCTGCTTGCGGCCGGCGTGGGCGTTGGCAGCGGCTGCTGCGGTGGTCAGTACGCTGCCTCGTACATCGCCAGGATCTCGTCCCGGCTCAGGTCGCGGGGATTGTTGTCAAGCAACCGGCGGATGGCGTGCGCCTCGGTTGCCATGATGCCGAGATCGTCCTTCGGCACATTCAGGCGGGAGAGGCGCATCTCCACTCCCAGGCGCTCGCAGAAGGCGTGGGTTCCCTCCAGCACCGCCTTCGGGTCGGTCGAGGCAGGCAGGCCCAGCGCCTCCAGTACCAGTGCCGTCTTTTCCGGGACTGCAGGGGCGTTGAAGGCCAGGGTGTGCGGAAAGATCAGCGCGCAGGCCAGGCCATGCGGGATGTGGTGGCGCGTGCCCAACGGATAGGCCACTGCATGGCCGGCGGTGGTGTTCACCGGGCCCAGGCAGAAACCGCCATACATGGAGGCCAGCGCGAGGCCCGCGCGCGCCTCCTTATCAGCCCCGTCCTTCACCGCGCGCGGCAGGTAGCGGCCGACGAGGCGGATGCCCTCCAAAGCGTAGAGGTCAATGATGGGATGCGACTTCTTGCTGGTGAAGGCCTCAGTGCAATGCGCCATGGCGTCCACACCCGTGGCCGCGGTCACGGCGGGCGGCACGGTCATGGTCAGGTCGGGATCGACCACGGCCAGATCGGCCAACATATGCCGGCTCTGCACGGCCAGCTTGTTCTGGGTGGCGGGATCGGTGACGAGGGAGCGTGTACCGCCCTCGCTGCCCGTGCCGGCCGTCGTGGGCACCTGAACGAGAGCGGCACTCCGGCCTTTCACCTTCTCAGGCCCGACGACATCATGCAGCGTCTGCCCGCTGCCCGGAAGCACGGCCACCAGCTTGGCAAGATCCATGGCGCTGCCCCCGCCATAGCCGATGACGAGGTCCGGCCTCATGGCTTCAGCGACCGCCAGCACCTTCTCCAAATTCGGCAGGTCGGGCTCGGGCTTCACCTCGCCGAAAACCGTCACCTCGCCGGGCAGGCCCAGCAGCTTCACGCGGGTCGCGTTGAAGGCATCGGCCACCACGAGAATACGCTTGAGACCACGCTCCTCCACCCAGGGGCGGATGACGGAAAGGGTTCCGGAGCCGAACTCGATGCGCTGGGGGCGGAGAAGCTCAATCGGGCTGTGAAGATGGGGCATCGTGTTGGTTCCAGTTGGAAGGGATCACCCCGCACGGCGCACACCGATGGCCCCGAGGGAGAGGCGGACGCCCTCCGTCAGCTCGTCGGTCAGGCGGCGGAGATGGGGAAGGGCGGTCTGGACGAAAGAATCGATGGTCTGGCGCCCGGCCTGGATTGTCAGGCTGACGCCCGCGAGCGGCATTCCATCGGTGCCGAGGACCGGGGCGGCGACAGTGCGGAGCCCGTAGGCATTCTCGCCGTCCGAAATGGCATAGCCCTGGGCGCGCACAACTTCGAGCCGCGCTAGCAGGGCGTCCAGATCAGTGACCGTGCGGTCGGAGAGCATCACACGCTCCACGCTCTCCAGGTGCTCCACCTGGCGGTCGCGCGGCAGAAAGGCGAGGATCGAGTGGCCGAGTGCCGTTGCATAGGCCCCGACCCGCGTACCGGGGCGGCGTACAACGCCACTGCGGTCCAGCCCATGCTGCACGCGCTGCAGGTAGATCACCTCGCCCTGTTCGATCACGCCGAGAGAGCCGGCATCGGCCACTTGCGGGACCAGCTCCCGCAGCAACGGCTCCGCATGGCCCGGCAGGTCGTTGGCGGAAAGGGCGGCGAAGCCGATTTCCAGGCAGCGCAAAGTCAGCCGAAAGCGGCGCGTTCCCGGTACCGCGCGCAGATAGCCGAGGGCGATGAGGGTGTGGATCAGCCGGAAGGCAGTACCGCGGTCCAGCCCGGCGCGCGCGGCGACCTCCGTGACCGTGAGCTCGGGCAGGTCCGGCCCGAAGGCGCGCAGGACCGCGAACACCTTGGCGGCGGAGTGAACGAGGTTCTTCGGATTGGTTGGCGGCGCAGGCGTGTCTGAGGAAATAGCGTCCTCCTCCTCGTTGCTCCTGCCCATCGCCGCTCCGTTCAGTTTCCGACCTCAGTTGATCGGACTGCGAACATTTGTTGTGTGATGCTCGATATTCAGCAGGGCACCGGCGGTACGTCAAGCGGACCGATCTTGCATCGTCGCTGAGGCCAGTTGCCGCCGCTAACCGTGATCTGCCGGCGGGCGATGGCGTCCCTTCGCCGGGCTGCAGGAAGGTCGTCAGCGCTGCGACTCCCCCTGGCCTGATGAAACGGCCGATGCGCTGTACCCCGCCGCGGGCCGGATCTCGGAGCATGGAACTGTCGCTTGCCGCTCAGGCCAGTGACTTGCCAGCCGTCCCGCAGCAAGGGCATCGGAAAGGGCGGCGCCAACAACGCGGAATCAGCAAGAAGGGGCGGCTGGTAGCCGCCCCGAACTGACTGCTGTGGCCCGGTGCCGGGCCGGGCAGGGGCCTCTCAGCCGCCGGCCACGCCTTGCGTGTTCACATAGACTGCATAGAGGGACTTGCTTGCGGCCATGAAAAGCCGGTTGCGGTTGCGACCACCGAAGGCGAGGTTGGCGCAGCGCTCCGGCAGGTGGATATGGCCGATCGCCTTGCCTTCCTTGTTGATGATGCGCACGCCGTCGAACTCCGGGCTCATGCCCCAGCCACACCAGAGATTTCCGTCCACATCCACCCGGAATCCGTCGGGCCGCTCGCCCGGCTTCGCCTGGTAGAAGACGCGGTTGTTGGCGAGCTTCGTGCCGTCTTCCACAACGTCGAAAACACGGATGACGCGCGGGTTCGCTGCCGCCTCGACGACGTAGAGCAGCTTCTCGTCTGGCGAGAAAGCGAGGCCATTGGGTCGTCCTACCTCACCGGAAACGACGGTGATCTGCCCGGTGCGGCCATCGACGCGATAGATGTTCGTGGGCAGCTCGGCCTGGGCCTGATGGCCCTCGTACAGCCCGAGGATGCCGAAGGGCGGGTCGGTGAACCAAATGGAGCCGTCGGACTTCACCACCACGTCGTTAGGAGAGTTCAGCGGCTTTCCGTCGAAGCGGTCGGCGATGACGGTGATGCTGCCGTCATACTCGGTGCGGGTCACGCGCCGGGCGCCGTGCTCGCAAGCGATCAGGCGGCCCTGGCGGTCGCGTGTGTGGCCGTTGGCGAAGTTGTCGGGGCTGCGATACTCGTCCACCTGGCCGGTCACCTCGCTCCAGCGCAGCGTGCGCTGGTTGGGGATGTCGGACCAGAGCAGGCAGCGCTGGTCGCCCATCCAAACCGGCCCCTCGCTCCAACGGGCACCGGTCCAGAGCCGCTCCACCGCCGCGGCGTCGAGCTGGTAGCGCGCGAAGGACGGATCGAGAATTTCGAAGGCCGGGTCGGGATAACGAGTGACATCCTCCCAGCGCGCGGCGGCGGGACGGGCGGAGATCAGGGCGGCGCCGCCCAGGGCGAGGCCACCCAGGCCGCGCCGGTTCATGATGGTCATTCTTGGTTCCCTCTTGCCATCGCGGATTGGCCGGGACGCGCGCGGAGGCCCGCGCCCCGTTCGGCCGGGGCGATGTCCCGGCCGTTTATGCTTGAACTGCTGTGCTCAGTCCGCCTGTGCGCCGGACTTCTCAATGGTCTCCCGCCACATCGGCCGCTCCTTGGCGGCGCGCGCGGCGGCATCGGCGGCCGAGGTCCAGATCGGCTTCGCGCCGACGCGGGCAAAGCGCTCGCGCTGCGACGCATCGTCCACCGTCGCCTTGAGCGCGGCGTTCAGACGCTCGACGACCGCATTCGGTGTCGCAGCCGGGGCCACGAAGCCGCCCCAAACCGTCACGACAAAGTTCTCCATTCCGGACTCGGCCATCGTCGGAATTTGCGGCAGGGTTGGCCAACGCTCCGCGCTGGTCACGGCCAATGCCCGGATCTGCCCGGCCTCGACCAGCGCCTGGTAGGACGCCACGCCATCGATGGCGAAGTCGATGTCGCCGCTCAGCAAGGCTGGCTGGATCTGCGAGGCACCGCGATAGGGCACGTGTACTGCCTCGATCCCCAAGCGGCTGAACAGCATGGCGGAGGAGAGATGCGTGGTGGTGCCGACGCCGGTGGAGCCATAGGTGATGCCGCCTCGCTTGGACTTCGCCCAGGTAATGAACTCCTGCAGCGTCTTGGCTGGCACTTTGCCCGGCGCCACGACGGCGATGTTGGGGAACTCCCAGCCCAGCGCGATCGGGCGGAGGTCCTTCTCGATATCGTAGGGAACGGATTTGTAGAGGTACTGATTGATCGAGAAATTGCTGACCGTGCCGGCGCCAATCGTGTAGCCGTCCGGCGCTGCCTTCGCGACCGCGTCAATACCGATATTGCCGCTGGCGCCCGGGCGGTTCTCGATCACCACGGGCTGGCCCAGCGTCTGGCTCATATGGTCTGCATAGACTCGCGCGATCACGTCGGTGGCCCCGCCCGGGGGATAGGGCACGACCAGGCGGACGGGGCGCGTTGGCCAGGTGCCTCCTTCCGCCCGGGCGATAGATGGCAGGGCGAGCGCCGAACCGAGGGCGGTCCCGAGAAGCGTGCGGCGGTTCATGTGTGTGTTTCCTCTCTGGCCAATCTGCAGGCCATTCAGGCCTCGGGGGGAAGAACCTTGCCGGGGTTCATCATCCCGGCGGGATCGATCAACGCCTTGATCCGGCGCATCAGCGCGATCTCGGCGGGGTCTGTGACGCGGCCAAGGCGGCCACGATTGCTGATGCCAATGCCATGCTCGGCGCTGATCACGCCGCCAAGCTTGGCGGTTTCGTCATCCACCACCGCGTTGATCTGCGCGACCATCGGTGCGGCCGTGGCAGCATCCGGGAAGCGCTTGGCGTCCAGGATGGCGAGGACATGGATGTTCCCGTCTCCGATATGGCCGTGCATCACGATGCGGGCGTCCGGCGCCACCTCGCGAAGGCGGCGCTCCACATTGCGGGCGAAGAGCGCCTGGTTCTCCAACGGCACCACGCTGTCATGGCTGACGACGTAGCCGGCGCGCTTGCTGCCCTCCGAGACGGAGTGGCGGATTTTCCACAGTGCCTCCGCCTGGGCGCCGCTCTCGGCAATCACCGCATCGGTCACCAGCCCTTCCTCGAAGGCGGTGCCGAGCAATTCCTCAAGCGACGTACGAAGATCAGTGCTGGCGAGCGTGTCTGTCAGCTCGATCAGCAAGTACCAGGGGGCTTCCAGCGCGAAGGGAATCGCCACGTCCGGGACGTTCTCGGCGATGACCTCGATCTGGGGACGCGACATTGCCTCAAGGCTCGCCAGCCGATCGCCCACCATGTCGCGCAGGCGGCCCATCAGGGTCAGCGCCGCTTCGATCTCCGGCAATGCTACCATGGCAAGCGCCGAGACGCGGGGACGAGGGAAGAGCTTGAGCGAGGCGGCGGTGACAATGCCCAGCGTGCCCTCGGCGCCGATGAAGAGCTGCTTCAGGTCATAGCCGGAGGAGTTCTTGCGCAGCCCGTGGAGACGGTTCAGCACCGAACCATCTGGCAGCACCACCTCAAGCCCCAGCACCAGTTCCCGCGTGTTGCCGTAGCGCAGCACGGCTGTTCCGCCCGCATTGGTGGAAATGTTGCCGCCGATCTGGCAACTGCCCTCGGCGCCGAGGCTGAGCGGGAAGAGGCGGTCCACCCCGGCTGCTGCCTCCTGGATATTCTGCAGGATGCAGCCGGCTTCCACGGTGATGGAGTTGGCCAGGGCGCTGATGGCACGGATGCGGTTCAGCCGGTCCAGCCGCAGTACCACCGCCTGGCCTGATGCATCCGGGGTAGCGGCGCCGCACATGCCGGTGTTTCCGCCCTGGGGAACGATCACCACGCCCCTCTCGGCGCAGAGCCGCACCACATCGGCGACCTGGGCGGTGTCGGCGGGCTTCACCACAGCGGCGGCCTGGCCGTGGTAACGGCCGCGCCAGTCCACCACATAGGGCTCCTGGTCCTCGTTGATCGCCACGACGTGCTGGCGCCCCACGATGGCGGCCAAGGCTTCGACCAGCTGGGCAGTGTCCGCGGCGGGTGACGAAAGGGCTGCGCTCACGGCGTGGGGCTCCATCCTGTGGGCGGGGACGAATGGGACACGCTTCTCATCGCATCATCCTCCCTCGCCGGGGCGCTTCAGTCACCCCGATAGTCGTTTACATGATTGAATTGCGCAGACGCTAATGCGCGAAGCGTGCAGGAATGTCGAGGGGGCGTTCTCCTCCGGTAGGCAGGATTCAACCATCGACCCATGTTCCGGGCCGTCACGGTAGTGTGTGAGGGCCGGGAAGGCTGGTCCTTTGAGGCACAAAAATGCGCGAACCGCGCAGAACTGGTTGACTTTCCGGGAAGATGCGCAGAAGCAGCGCCGGAATTTCCGCATACGAGCGGAAGCGCACTGCCCTAGGCGCCGGTAGGAGAACGTCCATGCAGATCCCCATCAAGCGCGGCATTGAGCGGGTGCCGGGCGGCATGATGGTGGTACCCCTGGCACTCGGGGCCCTCATCGCCACCTTCTTCCCGGACACGCCGAAATTCTTCGGTTCCTTTACCGGGGCGCTTTTCTCCGGGGCGCTGACCATCCTGGCCGTGTTCTATGTCTGCATGGGCGCCAGCATCGATTTCAAGGCGACACCCTACATCCTCAAGAAGGGCGGCACCCTCTTTGGCGTGAAGATCGGCGTGGCCATCCTGCTGGGCGTGGTCTTCGGCCAGGTTCTGGGCGAGGCACCGATCACCTCCGGTGTCTTCGCTGGCCTGTCCACGCTCGCCATCGTCGCCGCGATGAACGACACCAATGGCGGTCTCTACATGGCGCTGATGGGCCAGTACGGCGAACCTCGCGACGTCGGCGCCTACACCGTCATGACGCTGGAATCCGGCCCCTTCCTGACCATGGTGACACTCGGCGTCGCTGGTCTTTCCGCCTTTCCCTGGCCGACGCTGGTGGGCTCCATCTTGCCCCTGCTGGTCGGCATGATCCTTGGCAACCTGGACCGTGACATGCGCGAGTTCCTGAGCCGCGCCATTCCCGTGATGATTCCGTTCTTCGCCTTCGCCCTCGGCAGCGGGCTCGACCTGACGAAGGTCTGGCAGGCCGGGTTGCTGGGGCTGGGCCTGGGCGTGGCGGTCGTGGTCCTCACGGGGATCCCGCTCTTCTTCGCCGACCGCATGATCGGCGGCACGGGTGTTGCGGGTGTGGCGGCCGCCTCCACCGCGGGTAACGCAGCGGCCGTTCCCGCCATCGTGGCGGCGGCCAATCCGGTCTATGCGCCGGCGGCGGGCCCGGCGACCATCCTGGTCGCAGCGGCGGTGATCGTCACGACGGTGCTCGTGCCGTTGCTGACGGCCTGGACGGCCCGGCGCTTCGGCCGGCCGCCGCAGCCGAACGCGGCCGCTTGAAGAGCCCAGGCATGACGCGGAACTGGCTGATCCTCGCCGACGATCTCACCGGCGCGGCCGATTGCGGCATCGCCTTCGCGCGGCGCGGGCTGGATGCTTCGGTGGGCTGGCATGGCGTTGAGGTCACTTCGGGCGCCGATGTGCTGGCAGTGGATGCTGATAGCCGGCGGCTTTCGCCGGAGGACGCGGCAGCACGCCATGTTGCTCTGCTGCGCGCCCGCCATCGCCCCGGCCAGGGCCTGATCAAGAAGATCGATTCGACCTTGCGCGGGCAGCCCGCCGCGGAACTCGCCGCCACATGCCGCGCGCTGCGTGAGGCCGGGCGGCCGGCCCTGGCGATCGTGGCTCCCGCCTTTCCAGCCACCGGTCGTACGACCGAGGGCGGGCGCGTGCATATGAATGGCGTGCCGCTGGAAGCCACTCCGCTTTGGGCTCGCGATCATACCTACCAGAGCGCCACGCTGACGGAAGTTTTGGCCTCCGTCGGTCTTTCGGCACGCCTGCTGCCGATTGATCTCGTGCGACAGGGCGAGGCGCCGCTGGCCGGCGCGTTGCGCGCCGCGATCGATCAGGGTCTGGATGCGGTGGTCTGCGATGCCGCCGCACCCGAGGATCTCGACACGCTTGCCCGGGCCAGCCTGCCCATGGCTGGCCAGGTCTTCTGGATCGGCTCCGGCGGCATCGCCGCCGCGCTGGCCGCCGCCCTGCCGGATGCCGGTGCGCCGCACGGCGCCGTTCCAACCCCGCGCGGCGGCGTGCTCGTTGTCGTCGGGAGCATCGCGGAGGCCTCGCGCGCCGCGGCGGCGCGGCTGGTCGGCGAGGATGCTGCCACCCTCTTCGAGGTTCCGGTGGGCCTGTTGCGCGCCGGTCCCGCCGACTCGCGCTGGGCGTCAGTCTCCGACGCAGTGGCGGATTCGCTGGCCTCCGGGCGCGACACGCTGGTTCTGATCGTGGATGCCTCGGTGGCCGACCTGTCCCAGGGTGCGACCCTGGCCGCCGCGCTCGGAGAACTGCTTGCTCCGGCCGGGGCCCGCATGGGCGCCCTTTTCGCCACGGGCGGCGAGACCGCTTGTGCCCTGCTCAGCCATCTCGGCGTCCATGGAATCCGTCTGCTGGACGAGGTCGAGGCCGGCGTGCCGCTCGGCGTTACCCAAGGGGCGATTCAGGTGCCGGTCATGACCAAGGCCGGTGCTTTCGGCAACGACGGAACCATTCTCCGCAGCCTTCAGCGTCTGCGTGACCTTTCCCGGGAGACCTCTCCATGAGCACCGATACCCGCCCCATCATCGCTATCACCATGGGCGATGCCTCCGGCATCGGTCCGGAAATCATTATGAAGGCGCTGGCACGAGAGGACGTCTATGCCATGTGCCGCCCGTTGGTCGTGGGCGACGCCACCCGCCTGCGCGAGGCTGAGGCGATCGTGCAGAAGGGCCTGGATGTGAGGGCGCTGCCAGATCCCGCCGGCGCGCGCTACATCCGCGGAACGGTGGACTGCATCGACGTTGGCGTCGTTCCCGCCGGCCATCCCTTTGGCAAGCTCTCCCCGTTGGCGGGGGAGGGGGCGTATCGTTATATCGAACGCGCAACGCGCCTCGTTGAGGCCGGTCAGGCCGACGCCATCTGCACCGCCCCGCTTTCTAAGGAAGCGCTGCACGCAGCCGGGCACAAATATCCCGGGCATACCGAGCTGCTGGCCCATCTGACCGGCACGCCGGAGGTGTCCATGATGCTGGTGGCGCCCAAGCTGCGGGTAATCCACGTGACCACCCATATCGGCCTGATTGACGCGATCAAGAAGATCGAGCCGGGCCTGGTGGAGCGCGTGATTGCCCGCGGCCACGCGACGCTGGTGAAGTCCGGCATCGCCGACCCGCGCATCGGCGTGTGCGGCATCAACCCGCATGCCGGCGAGAACGGCCTGTTCGGCCATGGCGAGGAAGAGCAGAAGATCATCCCCGCCGTGCAGGCCTGCCAGGCCAAGGGCTGGAAGGTGGAGGGCCCGCTGCCCGCCGATACGTTGTTCTTCCGCGCCGCCCGCGGCGATTTCGACCTGGTGGTCGCCATGTACCATGACCAGGGCCATGGCCCGGTGAAGGTGATGGGCCTGGAGGCGGGTGTGAATATCACCGTTGGCCTGCCAGTCATTCGCACCTCGGTGGACCACGGAACGGCCTTCGACATCGCCGGCAAGGGCATTGCTGATGAGGGCTCGCTCGTGGAGGCTCTGAAGCAGGCGGTGGATCTCGCCCCTAAGCGGGAAGCGGCTGCGGCCTGAGGCGCCGCACCGGGAGGGTGGCTCCTCCCGGGATCGCCGCCTCGGTGCCACTGAGGTAGACTTCACCTCATGAAACGCAGGCGAACACGCCACGACGAGATCCTGGAGGCACTCGCCGCTGGCGATGCGGATGTGGACGGGCTGGCTGCGCGCTTCGGCGTCTCAGCCTCCACGATCCGGCGCGATCTGAAGGCGCTCTCGGCGAAGCGGGCGATCGCGCGCACCTATGGCGGGGCGATTCTGGCCGGGTCATCCCATGAAGCCAGCCTTGGCGCACGTTCCGGGCAGAACCAGGCCGCCAAGGCGGCCATCGCGCGTACCGCCCTCTCTCTGATTTCCGATGGTGAAACCGTGATCCTTGATGGCGGATCGACGGTGGAGACGCTGGGACGCCTGCTGCGCGGGCGCCGGCTTCGTGTCGTGACGAATAATTTGCCCTTGATCCCGGTGCTCGCCGATGCGCCGGAGATCGAATTGGTCGTGCTGGGCGGGAAGGTGCGGCCGATCAGCATGAGCACTGTCGGGCCGGTGGCGGAGCAGGCGCTGCGCCATGTGACCGCCGACCATGTCTTCATGAGTGCGGACGGCGTGATGCCCGGCCATGGCCTCTGCGAGGCAACGCTGGAGCAGGTATCGCTGAAGTCGTTGATGATTCGCCAGGCACGGTCCACCGTCGTGCTGGCAGACGCCTCCAAGCTGAACCGGGCCGGGCAGCCCTTCTGGGCGCCTCTGCCGCCAGGCTGGACCCTTGTGACGAATGCGCCGCCCGAGGCCTGTGCGCCCTTTGAGGCAGAGAGCCCTGCGGTTCTGTGCGCCGGGTGAGCCGCGACGATTTCTCCGGGGATTGACTGGCTTGGGCCAAGACATCTGGGGAGGCGCCTCAAGCTGGGCGTGTTCTACCGACGGAACTGGCCGGACCTGTCGGGGCGCATGCGCCGCCTGCCGGTTAAGCGAAACGATGCATGGAACCCACCAGTTCCTATTCTGTCGAAGTTAGAGGGTGAAGATGCAGCTCGGGATGATCGGCCTGGAGCGGATGGGCGGCAAGGTTGAGCAGGCGGTTCCGGCGGATATGCTGTCAGTGTCGCTCTTCGTCTGCTTCCGCTCACGCCAGAATCATACTTAGGCGGATAAGATCCTTTCCACTGTGCGCTTCGGCTTTGGTGGATATCTCGAACTGAAGACCGAGCCTGCCGCATGGGCCGTTCAGGCGTGGCGACCTGCTCCGGTCTGAAGCGCCAGTACCGGACCTGATTATCGCTCCTTACGCGGTGTGCAGCTTGTTCATGTCGAGGGCAGGGCGGAGCTGATTGGACTGCGCTTGCGCGGTTTTCTGCGGGGCTCTCCATGTCTAGCCTTCTCCGGTGGTGCCGCTTCCCGTCTCCAGCAGAGGCCGCACGGCGGAAAGGCTTTCCATCACCGACGCGAGATGTGCCCGAAGGGCAGCCGACGCATCCTCGCGGCACCCGGCCTGCAGCAGGTCCAGGATCGCCAGGTGCTCGCGCGCCTGTCCGTAATAGCGCTGCCTGTCAGTGAGCGAGCGGTAGATCAGAAGACGCCGCACCCGGTTCACGCGCTGCAGCGCCTCGAGCATGAAGGGATTGCCTGAGGCGCCGACGATCGCCTCGTGGTAGCGAACGCCGCGTTCGTAGAGCGCATCTGAGGAGGCTGTCTCGATCCCACCGGCCAGCATGTGCTCCTCCACCGCCCGGCAACGAGCAGCCACGGCCGGGTCCAGCCGATAACCCGGCTCCAACAGGCTCGCGGGCTCGATCGCCAGGCGGAGGCGGTAGGTCTGCTCCAAGGCGTCCGGGGTGGTCAGCACCGACGAGAAGCGCCAGCCGTAGCCCGCCTTGCGCTCGGCCCAGCCTTCCGCGGCGATCCGGTCCAGGAGTTGGGCGAGTTGGCCACGCGTGACGCGGTAGCGCTCGCGCAGTGCGGCTTCCGAGATGGTGTCCGGAAGCCGCCCGGCCACACGATCCTCGGCGATGGCGAAGTAGATGGCTGCCAGTCCTTCCGGCCTGCGGCGCCCTGCCAGGGCCGCGGCCGGGGCGCCGCCATCTGGGGCCACGAAGAAGCCGCGGCGCGGTGCCGTTGTGGCGACACCGTGATCGGCCAGCACCCGCAGCGCCTGCCCCACGGGGAAGCGGGAGACCCCGAAGCGGTCAGCCAGGCGCTGTGCCGAGAGATGCGCGCCGGGAAGCAGCACTCCGGCGCTCACATCCTCAGCCAGGGCCTGAACGATCTGCGAGACGGTGTTGGTTGGCGTCTCGGACATGTGGTGCGGAATCTCCCGTTTCGGTGGGCTCGGTAGAGCGGAGCGGTGCCCCGCAGCAAACCACCGGAAAGCCTGAGCCCGATAATTGCATTTCTTGCTTCTAACATGCAGGATGGTTATGGCAGCAGAAGACCGAGGGAACGCGTGCCATGATCACACGCCGTGACCTGACCCAGACCGCCGCACTGGCGCTGGCCATGGGCCGCAGCTGGACCCATGCGGCTTTCCCAACTTGCCCGCGAGGAAACACAGAAGTCCGCTGCCATCATCCGCAATGCGCCGGTCGGCCCGGAGGGCAGATCGGATCCTGGCGGCCGATCAACGAAGGACGAGCATGACCGAGACCACCATTCCCGAACGCGACCTCCTGGACCTTGCCACACATGCCCTGACGCGCGGAGGCATGCGGGAGGGGGAAGCCGCGCTCGCCGCGCAGGTGCTCGTGCTGGCCGATATGTTTGGCGTGCGTACCCATGGCATCAGCCGCGTGGCGCAGTACCTGGACCGCGTGCGTGTGGGCGGCATCGACGCCATGGCTGAGGTGCAGGTCGCGCGGATGGCGCCGGGCCTCACCATGGTGGACGGGCGCAACGGCATCGGGCCCCTGATTGGCATGCGCGCGTTGCAGGCCGCCATGGACTCCGCCCGGGAGGTAGGTATCGGGGCGGCCTTTGCCCGCGGCAGCAACCATTTCGGCCCGATCCTGCCCTATGCCTTCCTCGCGGCGGAACAAGGCTTCGCCAGCATCATCGCCAGCAACGCGACAACCACCATCGCGCCCTGGGGCGGGAAGGACACGCGCGTCGGCAACAATCCGATGGGCATCGGCATGCCCAATCCCGGTGGCGATCCCATCATCCTGGACATTGCGCTCTCGGTTGCGGCGCGCGCCAAGATCCGCAAGCTCCTGCAACAGGGGCAGGCCATGCCCGAGGGATGGGCGGCGGATGCGGACGGAAAGCCGACGACTGACCCGAAGAGGGGGCTGGAGGGCTTTCTGCTCCCCGTGGGCGGACACAAGGGATACGGCCTGGCGGTGATGGTGGACCTGCTGGCCGGGCTGCTGTCGGGCGCCGCCTACCTGACGCATGTGCAGGCCTGGGATAAGAACCCGGAAGCGGCGCAGAATCTCGGCCACGTCTTCATTCTGATCGACACGACGAAACTGCATGCCGCCGATTGGCTGCGGGAGCGCATGGCGGATTTCGGCGCCATCCTACGCAGCACGCCGCCCGCCGATCCGGCGCAGCCGGTCATGGCGCCCGGGGACCGAGAGATCGCGATGCACGCCAAGGCCCGCCGCGATGGCGTAACCGTTGCCACGGCGGATCTGGACGCGGTGAAGGCGCTGGCTGCCTGATCAGGCGGCGGGCTGGCCCTGCATGGGGCTGGCCCGCCGGGTGGCTTCAGTTGTTGGTCGCGCCGCTCTGCTTCACGATGGGTGCCCAACGTTCAAACTCAGCGCGTACGAAGGCGTCGGTCTCGGCCGGGCCGCTCCAGATATCCTCCGATCCCAGATCCTTCAGGCGCTGCCGCATAGCTGGCTGGCCGAGCAGGTTGCGTATTTCCGCGGAGAGCCGGTTGATGATGGATTGCGGCGTCCCGGCAGGGGCGAAGAGGCCGGTCCAGGACTGGACATTGTAGTCAGGCACGCCCTGCTCCGCGATGGTCCGGATGTCCGGCCGGCTGGAGAGACGGGACTTGCCGCCGACGCCAAGGATTTTCACCTGCCCGGCCTCATGGGCCGGAAGCACGGTCGGAAGGTTGAGAAAGGCCATGGGGACCGTGCCCGCGATCAGGTCCGACAAGGCCGGGCCACCGCCGCGGTAAGGCACGTGGTTTAACTCGACCCCAGTGCGGAGCCGCAGCAGCTCGCCTGCAAGATGATTGCTGCTGCCGACACCGGTCGAGGCGAAGCTCAGCCCGCCGCGTGTTGCCCGGATCTTCGCCAGAAGCCCCTGCACATCCGAAACGCCGAGGGAGGGATGCACGGCCAGGGCGTTCGGCACGTCCACCATCATGGCGATGGCTGAGAGCGCCTCGCGCGGGTCGTAGCCCTGGTCCGGCACGACCAGATGGTTGAACACGTGGTTCGAGGCGGAGGAGACAAGAAGTGTGTAGCCGTCGGGCTTCGCGCGCGCGACCTGGCCCATGCCAACTGCGCCGCCCCCGCCCGCGCGGTTCTCTACCACGAAAGAGCGCCCGAATGCGGCCTGCAGCCCCGGCGTGAGCAGCCGCGCCACCACGTCATTGGAGCCGCCCGGCGCATAGGGCACGATCATAAGCACCGGGCGGTCCGGCCAGGTCTCGCCCTGCGCGGAGGCCCGTCCGGCGAGGGTCCAGGCGGGCAGGGCTGCAGCCGCCCCTATTACGGTTCTCCTTTGCATAGGCTTGTCGTCCTCCGCTTTGCTGATCCGTCAGCCGGCTTCTATGCCGCAGAGAGCATTTTCTTTGACAAAAATGCAAGAAGCCGCGAACACTCCTGGCGGACGATGAAGGGAATGAGGAAGCGCGAGGTGGTGTCCTGGAGCGTTCAGTGCCTTCTTCAGGGCTATCCCGGAAAGTCGAAGTATCATGGCGGGCTGGGCTGGAGCACGGTCGCCCTGGCGCGCGGGCCCGAGGGGCGCATCGCTGTTCTGGACACTGGGGGCTTTGGGGCGCGGCGGCAACTTCTCACGCAGCTCCAGTCAGCCGGCGTGGCGCCGGACCAGGTAACGGATCTCCTGCTCACCCACCTGCATTATGACCACTGTCTGAACTGGCCGATGTTTTCCCGCGCGACGATCCATGTCGGCGCGGGGGAGCTGGAGGTGGCTTTAACCCTGCCGGACGGTGATCCGCTCTACCCGGAATTCACCATCCGCGAGTTGGCGCGGGTCCCGCGCCTGCAGCGGCTGGAGGATGGCGGTACGGGCCTGCCGGGCATTACCTGCTTCACCGCGCCCGGGCACACGATGCACCACCTCGTCTTCGTGCTGGAGGGCTCGCCGCGCACCATTTTCTCGGCCGACGTCGCGAAGAACCGCTCCGAACTTGCCACAGGCCACGCGGATATGACGCTGGACGCGGTTGCCCACGCCGCCTCAATCGAGCGGCTGAACGCGACCTGGCGCGAGATTCCTGGAACCGTGCTCCTCCCGGGCCACGATCTGCCGCTCGGCCTCGACAAGAGCGGCGGCATGGTCGCGCTGGGCCGGCGCAGCTGCGCGATCGATGCTTGGTTCGGCAACACGCTTGAGGAGGTGACCCGTTTCGACCTGACCGAAGGGGCAGCCTGACGGCTCCCCGGTCGGACCGGGTGAGGGGCAGCAACGCCGTCCGCGCCGGCAAGACCCGAAATGTGCATGCTCTTCAGGCGCTGATCGGCTCGGCGCTGTTACGCATCGCGGCCTCGTCGGGGGCTTCCGCCATGTGCTGCGCGGCAATACAGCCAAAGGTGAGCGCCGGGCCGAGCGTAATGCCGCCGCCGGGATAGTGCCCCCATGATGCTCGCCATATCACTGCCTGCGGCATAGAGGGCCGGGAATCGGTGCCCCTCGGCATCCGATACCTTTGCATGGCCGTTGGCACGCAGCCCCGCACAGGTGCCGAGGTCGCCTACGACCAGCTCCATCGCGTAAAACGGACCCTTAGCGATTGGAGCCAGGAAAGGGTTAGGCAGGAACTCCGGGTCACTGTTAAAGCAATTACAGGCGGTGGAATCCCTGCCGAACGGGCGATCACTGCTTCATGCCGCGCCCGAACTTTTCGGCGGCTATTCGATCCGAAGGCCGGCTTCCCTGACCAGGCGTCCTGTCGTCTCCACCTCCCGCCGCGCCAGCGCGTCCATCTCCGCGACGCTCAGGGGGCGGAGCTGCGCGCCCGCCGCTGTGGCGATCTCTTGTACCCTTGGTTGAGTCGTCGCGCGGCGAAGGGCCTCGTTGATCTTCAGCAGAATGTCTTGCGGGGTGCCGGCGGGCGCGAAAATGGCGAACCAAGCATCCACGACATAGCCGGGCAGTCCGGCCTCTGCCGATGTGGGCACCTCAGGCAAGGCAGCCAGCCGCGCGTCGCTGGCAACCGCGAGGGCTCTGACCTGCCCGCCCCTCAGCAGCGACATGGCGGAGGATGGCGTGGTGATGAGGAGGTCCACCCGCCCGCCGGCGACGTCCTGCAGGGCAGGGGCGGCGCCACGATACGGCACGTGGAGCATGGGCGCGCCAACAAGCTTTGCCAGCTGGAGGCCGGCGAAGTTCTGGACCGAGCCTGTGCCGGCGGAGGCGTAGGTGACCCGCCCGGGATTGGCGCGGATATGAGCCACCAGCTCCGTCAGGTTCCGCACGGGCAGGGCCGGGCTGGCGAAGATCACATGGGGCGAGACGGTCGCCATGCCGACGGCCGCCAGGTCCCGGTTCGGATCCCAGCCGATGTCGGGCGTCAGCACGGAATTCGCGCCATGGTAGCCGGAGTATTGCAGCAGCAGCGTGTAGCCGTCCGGCTTGGCCCGCGCGACGGCGAGGATACCGACATTCCCGTTGCCGCCCGAGCGATTCTCGACGACGACCTGCTGGCCAAGAAGCTGGCTCAGTGGTTCCTGGAATAGTCGCGCCGCGAAATCCGTGCCGCCCCCAGGCGGGTTCGGGGCAATGATCGTGATCGCGCGTACGGGCCAGTCCGTCTCGGCGGCCCAGGCCGGGCTGGCGGCAAGGGCTGCGGTGCTGAGCATCAGGTGCCGACGTAGCAGGGTGGTCATGGCGTCTCTTCCTCCTGTTGGTTCTTTGTTGTTTGTCCGCCGATCGTGCCGGCGTGGCTGCTGGCGGATTAGCCGCTACCGGGCAGAGGAAGGTCGGCAGCTTCTTGCACACCCCGCTTCGCTGCCTCGGGCAACACGGCCTGGAGGGACGTTCGAACCACCGCCACCATGGGACCAGGCGCGCGCAGGGCGGCTGCCAGGGCAGGAAGATCCCCGTCGTTCCGGACGCGCAGGACGGGAGCGCCGAAGGATGCGGCCCAGGTTCCGAGATCTGGATTCACGAGCGCAGTGCCGGAGGGGCGGCCGGGATGGCTTCTCTCCTGGTGTATCCGGATCGAGGCGTAGCTGCCGTTCTCCGAAATGAGTAGCTTGATTTGGGCGCCGCGCGCCATGCCCACGGCCAGTTCCTGCCCCGTCATCAGCACGCCGCCATCGCCGACGGCACAGATCACCGTCCGGTCGGGATGTCGCAGCGCGGCCGCGACTGCGGCGGGCACGCCGAAGCCCATGGCACCCGAGATGGGAGCGAGAAGCCGCTGGGGCGGCGCCCAGGCCAGCTTGCGGTAAAAAGGCGCCGCGAAGGTTCCGGCATCCAGCGTGACGATTGCATTGCCCGGTGCGCATTCACCGACGATCTGCGCCACGCGCGAGAAGGCGATGCCGTCGGGGCAAGATGGCACGGTGAGACGGCTGTCGGCCTCTTGCAAGGCATAGAGCCGCCGCAGCCAGGCGGGGCGCGTGGCCGGCTGGGAAGGCACCTGGCCGGCCATGGCGTCCAGCACGCTGGTGGCCGCGCCGGCGACGGCCAGCTCAGCCGGGAATTGCCAGCCCAGGAAGCGCTGCTCCGCGCAGACATGCACGAGGCGCTGCCCGGCAGCCGGCCAGCTATAGCCCTGGGTGGTGATGTCGGTCAGGCGCGTACCCAGCGCCACCACCAGATCCGCCTCGGCGAAGGCCTCGCGCTGCGCGTCGGGGTTCCGGAGGCCGAGATCGCCGGCATAGAGCGGGTGCCGGTTCGGGAAGAGATCCTGTCGGCGGAAGGATACGGCGACCGGCAGCTGCCACGTCTCTGCAAAGGTCAGCAGCGCCTCCCGCCCGCCAGGGACGTCCAGCCCGTGGCCAGCCAGGAGGATGGGGCGCTCCGAATGGCGCAGGAGGTCAGCTAGCCTTTTTGCGTCTGCTGTGGACAGCGCCGCCGGAACCAATGCCGTGGTTGGCGGCGCGGTGGCGAGGCAGGGAGCGGCCAGAACGTCTTCGGGCAGCGAAAGAACCACGGGGCCGGGTACGCCCTGCGTGGCCATGTTCCAGGCGCGGGCGACGAGCTCTGGCACCTGGTCCGCGTGCGTCGCCTCGCCCACCCATTTGGCGATGCTGCCGAACATCGCCTCGTAGTCGATCTCCTGGAAGGCGCGACGGCGGAGGTCGCGCTGCTCCACCTGGCCGATGATGAGGAGGAGCGGTACCGCGTCCTGCTCGGCGGTGTGCAGGGCGATGGCGGCGTTGCAGGCACCGGGGCCGCGGGAGACGAGCACCACGCCCGGACGGCCTGTGAGCCTGGCATCCGTCACCGCCATGAAGCCGGCGCCGCCCTCGTGACGGCAGGTCACGAGGTCCAGGCCGGGATGCCCATGCAGCGCATCCAGCAGGGCGATGTAGGATTCCCCGGGCACGCAGAAAGCGCGGTCGACGCCGCGGGCGGCCAGCATATCGACGAGGATGGCGGCGGCGGTTCTGATCTGTTCCATGACATGGGCATACCGCCGCAGCCGATGCGGCGGCTGCGATTACCAGCTATAGCGGCATGCTATGGACCAGACCCGGCTTCGATCCCTCCTGGCCATCGCCGAGCACGGCACCTTCAGCCGCGCCGCGTCCGCGCTCGGCCTGGCCCAGCCGAGCCTGTCCCGTCAGATCGCGCTGCTGGAGCAGGAACTTGGCCGCCCGCTGCTCTACCGCCACGGGCGCGGCGCGCGACTGACGGCGGATGGGCAAAGGCTTGTCGAAGCGGCGCGCCCTCTCCTCGCCGCGATCGCTAGCCTTCCCGCCCTGCTCGACGACGATGTCCCGCGCGGCCGGGTGGTGCTGGGCGTACCGACCTTCATGTCCGTGCACCTGGCGGAGTCCATCTTCGGATCGCTGCGCCGAACCTACCCGCATCTGCAAATTCGCCTGGTGGACGGCTTCAGCGGCTTCGTAAACCAGTGGCTGACAGAGGGGCGGCTGGACCTGGCCATCCTCTATGACAGCCGCCGCAGCCGCACCATCTCTGCGGAGTTGCTCGCCGAGGAGGAGTTGCTGCTTTTCGCCCGCAGCCGGCATGCAGGCGACATCCCGGCGCAGGGTCCCGTTCCCGTATCACGGCTGAGCAGGCTCGACCTAATCCTGCCGGATCGGCAGCATGGGCTCCGCCGTGCGTTGCATGCTGCCGGCGCGCGCCCGGACCTCACGCGGCTCCTGGAGGTGGACAGCCTCGCGGGCATCAGAGCCCTGGTTGAACGTGGCATTGCCTGGAGTGTTCTTCCGCGGGCAGGTCTGACCCGGGAGTTGAAGGACCGCCGCTACGTGCTGCGTCCGATCGGCGACCCGCCGCTCCGGGCCAAGCTGATGGTCGCCCTGAGTCCCATGCGGCCAGTCACACCGGCCCTGCGAGCCGTCCTGGCTCATCTTCATGCGACCGTGGCATCCCTCCAGGAACAAACCATCATGAGTCGGCCTGTGGAAATGGCCAAGGCTGGTGCGCAGGACCCAGCAATCCGGGGTAGAGGCTGACCTACTTGGCTGAATCCGTGGCGACCGGAGCTGCTGCCATGGCTGGCCTGTTCTGGCTGACGAAGGCGCCGATTCGGCGGATTGCGCCCTACTTTCCGCTTTGTCACAGGGTGCGCCGGACCGACGACCAGCGGGTGGTCAACGGCATCATCCACGTCATGAATTTTCGGCGGGCTCGCCGGCGGGGCGGGTGAACTGGATCGGCTGATGATCGATGCCACCACCCTCAAAGCACACCGCATGGCTGCCAGTTGGCAACGATGGGGATGGCACGTACCGGTGCGCCGAGCCTACCGGCTCGTCCTCCAGCACGAGCAAGCGCTAGCAGGCAAGCGTTGGTCAGCCCTTCACTCGTGGCAGCGGCGCGTCGATCGTACAGACCAACCCCATCCTTCGGAACTCCAGATGTGCGCTGCCGCGCAGCTCCACAGCCAGTCCACGCTCGAGCATGCGCGTTCCGAAGCCCCGGCGGGTGGGGGGCTCGACAGGTGGGCCGCCGGTCTCGGCCCAACGCAGTCGTAGCCGCGCGTCATCTCCACGGCCGTCCACGCTCCATCGCACCTCGACGGCGCCGGCGGCACTCGACAGTGCGCCATATTTGATCGCGTTCGTGCACAGCTCATGCGCCGCCATTGCGACCGCGACCGCCGTCTGCGGCTCAACAAGAATATGGGGACCCTCGAGCGTGACCCGGCTGACATCGGCGCCGGCAGTTGCTGCGACAGAGCTCCTAATGATGTCCCCGAGCGACGCAGGCTCCCAGCTCTGCCCGGTCAGCAGGCTGTGGGCAGCTGCGAGCGCAGCGAGCCGCGCCTCGAATGTCGCTCGTCCCGTGGCTGGGTCGACGCCGCTGCGGAATGATTGGTGCGCGAGCCCCTGCACGATCGCGAGCGTGTTCCTCACGCGGTGGTTGAGCTCGTTGATGAGAAGCTGCTGGTGCAGCGCAGCGCGTTTGCGCTCGCTGACGTCGCGCGCGGTGATCGAGATGCTCGCCACACTACCCGTTTCATCGACCACCGGTGCGAGCGATAGGTCGAGAAAGGACTGGCCACCCTCGCGCGCCTCGATGCCTACCTCGACACTCGCCAGCGTTTCGCCGAGCGATGCCCGTTCGAGCAATTCCTGGAGGGTTGCCCGTTCCGTTACAGGAAATAGATCCAGCACCGAGCCTGCATGCGCGAGGTCGAGTGCCGAGCCGAACATGTGAGACGCCGCGTCATTATACGCGACGACTCCGCCATCCCCGCGGACGGCGATGAAGCCGTCCGGCGATTGGGTGAGAACGGTCGCGAGATAGCGTTCCGAAAGCGCCATCTGTGACCGTCGGAGTTGAGCGGGGGCGGTCTTGCCGGCTGCGAGCTGCTGGTTGATTCGTCCGAGAACGAGCGCTGTGGCGGTGCGCTCGCGCGAGGCCCGCGCAGCATCGCTGAGCAGCGCCGCCAGACTTGCCGGCGCGGAAGCCGCATCAGCCGTCCAGGAGGACGCAAGTCGCGGGACGAATGGAAGGCTCGTCCGGAACCGCTCGAGCCGCTCCGAAGGCAGCACGAAAACGATCTGTGACCGCGGGCTCGTGGCCCGCACCTCGCGCGCTAAGGGCAGGGGGCTTGCCACGGACGGCCCCAGGACTACCACATCCGGTGCCGCAGATACGATTCCCTCCGGCTGGACCTCGCCCCGCTCGTTTACCTCGTGGATTTCAACTTCGAATGCTTCAGCCAGGGATTTGAGCAGGGCGAAAAGGCCGTCGAATTCCTGCCGGAAGCCAACAAGAACCACGCGGGACACGTGGGAAGTGTCCATCCTGGAGAGCCTAAAGCAGCGGTAGGTTGAGAAGAGAACGGCCAAGCCAGGTTTTTATCAGCTGCGTGCTCGGTGCCATGACATGCGCGGCCTGGGCATCGCGCATCAGACGCGCGATCACGCTGTTCTGCCCGTATCCGCGTCCGCCGCTGAGAATCATCGCCTGCTGCGTCACGAACGCGGCCATTTCCGCCACGTCGGCCTTAGAGGCGAAGAGCGCCAGCGCTGTCTGCGGGTCGCCCAGATCGCCCATCCGGGCTGCCTCGTAGATCAGCTGGCGCGTTCGTTGAACCGCAATCCACATGTCGGCAACCTGCTGGGACAGCACGGGTACTTCGCTCAGCGACTCACCGGTATGCTCGTGCCTGCGGTCCTTGAGCTGCGCGATTGTCGCGTCGAGCGCAGCCCGTGCGATGCCGAGATAGACTCCGGACATCGCGATGATGAAATAGGGTGCGACAACCTCAAAGACGTACCAGATCTCGTCGCCCTCGGCGCCAAGCATGTTCCGGCGAGGAATGCGCGCCTCCTCGAGGCGCACGGAGCGCGAGCTGTTGCCGCGCATGCCGAAGCCATTCCAGTCATGCTGCCAACGGAGACCTGGCGTCGACGCTTCGACTGCAAAGCAGGTGAAGGTGCCTGGATCGAGCTCCTCGCCGGGCGGAACGGCAGACATGACATAGGAGTCGGCCCAGCCGCCACTTGTAACGAAGCTCTTCTGGCCGTCGAGAATGACGTTCTCCGCCTCGGCACGGAACTGGGTGCGAGGAAGGAAGAAGTGAACGCCGGTGCCCGGCTCGCTGAGCGCCAGGGATGTGATGTGGCGACCCTCGGCGATCGGGCGGAGGAACCGCTCCTCGTGATCCGCAGTGGCTTTGGAGGCGAGTACCTTTGCGGCGACGCTATGCATGCCGAAGCACATCGCCGTCGAGCTGCAATGACGGCCCAATTCCTCGGTGACCGTCGCTAGCGCCAGCAGCCCCTGCTCGTGTCCACCGAAGCGTTCCGGAATGTGAAGACCCATCAGCCCGGCTTCGGCGAGCGCGCGCATACCGCGCTCGGGCCAGCGGCCGGCTTGGTCGACCTCATCGGCATCGGCAGCTAACACGGAGGTGCCGATTTCGGCGGCGAGCGCACGGAACCGCTCGGGGCCCCCCCCGTAATCCTGCACGAACATGAGGTGACCTTGTGGCTGTAGGCGATGGACAAGCCGTGACGGGTAGTATCCTCTATGCCTGCCCTAGCGACACGGTGCAACCGTGAGGTCTGCTATGCGCGCGGCCTGGCGGATGCCGAGCTCGGCTTTCGCCCCCGGGGTCCCGATCGCGGCAGGCTCGCCGGGGGACGACGGCATCTCCGGCGCGACTACAGCGTCGGTCACATCGGTGCGGATGCCTGTCGAGCCCGGCACGACGATCGCGATGAACCGCGCGGCGCGAGGCGTTTCGGACCGCGCCCGCATTCTGCTGCAGGACGGTGCGACGCCGATCCGGTGCCGCGGCACTCTTCATGCTCGCACTTCGAATCGAGTGGCCGCCAAACCGCGCCGGTTCGGCCGCATTGGAGCGCGTGGTGGCGCTGACACGGGTAGCGCTTGAATGGGGCGAAAGAGGCGGACTCCTTTCTCCGCCTTGACTGAGTCGCCGCCGAGTCGCGCGGCCGCCCGGAATACGGGCGGTGCTCAGCGCCCAGCAGTGGACCGATGCTCGGCCTCTGTCACTGCTTCCATGCAGCCCGACGCGTTTCCCTGCTGGTCGAGTGTCCGCGCCCGGTTCAGCGCCGCCCTGGCTTCGGCCATCCCGGTGCCGCCGCCGCCTTGCTCTGCTGTTTGGCGGGTTGCCTGTGCCTCTCGCGCCGGGTTTTGGAAGGGGACGGTTGGCTCATTGCGGGTGCCGGGCTGAGATGCCTGTCCTTCCCGCGCCGCGGCGACCCCCTGGCCGCCCGATGAGGCAGCGGCCGCGCCCGCCGTGCCCTCATCCAAGCGGCGTTCCAGGGCGGCAATTCGGTCGCCGCAGGGCGAGGCGGCAGCCGGAAGGGCTGCAAGGGCCAGAACACCAAACGCGGCCGCTGTGGCGGGCAGGAAGCGAGAGATCATGGACTGGTGGCTTTCGGCTGCCGCACGGTCACGGGTGCCCCGGACCGCGTCAGGATGGTTTCAGCAGGAAGCGCTCAGGGCGCCGAGCCGGGGGCTGCGGCCCGGCGCCCCGGCCTGGTCGTTAGGCGTTGATCTGGTCGCGGATTGGTAGCCGCCGGATGCGCTTGCCCGTGGCCGCGAAGATCGCGTTGGCGATGGCCGGCGCCACAGGTGGCAAGCCCGGCTCGCCGACCCCACCGAGGGGCCGGTCGTAGCTGGCCCCGGTCAGGATGTGCACTCGGATTTCCCGCGGTGAGGTGGCGATGCGCGTCAACTCGTAGGCGTCAAAGTTGCTCTGCTCCGCCCGGCCGTTCTTGAAGGAGATTTCAGCCGAGGTGGCGAGGCCGTGGCCCATCACGACCGCGCCCTCCATCTGGGCGCGGACGCGTTCCGGGTTCACCACCGGGCCGCAATCCACCGCGATATCCACCCGCGGAACGGAGAAGGCGCCACCTTCGCCCACCTCCACTTCGGCCGCGACGGCGACGTAGGTTACGAAACTGTAGTGGCCGGCAATCCCCAGGCCGTGCCCGCGCGGCATCTGCCGGCCCCAGCCGATGCCCTCGGCCGCCGTCTCCACCACCCGGCGCAGGCGGCCAGTGTCGATCGGATAGAGCTTCGGGTCCTCGCCGTGATTCCAGGCATCGCCAAGGTCAACCGGATCAATCACCCGTGCGGGGCCGATCAGCTCCAGCAGGTAGTCCTTCGGATCGCGCCCCGCGGCATGCGCCAGCTCGGCCACGAAGGACTGGATAGCGAAGGCATGCGGGATGTTGGACACGGAGCGGTACCAGCCCACGCGCACATGCGCCGCCGCCTCCGGGTTCTCCATGCGAATGTTCGGCACGGCGAAGGGCGTGTTGACGAAGCCCATGCCGAGTTCCAGCGGCAGCTCGTGTTTCGGGTCCGGCGCGAATAGCGCGCCGATTGTGGGCGCCGCGCTGCGGTGCAGCCAGCTGACCGGCTTGCCAGAGGCGTCGAGACCGGCCTCCAGCCGCTCCATTGAGACAGTGCCGTAGTATCCGTTGCTCAGGTCGTCCTCACGGGTCCAGGTAACCTTAACCGGTGCGCCGCCCATCTCCTTGCTGCACAGCCCGGCCTCGATCACGTAGTCGGGCTTGGACTTACGCCCGAAGCCGCCGCCGAGGAGAGTGACGTGCACCGTCACCGCTTCCATGGGCAGGCCGAGGCGCTGCGCCAGGCGGGCGCGCGCCACCTGCGGCGCCTGGGTGCAGGCCCAGGCCTCGCAGCGCCCGCCCTCGATGCGAACCAGAGCGGCTGGCGGCTCCATCGGCGTCTGCGCCAAGTGGGGGATGTAGTACTCCGCTTCCACCCGCTTAGCCGCGCCGGCCATGGCACGGTCCACATCGCCCTCGTTGCGCACCACCTTGGCCGGACGGCGCACTGAGGCCTCCAGCCCCTGGCGGTAGGTATCGGATGAGTAGACGGCGTTCGGCCCGTCCTCCCATGTGATCTTCAACGCGTCTCGGCCCCGCATCGCGGCCCAGGTATTGCGGGCGATTACGGCAACGCCGCCGAGCGGCTGAAACTCGGAGGGGAGGGAGGGTGGGTCGATTCGCACCACCCTCACCACGCCGGGCACCTTCAGCGCCTCTGCTTCGTCCAGGCTCGCCACCTTACCGCCATAGACCGGCGGCCGCGCCACCACGGCGTAGAACATCCCCTCCACCCGCGCATCGATGCCGTAAATGGCACGCCCTGTGGAGATGTCGTGATTGTCCACCAAGCCGGTACCCTCACGGCCGATGTATCGGAACGTGGAGGGATCCTTCAGCCGGACCGCATCGCGTGGCGCCGGCAGCTCGGAGGCCGCCCGGGCTAGCTCTCCATAGCCTAGGCTACGCCCGCTGGATGCGTGGGTCACGACGTGGTTGGCGGCGGTCACCTCCCCGACAGGCACACCCCAGCGTGCAGCAGCTGCCTGCTCCAGCATCACGCGCGCCCCAGCGCCAGCGCGGCGAAGCGGCATGAAGAAGTGACGCAGGCTGCGCGAGCCGTCGGTATCCTGGTTGCCGTACCGTTCCTCGTCGCCATCTGCCTGGACGACGCGCACCTTGTCCCAGTTCGCTCCCAGTTCGTCCGCAACAACCATGGCGATGGAGGTGCGTACGCCCTGTCCCATCTCCTGCCGGTGGCAGGTAATGGTGACGATGCCGTCCTCGGCGATCGCGACGAAAAGCTTCGGGTCGTCGCGAGAGCCGTTCGGCATTCCGTCGGCACCGAACTTCTTCTCGCCTTGTCCCTGCGCCGCGGAGCGGTGTGGCAGCCCTACAGCCAGTACCAGGGCGCCCGCGCCTAACCCGGCGACCAAGCCGCGGCGGCTGACATTGAGCAGAGTGCTGCCCTCATGGCCATTGTCACGGGAACTCATAGCCGGCCTCCCTTGCTGGCGGCCTGCTTGATGGCAGCCCGGATGCGCGGGTAGGTGCCGCAACGGCAAAGATTGCCGTTCATCGCAGTGTCAATATCGGCGTCGGAGGGGTTGGGCGTGTCCCGAAGCAGCGAGGCTGCCTGCATGATCTGGCCTGTCTGGCAGTACCCGCACTGGGCCACGTTCAAATCGCGCCAGGCCACCTGGACCGGATGGTTGCCGTCGGGTGACAGGCCCTCAATGGTGGTGACCTTGCGGCCATCGGCCAGCGATACGGGCGTCTGGCAGGCCAGTGCTGGTGCCCCGTCCAGGTGCACGGTGCAGGCGCCGCACTGGGCAATGCCGCAGCCAAACTTGGTGCCGGTCAGCCCAAGCTCGTCGCGCAAGTACCAGAGCAGCGGCATATCGGGATCGCCGTCGAAGCGGCGCTCCGTGCCGTTCACGATGAGGGCCGTTACCATGGCCGCCTCCCTTTTTGTGCAGTGGACGCCCGCGGGCAACAATAAGTCAAGAAAAGTGTCGGGTTGGCACATGTCGGCCGAACCTTCCGGCTTGGTTGTTCCAACGTCCGTCCTCTTACCCAAGCCAATGCTCAGCGACGCTCGGTCGGTCACACTCTGGTGACCGCAGTCTGCCAAGTCGTCCGTGGGACGTGGGCGCCATCTATGCCTCGGTCGGGGGGAGGGACGGCCTACTGCTATTCACAATCGGCGCGCCAGCTCGGGGCGACGGCACTGAAGGCGAGGATGGACCGACCCCAAACTGTACTTTATAGCGGCTGAAGGGGCGCTATGTGGGGCCGGTGATTGAGTGCGGTGGTTTGATATCGGGGGCTCAATCGGCGTTCACGCTGGGCGGCTCTGCACTGACCTTTCCCCCGCCCAGCCTTGTGATCTCACGATGGGGTCGCCTGTTGTTAGCTTCACTTTCGACAATGCTTCTCAGGGCGCACTGGCCTATGGGGGAGCAATTCTCGAACGCTATGGAACTCACGGGACCTATTACCTGTCGGCCGATGCTAATGGAGCCGCCTCCACGTATAAGCTGGATGCGGCGACGCTCCGCGGCATTCACGCGAGCGGTCACGAGGTCGGATGTCACGTCGCCGCGGTTCGGAACCTGGGAGCACAGATCGACCGCAATCTCGCCGAGATCCAGTCGGTTCTGCCCAATGTCGGAGTTGAGCATTTTGCCTACCCACCCGGCCGTGTGACACGAGAGAGCAGACGCCTGGTCGCCGCCCGCTTTCGGACCGGCCGGAGCCTCCATCCAGGTATCAACCGCGGGCGAGTTGATAGCGCCGCGCTCCTTGCAAACAAGCTCTGCGGACCGGCGGAGATTTATCGGCAGGCAATCGTTCTGATCCACGACGTCGCAAGCCGAGGCGGGTGGCTCATCTTTTCTACCCAGGATGTGTCACATTCGCCCGGCGCCAGCGGCGCCCATGCGCTCGCGTTCGAGCATGTGGTGCGTGTTGCTGCCGACGCTGGTTGCTTGCTGCAGCCGATCGGCGTGGCGGCACGTTCGCTCGTAGCACGCCCAGGAAGCACTCACCCATCCAGGGACGGCTTCCCGAAAGGGAGGACACCGGAATGAGGGCACCCGACGCACCCGAGGTTAGCGTCATCGTCCCGACCTTCCGTCGCCCCCAGTTGTTGCGACGTGCCCTTGAAGCTCTTGAAGCACAGACCTTGTGGGAGTGGTCGAGCGGCGAGGTAGTCGTCGTAGACAACTGCCCTGGGAAGTCGGCGCAGCAAACCGTCGCAGCGCTGCCCAGTGGCCGTGTTCCCGTCCACTACGTCGCTGAGCCGCGTCCTGGCATCTCCCATGCGCGGAACAAGGGCCTGGAGGTGGCTCGTGGGCGGATGATCGCCTTTGTCGATGACGATAACCTGATCACTGAGACATCGCTGAGCGCGCTGCGGACTGCTCTTGAAGAAACCGGCTGCTCCGCGGCTTTCGGACGGATTGTCGGCCTTCCCGAAACCGCATGCCCGCCAGAGTGCCTCTACTTCATCGGGCCCTACTCGCGTGAACTCGGGGAGGTGCGGCGCGACATCACCGACGAGCGCGCCTATCTTGGTGCCTGCCTTTCACTTTTCCGCCGGCCCGTGCTGGCCGAGCGTAGCATGCCCTTCGATCCGGCGCTCGGGCTGATCGGAGGGGAGGATTCGGCGCTCCTGCAGGAGCTTGCCGAGGAAGGCCACCGCTTTGTTTTCGAACCGGCGGCCGTCGGTTTCGAGCTCGTTCCTCCAGCACGCCTGAACCGCGGCTCCATGCAGCGGCGGCGGTTCCGTAGTGGGCAGATCCGCGCAGCGAATGCGGGCAGCGGCATGCGGCGGGCCGTTTGGATAGGCGTTGGCATCCTCCAGGTGGTCCTGCACGCGCCGGCCGCAGGACTGAGCAGTCTGCTCGGGCTGCGGCAACGGGCCGAAACGCACCGGGGGCAGGCATGGGGCGGCCTTGGCAAGCTCTTGTGGCACCGAAAGAAGCCGCCCTTCTATGGAGGAGACGTTCCGCCAGCGGAGGCTGGCGGCCCGGCCTCGTCCTAGATAGCCAGAGAGTCTTCTGCCGGATCCGGCTGATTTCGAAGCCGGTTGCCCGCATGTGCCTGTGTGCTCTCTCTGGCCAGAGTCGCGCTCAGTATGGTCCGGTTGAAGGCGGTAAGAAGCGGCACGCGGCGCGAAAGGGCTCGGGCTGTCAGCAATGCTATGGTGAGCGCGGCAGCGCCGCCCAGGCGAGTGCCGCGGTGATCCCCATCACGATAACCCGCGCGATCGCTGCCCCTTCTAGCCCAGCGGCGGTGACGCCTATCCAGCAGAACAGGACGTTGAGGGCGAGCGTGACGCAAACCACGGCCACACGGAGGCGCTGCCGCCCTGTCGCGCTCAGTGCATCGGCCCAGATGACATAGAGGCCCGAGAAGAACGGGAAGGCTGCGGCGAGGCGGACAATGAGCGGCAGCTCGTCATATCGGGCGCCGAAGATGAGGGGTAAAAGCCCCGCGAATAAGACGAGCCCGAGTGCGCCCGCAGCCCCGATTCCGGCAGCGACCGGGATGAGGCGGTTTGCATAGCTGACACAGGATCTCGGGCTATCCGCTGCCAGCCGGAACATGCGGCCGACATTGGCCGAGGCGAGGGCACGCACGGGCATGTTGATGGTTTCAACGATCCGATAGGCAGCGGCATATTCGCCCGCAGCCTCGGCCCCGACCATTTCCAGCACAATAGGCTTGTCCAGGTCACGGGCCGAGGCCTGAAGCGTGCTTTCGGCCGCGAAGGCCAGTCCATCGCCTGCATACCCGCCCATCCAGCGGAAAATGGGGGCGCCGTGGTCCCGGATCACGAGCGTGAGGCACAGGAGGGCCGCAGCCGCCGAGGAGCCGGCGTACCACCACGCCCAGCCTGGTAGCGTCAGTTCCCCAGGCATGGCCGCGGCGAGGGCGATGGCCAGCAGCCGGCACAGGCCAATCGTGATGATCACCGCCGATTGTCGGGCCGCTTGGCTGGTTCCCATGAAGACGGAAACGCCAAGATTCGCGTAGCGGCCCAGCAGGAGATCGGAGGCCAGGACGAGGAAGAGCGGAAGGGAGCCGATCCGTCCGACCTCCAGCAATGGCAGCACAAGCATGCCGAGAAGCAGGATCGCGGCACCCGTGACGGTGATGATAATGAGGCAGTGCCCAAGCCAGGGGCGCAGCGCTGCCGGATCGCGCGACACCGCGCGAATCAGGAGTTGATCACAGCCCCAGCCGGCGAAGCAGGATGCGGCGATGGTGAGGGCCGTGAGGCTGGCAAAGATGCCGTACCCGTCTGGCCCCAGGCTCCGGACGGCCAGCACCAGCCAGCCGATCTGGGTCAGCAGTTGCAAGGCGTAGCCGCCGAAGATCAGGGCCGTGTCGCGCGCAACGAGGCGTGCAGTGCCGGTATCGAGCAGCGCAGCGATGCGCGCACGGAGATTCTGCATGGGTCAGCCTGGGCGCGGCGTGTCACGCAGAGCGTCACGAATGGCGTACCAATCGGGCTTGCGGCGCAGGTCCCGGTCATAGGCATTGGTGCGGGCCGGCAATCCGTCCCGGCGCCTGACGAAACGGCTGTCGTCCTGCCATCCGTGCCGGTCTGAAAGGCCCCAGAGCACCAGCGCGTCTACGGCGCGCTCCTGAAGTACAACCCGAAGGAAGTCGCGGTACATCGCCGCATTCTCCGCGTCCCGTGCTGCCGGTTCTGCGGGAAGAAGGTGGTCCACCATGTCGAGTTCGGTGATCTCGACCTTGAGGCCGAGTGAGGCCACGTCGCGGATGAAGCGCTGCAGTACCTCCGGGTTCAGTCGCGCGGAGCGCGGGGTGAGGTGGGCTTGCATACCGAGCGCGTGGACTGGAGCTCGGCGTCGAACGAGACCGTTGAGCAGTTCGAGCATCGCGCGACGGCGGAAACCCTGCTCGCGGGAGTCGAGTTCAAGGTCATAGTCGTTCACCACCAGCCGCGCGGAGGGATCGGCCTCGGCAGCCATTTCCAGGGCCATCGCGATGTAGTCCGGCCCGAGCGCGCGGAGGAAGGGCGAGGCGCGTAGGCCATCCGGGCGGCGGTGCCATTCGAAAATTGGCTCATTGACCACATCCCAACTGCTGATCCGCCCAGCATAGCGTCCAGCGACGGTGCGGATGTGCAGCGACAGCAGCCGGCGCATTTCGGAAGCACCAGCATTCGGGTCGAACCAGCGCGGCAGTGCCTCGTGCCACAGGAAGGCGTGACCGCGAATTTTGCCGAATCCCTCCCGCGCGGAGAGATCGAAGAGGTAATCGGCGTCCCGGAAGTCGAAGCCATCTGGCCTGGGGCGCAGCTTGTCCCATTTCAACTCGAGGCCCGGAACCAAGAATGCCGCGTCCGCACGAAGCAGCGTTAGCAGAGCCGGCGCGTCCTCCAACTGCCAGCGTGCAACCATGCAGCCGAGGTTCAGGCCTCGTGCCCGGGCATGCACGAGCAGCCCGTCCTCCTGCGCAGTGCCTTTTTGGGCAGCGAAAAGCGGGGGTAGGGCGCTGAGCAGCGCGCGGCGGGTGATTTCGCGGCGCTTCTGCCCCGAGGCGGCTGGGGAAGGTTGCAGGTCGCCTGAGCCGGAACTGGCACACGAGCCGGCCCGACCGGATCCAAGAATTGGGAGCCTCATGCGCTGCGGAGCCGCTGGAGGCGGTCGCGGACCTGCTCCATCCGTTCGCTGGTGGCTAGGTCCGCCAGGGTCGCACGGAGCAGCGGCGGATCGTCCCAGGGAACGTCGTGCCAGCCTTGGAGATAGTGGCTGTTCCTGTCCCGCTTCCACTCGACCGGAAACAGCGCGACCGTGTCGCCGGGAACAGGCAGCCGGACCTCTGGAGCATCTCCGCCCATGGCGCCCAGCAACGCCGCCGTGAGCCCAAGCTCATCACTGCGCGCGAGATGGCAGGTCGGTGTGGCGCGCGGATTCATCTCGAGCATAAGGGCCCCCCCGTCCGGGGTCACCATAAAGTCGAAGCCGTGGAAGCCTGAAAGGCCCAGTCTTCCCACGAAAGCCTCCGCCGTGGCGGCCATCGCTGGGTTGTCCACGACCCGCACGACGGCGGCAGGGCCGCTCGCGCCGGCTGTTTCCAGGGCGATAACCGAAAGACCCGCAAGCACGCGCCCCCTTTCGCAGACGACCGCGCGATTTGCCGGCACTCCAGGGACGAACTCCTGCAAATGCGGGACGCAGGGGCGCCATGCGCGGCGCGCCACGAAGGCGCGGACGCTTCTCTCCCGCACCGAGCGCATGGCCGCGGCGAGCAGGGACTGAGGTGCGGTGAGGCGGTCCCAGGCGGGCCCGGCAGCCGCGGCGTCCCGCAGCACGGTAACGCCCTCACCACCCCAGTTGCCGTCGACCTTCAGCACGCGCGGAAGTGGCCCGGCCGCCATTGCGGCGTCGAGCGCCGCCCTATTGGGCAGATGCAAGGTGGGCGGGACCGGAAGTCCCATCTCTGCCGCAAGAGCCATCTGGGCGCCCTTGGACAGCGCCACCGGATAGCTGGTGGGGTCACCGAGCGATGCCTCCACTGTGGCGCGCATCGCGGGATCGGCATGCAGCGCGACGATCAGCGCCGTCGAGACGTCGTCTGTCGGGATGAGCCGGTCCGGGCGCGCCGCCTGGATCGCCCCGGAGACATCCTTGAGGAGACGCCAGGGACGTAGCCGGTGCCATATCTCGGGCGCCGCGCTGCGGCCGAGATAGGCGCGGGGCGGTGAGGCGCCCTCAACATGGAAGCCAGCGCGCCGCAACGCCATGCAGAGGCGGGCCGGGAAGGGCCAGGGCTGGGTCGAGATGACGAGGAGGCGGGGGGCGGCCATGCGGGTCAGGTCCGGTCGGCGGGGCGCTGGCCCCAGAACAGCTTGCCGGCGACCTCCGCAACCTTCAGTCGGCGCATCTCCGCCTTCGCGGCGCCGCCCAGCCGGCTGAAACCCCAAAGGCCTGTGACCAGAACGAGCTGTAACGTGGCACGAAGAGCGAGCGACACTACTCCGACCATGCGATTCCGCGCGTGGCGCACGGTAATCCGCCCATAAAGCTGACCGGCGCGGAAGGAGCGGTTTCTGCGATAGGCTGTGGTCAGCCGCGCCGCCGGAATGACCTCCTTCACCGGAGCCTCGCCGCACCAGACGAAGCGTCGCCCTGCCGCGTGCAGCCGGACGAAGAAGTCGTAATCCTCCCCGCCGGAGCGGCCGAGGGCGGGATCAAAGGGCTGTTCCGCCCCAAAGCAACTCGCGGCGCGGAGGAGGCAGTTGCCCGTTCCTATCCAGAGGCCGCTGAGCCGGGGGTCATGGTCCAGCCCCACGGGACTGCCGGTCGGGAGGGCGATGTCGCGCGTCAGGCCGCGTCCTGTGGGGTCCCAGCTTGGCGCGCCTCCCGGGAAAATGGGCAGCACCGCGCCGAACACCACGTCAGCCCCCGTTGTCTCCCCGGTCGCGACGAGGGCGGAGAGCCAGCCCGGCTCCGCCACCTGGTCATCGTCCAGAAAGGCGAGCCATTCGGCGCCGCAGGCCGCGGCCGCCGCGTTGCGGGCGACGGAGATGTTCGGCTCAGAAACGGAGAGGTAGCGCAGAGGCAGGCCGGGGCACGCTGCTTCTGCGAGGACGGCATCCCGCGCATTGGCGTCGCGCGAGTTGTCCACCACGAGGACCTCGGCCGAAGCGCCCGCCGGCAGCACCTGCGCCCGCACGCTCCGCAGCGCGTCGAGCAGCATGGCGGGGCGGTTATAGGTTGGAATTGCGACGAGCGCCTTCATTTGTCTTCCGGGATCAGAGGCAGGTTTGCGGGCGCCCCGCACCGGTGCGCTGCGTGTTGGGCGGAGCCGGCCGGCCGGAATAGCAAGTCGGGCCGCAGCGACGGGACCGTCGTCAGCGGGGTGGCGGCAGCCGGTGCATGAGACGAAGCAGCCGCGGTGCCTCGAGCAGGTAGCGGCGCCACAGCCTGCGGGGCTCGCTTACCAGCCGGTGCAGCCATTCAAGATGCGCCTGCTGGACCCACCGGGGTGCACGGCGCTTTACCCCGACCACGAATTCGGCCGCTGCGCCGACGCATAGGCCAACACCGGTCGCCCGGCCGGTCGCTGCTATCCGTGCGGCCAACACTTCCTGCCGCGGTGAGCCGATGCAGAGCAGGACGAAGCGTGCTGGGTGATTCAGCACGAAGTCGACGCAGGCCTCCACCGCTGCGGGGTCGTTCATGAAGCCCATCGGCGGTTCATGATGCGCCAGGGCCGAAAGGCTGAAGCGTCTCCGGAGGCGCTCGGCGACCTCCGGTCCTCCCCCGATCAAGGTGACTGGCGTGTCAGGGCGAATGACCCTCTCGAACAACGCCTGGAGAAGATCCGACCCTGGCACCACGACCAGATCATAGCCTCGGCGGGCCGCTAGGGACCGGAGAACCCGGCTGTCACAGAGTGAGAGCCACGCGGCCTCGTAGATTGGCAATAGTTCATCCTGCCCGGAGCCTTGCAGGCGAAGAAGGTGGTCCGCGTTGGGCGTGACAACATAAGCAAAGGGCTGCTCGGGTGGGCGCGCGTTGAGCAGAGACAACACTTGTTCAGGGCCGATCATGTCAAAACGAACACGGAAAAGGCGCTGCGCGGGGACCGGGCCCCGGGCCCTGGACTGATCATCTGCCCGCTCAGCGAGCATGGCAGGCATGCCTCCGAGGTGGCCGGATAAATGGCACGCGTCCGGCATAGGCGGTTCGAACAATCTCTCTTGCGGTGAGGCAATGTCTCACTTTATACGTGTCATGCCTCAGAGGCACAACCATAGCCTGTAAGATTGCTTCTACGAACGGGGCGATAAGAGGCGCAGTCTAGTTAGCGGATAAGGGCGTGGCGGGGAGAGGTGATCGGGCCGGTCGAATGATCGCACCTCGCATACCGCGACGGCGCCGGGCACCGATCCTTACGTGAGCAACGCTGAAGCCCTTTCGTCCGGTGTGCCCGCTCTGCTTCATCGCGATGGAGCAGTGGAGGACGCGCTGGCGACTTACATGCCTCCGCGCGGCACAGGGCCTTTCCTGACCCTCTCCGACCTGCTCGTCACCCTGGTGCTGCGCTGGTTCTGGGTCGGGTTGGCCTTCGCCCTGCCGGTAATCCTGGCCTTGGTGCTCGCCCTCACCATGCCCGTGCGGTACACCGCGGAAACGGTTCTGATGGTACTTGTCAGCCGAGAAAATGCCGGAGCGACCGATCTGACGGGCTTCGGCCCGAATGTCGTCTCTGTCGAGATCCTCAAGGCGGTGCGCGCGGAGATCGAGATTCTCCAGAGCGAGGAGGTGCTGCGTCGCGCAGTGGCCCGCGTTGGGGTAGAGCGTCTCTTTCCTGATATGCGCGAACAAACCGGGCCCGGGACCGCGGCCGATCGCGCGGAGTATCGGCTTGCCTCAGCTGTGGAGGGATTGCGCCGAGCCCTCCAGTCCGATGCGGACACCACAAGCAACGTCCTACGGGTCCGCCTGACCTTGCCGGACCGGGAGGCGGCCCTGGCAGCGTCACGCGCCTTGTTGGACGCCTATTTGGCGCGCCGGGCCGAACTGTTCACGGAAGGCAACTCGCACCTTCTCCTCGCCGAGCTCGACCGCTACCGCGAGAAGCTGCGGCAGTTGGACTCCGCGATTGGTGAGGTGAAGGCCCGGACCGGCATTGTGGATATCACTTCGGAGCTGCAGCTCGCCTCCAGCCGGCTGGACGCAGCGACGCGCCGCGAGGATCAGCTCCGTGAGCACGGGGTGCAGACCGAGGCTCAGCTTCGCTCCGCCGAGGCTCGGCTGGCCGCTCAACCGACCCGCGTCTACGCTTCCTCCGAGGCAACAAACGTCAACAATGGCGACGAGGCCCGCAACACCCTCACGCGTCTGCTTCAGGAACGGGAGCGGATGGCGGCGCAATACGCGCCGGGCTGGCCTGGCCTGGCCGATCTCGACCAGCGGATCGCCGCCGCGCGCTCCGCGATCCGCGACACTGCACGCAACATGTTCCAGACAACGCGTGAGACCCGCAATCCGGTGCTGGACCAACTCGCCGCGCGTGTCGTGACGTTGCATGTAGAGAACGACGCAATCCAGCGGCAGCTTGCAGAGGTGCGGCGCCAGCGGCAGGCCGCGGAGGCGCGCGGCACGGAACTGGTGCAGGCGGATGCCGAACTTCGCGACCTCGGGCGCCAGCGCGAGGGAATGGAGACCGTGGTTCGGCAACTCATCACGCGGGAAGCCGGAGTGCGGATCGAGGAGGACAGCCGCCGCCAGCGCAGCCCGAGCATCAACATCGTCCAGTCCCCGACGGCGCCGCTGCGGGGAACGAGCAGGCGCCGGCTCTTGGCAGCGGGCGGGCTGGTCGCGGGCATGGGACTGGCTGCGGCGACGCTCCTTCTTCTCGCTCTCACGCGGCGCAGCTTTGCGACGCCGGCCGAGGCGGAGCGGGGCGTCGGGCTGCCGGCGCTGGCGAGCTTTGGCTCGCTCAAGTCGGCCGCCCAGGAGCTGAGGCGGATGCCGGAAGTTGCGGACTTCGTCGCCATGCTGCTGGACGTCCGAGTCTCCGGCAAGCGTCCGTGCCTTGTGCAACTTGTCTCCGCGGGCGAGGAGGACGGGCGAGAGGAGCTGGGACGCAGCATCGCCCTGGAATATGCCCGGCGGATCGGAACGGATACGCTGCTGATCGACCTCCAGACCGATGGCCGGGCACAGCTCGCTGCTCTGGGTTCACAGCCCATGGAGGTGGAACGGATTCCCGGGCACCTGCTGGTGTTCAACACGGTCGTACCGAACCTTTGGATCTCCTTTGACGCGCAGAACTCCAGCCTTATGGATCCTACGGTCACCCTGGAAGGAACGCGCGACCTGCTGGAACAGCTGCGGCGCGCCTTCGACGCGGTCGTGGTGATCGGCCCGGATAACAACGAGAGCTATGCCATGCGTCGCCTGACCTCGCTAATGGACGCGAACGTGATCGTTGTACGGGGTGAGCGCACGGAGGGGGCGCGGGCGCGGACGTTGCGCGACTGGATCCTTGACTGCGGCGGGACCTTGCTGGGTTTCGTCTTCACTGGCCGGCGACAAATTCTTCCGCCGGCGCTCGCCCGGATAGCCTGACATGCGGTCCGTTGCTGCCCTTCTTCTGATTATCCTGGCCGCCTGCACGACGCAGGAACTGCGGCCCGTGCCGAACGAGCCGCAAGGCTTCGCGACTTGGACCGAGACGGTTCCGGACTACCGCTTCGGCGCGGGGGACCGCGTACGCGTGCAGTTTCTCCTCACGCCCGAGATGAATGAGACCGCGCTGATCGCGCCGGACGGCGCCATTTCAACCCGCGCCAGCGGCCGCGTGCTGGCTGCTGGTCTGACGCCTTTGGAACTGGAGGCGTCGGTCACCCGCGCTTCGCACCGCGTTCTGAACAACCCCATCGTCACTGTGTCGCTGGAGGAGGCCGGGGGGGCCACAGTGCTCGTGGGCGGCGCTGTCCGCCAGCCCGGCGCGGTGCCCCTGCGCGGCCCTTCCGGTACGTTGGAGGCGATCATCAGGGCTGGTGGCTTCGAGCCGGATGCTCGCATGGACGAGGTGGTGCTGATCCGCCGCGGCCCGAGTAACCGCCCGATGCTGCGGACCTTGGATGTGCGCGGTTTCATCCAGACTGCCTCCGTCCGGCCAAATCCATCCAACGCCGATGTCCCACTCTATCCCGGGGACATCGTCTACGTACCGCGCAGCCGGATCGGCGAGGTAAATCAGTGGATTGACCAGTACGTCAATCGCCTCGTTCCATTCCAGCGAAGCTTCTCCTACGCGGTAAACCCCAGCTCGACGGTGCCCTTCTGATGAGTTCCTCCGCGGCGCCTGTCCCCCCTCCACCGATTGCGGAGGTGGGCGCGGCAGCGCTTCAGAGCCGTGAACAAGCATCGCCCGTCACACTCGTTCGCTGGACCCACGGGCTCGTGAATCGGATTGTAGCGGCGGGTGACGTCCTCTCGCTCGTGCTGCCGGCGCTGCTTCTCGTCCTGGTTCCTGAACTTTTTCCGTCGCCCCTGACTTGGCAGCAGGTCGCCGTCGTCACCGCTGTCCAGGTCTGGGCTTTCCTCTCTGTCATGCGAGGCATGGAGGCTTATCGCGTCGAGTACTATCACACCTTCTGGCTGCAGCACGGGCAGCTGATCGCGGGCTTTGCCGTCGCGTCATTTGTCGCACTGCTTACCTTGCAAGCCTGTGTCTCGGCCGTTCAAACGACAGAGCGCTGGTTCCTGGTCTGGCAGGGGCTGCAACTCGCCCTTCTGATTCTCATTCGCCAATTCCAGGCGGTGCACGTGCTGATCGTGAACCGCAGGCGCATCCTGCAGCGCAGGGTCGTCATCATCGGCGCCAATGAGGTTGCCAGCCGGATCGTACGGGAACTGAAGCAGGCGGACCGCCGCGCGCAGTTCGATGTTGTGGCCGTGTTCCGGACCGAAAGCGACGATCCCACGGTCACCCAGGTGGCGGAACAGCCAGTGCTAGGTGATCTCGATATGCTCACCGCTTTCGCGCAGGATCACGGGATCGACCTGATCGTTCTCGCGAAGCCCTGGGCGCAGGCTCGGGAGATGTTTCGCCTGGTTCCACGGATCGAGTGGATCGCGGCCGACGTGGTCATCCCTTTCGACAGCGAGGATTTGCGGCCGAGCCTTGCGCGACTGATGCCGCTTGGGCCGCTCTCCACTCTCCAGGTCGCGTCACGGCCCTTCAAGGGGACCCAGGGTCTGCTGAAGTTGCTGGAGGACTATGTTGTTGCCAGTGCCGCCCTGATCCTGCTCAGCCCACTGATGCTGCTGATTGCGCTGCTTATCAAGCTGGACAGCCCGGGTCCGGTCATCTTCCTTCAGCCTCGGACCGGTTTCAGCCAGAAGCAGTTCTGGATTTGGAAGTTCCGGACGATGACTGTCGACCCGACGGACGACGGTTCTGTCGGAACCCAGAGCCGCCACGACCGGCGCATAACGCGGGTGGGTGGTATCCTTAGGCGCCTGAGCCTCGATGAGCTGCCCCAGCTAATCAATGTGCTGCGGGGCGAGATGTCGATCGTTGGACCCCGGCCCTATGTTTCGAATATGCTGGTGGGGCAGGACCGCTTCTCCGAACTGGTACGGCGCTACGCCGTGCGACACCGGATCAAGCCAGGGCTGACGGGTTGGGCCCAGGCAAACGGCCTGCGCAGTGCTGCCTTGCGGGATCCTGACAACGCACGCCGCAGCATCGAGATGGACCTGTGGTACATTACCCACTGGTCGCTCGGGCTGGATATAAGGATCATGCTGCAGACGGTCGCAACAGGCCTTTCTGGTCGGAACGTCTACTAGGCCGGCCATGGGCGCCGCTCCCCGTCCCATCCGCGCCATGGGCGGCGCTCCAATGGCCGCGCCGGTTGCCGGGCCGCAGATGCGCAGCATGCATCGGCCCGTGGTTCCGCCGGCCGCGACCTCGTGGTCGTCGGTCCCGGATCGGCTTCACGCGGTGTTCGTGGGGCTGGTGATCGCCTTCTACACGGGCGCCCGGATCAGGTTCGGGGCACCGGGCGAGGCCACCATCGGCGCCTCGGACCCACTCAACACCGTGATGAGCCTCGTCCTCTTGGTTGGCGGCTCAGGGCTGATCCTTGCGCATCTCCGCCGCAGCCTCATGATGTTCCGCCCCGCCCTGCCATTTGTCGCCATGCTGACTGTGATGCTGGTTTCAGCTCTATGGTCGCAGGCCCCGGAAAATTCGCTCCGCCGCACCGTCACCATGGCCGCCCTGGTGCTGTTTGCCATCAGCAGTCAGGTAACGCTGGGGCCGGAGCGCTTCATGCGTATTGCGGTGCGGACGCTGCTTGCTGTCTCCGTTCTTTCCTTGCTGGAGGCCGTGCTGCGGCCAGCCTATGGCTTCGACGTCGGGGAGTATGCGAACGCAATCCGGGGTCTTTACGGGCAGAAGAACGCCTTTGGCATGGCACTCCTTGCCGGGGCGCTGGCTCTGTCCTTCGTGGTACTCGCGCGGGGGCGCTTCCAGGTATCGGATGGCGTGATCATCCTCTTTCTGCTCATCCTCTTGGTCCTTTCGCGCTCGACAACCTCGCTCCTACTCACGCTTGCGGTGACAGGCGCCACGATGACAGTGGTGGCGCTCGGCACCGGCGGGGTCTTGCGGATCTCAACGACATTGGTGCTTGTCATTGGCGGAGTTGCGGCAGCGCTCGTCCTCGGCACGGTGCAGATGGATGATCTCCTGGAGTTCATCGGCAAGGATGCCTCACTGACGGGCCGAACCGAAATCTGGGAAGCTGTCCATGAGATTATCGCGCTCCGGCCATTGACCGGCTACGGCTACGCTGCCTTCTGGGTCCAGGGCTCCAACGGCGTGCTGCGCGTGTGGGACCATGTCGCCTGGGAGGTTACCAGCGCCCATAGCGGGTATCTGGAGGTCATGCTTCAGTTCGGCGCCCTGGGGTTGATCCTTGTCGGGCTTCTCGTCCTAGTCACGTTACTGCTCGCAATCCGTGCGGCATGCCGGGGCGAGCAGCGGGTCGCCATTTGGGTGATGTTGTACCTCGGCGTGATGGGCGTGCTGAACAAAAGCGAGTCCGTGCTGCTCGGCCCCGACCTCATGATGGTTTACTGGGTAGTGGCTGTGCTGACCCTTGCCGGCGTAAAGCGGCGCGGGGAGGTATAGGTTCACTGTGAGAGCTGGACGCTTCTTGTAGAGGGCCCGAGGCTTTCAGCGCGCTTGAAACTGGAACATGCGTTGAGGCGCGTCGTGCGGCACTACACTCCGGTACGGGATCCTGAGGTCGTCGACGAGGAAATACGACTGCTCCGCCACTTGCTTGCGGCGAGCCTGTGCCCGAGGGCGATGAACCGGTTCTCGAAATGAAAGGTCGAGAGGTGTGCAAGCATGAAGGTTGCGCCGATCAACAGCGGCCGCTTCGCATACTTGGTGAGCTTGTCGCCGGTGCCGAGCCAACTGCTCATCAGTATGCCGTGAATCACGTAGAGTGCGAAGGACACATGCGCGACATAGGCCATGGGCCGCGATTCAAGCACCCGAGCCAGCAGTGTTGGCGCGGCGCGGAGAGTGGCGCCGATCAGCAACATTGCGATGTAAGGCCGCAGGTAGTTCAGTGCACCTGTCTCTGGATGGGCGCTCGCGATCAGCAGGGGCATCAAGAGGTAGGGATTTAGCCACGCGAGCCAGCGGCCGGGCTGCCCGCCGAACCAGCCACCATACACCAATGCGAGGACGCATCCTGCCAGGATTTCATCCACGCGGCGCCAGGTGACGAAGTCGAGATGCGCTCCCCAGGCAATGCGATGGGCGGTCACCGCGAGGCAGGCCAACGGCAGGGCATACAATCCGCGTCGTCCGAACAGTGCTACGAGCGCGGCAACGCCGATGTAGAACTGCACCTCGACGCAGAGGCTCCAGAAGTGCTCGACTTCCGGACGGATCTGGAAACCCGGCAGGTTAGCCAGAAAAAGAAGATGCTGCGCGTATTCGCGCGGAGAGGCGCCAATCAGCACCAATGTTGCGAGCAGTGCCATCCATGCGAGGGGCAGGATTCGCGCAGCGCGGCGAATGAGAAAACCTGGAACATTCCCGCTCGCCATGAGGGACCGGGTAATCAGGAAGCCCGACAGGATGAAGAACAGGGCCATTCCCGCTGCGGCTGTGGCGGCGTTCAGCTTCAGGAAGGCTGGGCCGATTGGCAGGAGATGCCCTGCCATGACCAACAGGATGCTCACCGCCCGCCAGCCATCAAGGACCGCAAGCCGGTGTGGCTCGCCCCTGTTCTCCGTCATTGCAATGATCTCACGGGGGGGGTGATAGCACTGGAGCTTGGGGCGGCCAAATGGGAACAAGAGGAACATCGGACCCCCTGACCGCCCGGTGCCGAGCGATCAATTCGGACGAGTGCAATGCCCCGTCAAGGAAGGGGAGGTTCGACTTCGCCCCGGGCTCTGCGAAGGTTTTGTGGGCGTCCGCATGCCGGTCCGATGCCGAACAGCCTACCGCCGCATCGACGGCAGCTTCGGCCGCGACGACTTCGTCTACGACCATCAGACGGACAACGACAGCTGCCCTAGCCAAGCCGACCGGGCCCGCCCCCCCCCAGCCAATCCGAACTCCGACTTCTTCAGCACAAGCGGCGCTGAGCTGCCCTTTCGTTAATGCAACTGCGCCAGCCGGCCCGCTTGAGCCCGTGCGATGAGGGCCTCGGCATCGGCTGGTAGCAGCAGCCGCTCCGCTACCGCATCCGCCGCGGCGCGCCGCACGGCGGCGACATAGGCTGCGTCGTCCGCATAGCGCTCAGCGATGGACGGGCGTGGGTCGCCTGCCGCCAGCCTCTCCTCCCTCGTTGCGGCGAGGGGCACCACCGCGCCCTGCAGCGGGTAGAGCGCCGCTGGGCCGAAGCCCTTGGACCGCGGATTCCAGCCGGTGGAACTGGCGCGCGGCACCGCAAGCTGCAGCGCCCGCACCCCCGCTACGCTCATTCCGTCGCCGTCCATCCAGGGCACGAAGACCGGGTAGCGCCCGAGTTCACGCGGCGGCAGCACGGACTGGTCGGAATAGGTAGCGGTCGTGTGGATCCCGGCATAGGGCAGGCCGGGGATCGGCGCTGGCATGGCGGCCTCGGCGGGCACCAGCGTGCCATGGGCGCGCATCGGCACACGGCTCGCGGGCGGCTCACGCCCTTCGGCCAGCCAGCTCTCCATCGCGGTCAGAAGCGCGCGCATGGGCGGGCCGGCATGCAGGGGGTTGGTTGGTAGGGAAGCCGCCTCAATCCGGCGTGCCGTGCCGCCCGGCGCCTCGAAATGCGGTGTGCCTGCGATCAGGTAGGCTCGCACATCCGGCGGCAGGTCGATGTGATGCCCCGCCGTATCCGTCACGAGGAGCGAGGCGCGGGAGGCCCACCACTCGTGCTCGCTATCACTCTGCATCACCTTGGGGCAGGTGGAGGAGAGGCGGCAGCGCAGCAGCAGTCCGTCCCGCCGGCCAGAAAGCGGGTCGTCAAGCACCGCGTAGGTGAAGGGGAAGGTGTCCGCCTGCCAGGCCGGGTCCTGCGGGTGGCGGGCATTCCGGCCCGGCTGGCCGAAGCGGAGGTTCGTCGCCATGCGCCGCGCCCCGGCCACATGGGGCATCAGCCCGTCGAAGACGACCCGTCCCTCCGTATCCTCGTTGAAGCCGAGATACAGGAAGTCCCGCAGGAAGCGGCCGGATTGCGAGACGCCGAAGCCGATCGCCCGCTGCACCGCCGGCTGCCCGGCATGCGCCAGTGGATTGGCCGGCGAGCCATCCCGTCGCAGGAAGGAGACGACGTCCCGCACGGCAGCGAAGCCGGTGCCAAGCACCGCCGGGTCACGGCCGGTATAGGTCACCTCGTAGAGCGCGCCGGCATCGAAGCCTGCGGCGGGGCGGGAAATCTCGATGCGCTTCTCGTCCACCGCGCGGGCGGACAACCCCTCGGGTGTCCGGCGGGGGTCGGACCAGACCTGGCGCACGGTCACTTGCAGGCTCGCCGGGTCGGCAAGCGGCCAGGAGAGCGTGGCAGGCGCGGGGTTGCTGGTATTGTCGAAGACGAACTCCTCCCGCACCGGCCCGGTCACGCCACGCAGCACGGGGGCGGCCAGGACGAGCTGCCCCGGGGCAGAGGGGATATCGGCCTGCCAGCCCACCCAGACCATGGTCGTGCCGCGCCCGGCCAGGAAGCCAATTCCGGCATCCTCGGCGGCGGCGAGCTTGCTCGCGCCGGGTTGCGGCACATCGTCGAAGAGCTGCGGCGCGAGCTTCCGGCCGCGATTTGGCACGTCCAGGAGCAGGGTTCCGCTGCCGCGCGCCGGATCGGCCGGGCGCAGGATCACCACGTCGGCCGTGGCCTCCACCCGCGCCGCGGCGTTGCGCGGCGCCATGCCGAGATCGGCGATAACAGCATTGCGGGGATCGGTGGGGTCGAGAGCAATCGTCGCGCGGCCGGTGATGCGGCGGTACCCGCCCACCTCCCCGAAGATGCGCCCGGCGAAGGCGGGCACGTCCTCCGTCACCTCGAAGCGCGTTACCTCGGCCGCCGCGGGTGCCGAGAGGGCGAGCATCCCCGCCAGGACGGCTAGTTGCCGCATGAACGCTTCCTCCAACTATTTTGGTGAGGATCGCCTCCCCCACGCGACTGATCAAGGCTGTCGGAGCAGCCCCAGGCACTTCCGTCAGAGGTAGCAACCCTCCAGCAGCTACCCAATGTGGACGGGAAAACCGGCATCTGGCCGGTAGCGGACTGGCAGCTTACGGGTGGCGGAAGGCCCAAGGCTGACATCGTCAGCATCCATGACGTTGGTGCACGCGAGCAGGGGCCGGTGGGCAACGTATTTCCTCGTTCCGGCTGCTTGCTTCGGCTATGATGCCCGCGCGCCGTGTGACACGGCGCCAAAACAAGTCGGGAGGGATCGCCATGCGCCACCACGACTGTATAGCCGCCGTCACCTTGCTTGCCCTCACTCTCGCCGCGCCGCCGACCGCGGCGCAAATCGGGCACGAGCACGCCGCGCACGCTCCTGCCACCCGCATCCTCGGCAATGTGAACTTCCCTGTGCAGTGCAGCGCCGCCGCTCAGGAGGCCTTCAACCGGGGGATGCTACTGCAGCACTCCTTCTGGTACGAGGCTGCCAGCGCGGCGTTTCGCGAGGCGCGTCAAGCTGACCCTGGCTGCACAATGACCCATTGGGGCGAGGCGTTGAGCCTGCTTACCAACCCGTACAGCCCGCCCACACCGGCCAACCTGCGCCAGGGCCGCATCCTGCTCGAGGAGGCGAGGCAGCTGCCCGCGCGGAACGAGCGCGAGGCGGCCTACATTGAGGCGCTGTCGTTGGTCTTCGCCGGCGACGATCTGGCTGGGCACCGTGCGCGGGTCGGCGCTTACCGCGATGCCATGGCCCGGTTCCACCAACGGTTCCCCGATGACACCGAGGGGGCGATCCAGTACGCCCTGGTGCTCGGCGTCGCCGCCTCGCCGACCGATAAGACCTACGCGGACCAACTCCGCGGGGCCGAGATCCTGGAGCGCGAGTGGCCGCGGCAGCCCGACCACCCCGGCATTGTCCACTACCTGATCCACCTATACGACTACCCGCCACTGGCCGAGCGCGGCATCCGCGCCGCCGAGCGCTACGCCGACCTGGCTGCGGACGCAGCGCACGCGCAGCACATGCCTTCGCACATCTTCACCCGGGTCGGGCGCTGGGAGTCCTCCATCGAGACCAACCGGCGCGCGGCCGATCGGGCGGTGGCGGCGAACGATACGGAGCAGGAATTCCACGCGCACGACTACATGGTCTATGCCTATCTGCAGACCGGGCAGGACCAGGCGGCGCGGCGCGCGATCGACGGCGTGGGGGGGACGAACGGGGACCGGCGCCAGGCGCACGCCTTCGCCTCTGCGGCGATGCCGGCGCGCTACGTCTTGGAACGCGGCGCCTGGGCCGAGGCGGCGGTGCTGATGCCGCGGCAGACCAACTTCCTCTTTACCGACGCACTGATCCACTTCGCCCGCGCCTACGGCCTCGCGCGGGTCGGGCGACCGGCGGAGGCGGTGGCCGACATTGCGGCACTGGCGCGCATCACCGAGGCACTGCGGACGCGTGATGTCTACTGGTCGGAGCAGGTGGACATCCAGCGCCAAGCGGCGGAGGGCTGGGCGGCCTTCGCCTCGGGCCAGCGAGAGGCGGGCCTGGTCACGCTGCGCGAGGCGGCCGAACGCGAGGGGCGGACGGAGAAGCACGTCGTCACTCCCGGCCCGCTGGCGCCGGCGCGCGAGCTACTAGCCGAGGCGCTGCTCGAAGCGAGGCAGCACGCGGCAGCGCAGCGCGAATTCGAGACGGTACAGCGCACCGAGCCGCGCCGCTTCCGCGCGGTCTACGGCGCCGCGCGTGCGGCGGAGCTCGCGGGCGATCATGCGGCGGCGCGGCGGACCTACACACAGCTTCTGGAGATCGCGGCGAAAGCCGACACACCACGGCCGGAGCTGGCGATGGCGCAGGCTTATCTCGGGCAGAACTAGGGTCTGTAATTTGACTGGACTGGCCGGCTGGTCTGTCCGGCGCTGATCTGGCCCGAGGACGAGCCGCCTTGAAGGTTCCCGAGACTTTCAGGGCGGCATGGTCATGACCAGGGCGATCCTGGACAGCGCCCAATGGGTGTCACTAAGGCTTGTGGTGCAGCAAATCTCGCTCACACGGAAGCGCGGCGAGGAGGCGCTGCGCCACTTCGTGGAAGCCACGCTCCCGAGCGGCCGGACCGCGGTGCCTGCATCGAGAGCTGGCGCGTTTCAACGTTTGGAGGGCGGAGGTGGCTGAGATGGAAGCTGACCATGTCTTTCAGGGATCCACCCCGGCTTTATATGATCATTATCTTGGGCCAATGATCTTCGAACCCTATGCGGAGGATCTGGCGTCCCGGATGGCAGATCTGCGGCAGGGCCGCATTTGAGACCGCAGCTGGGACAGGCGTGGTCAAGCGCGTTCGGCTCTCCGTCCTTCCAGAGGATGTCACTATCAATGGAACGGACCTCAGCCAGCCGATGCTTGATCACGCGTCTAGCCAGCCTTGGTTTGCGCAGGTGGCTTGGCAGCAGTCTGCCGCCCAGGATTTTCGCATCAGCGTTGTCCGCTTCTGGGCTTAGGGGGAACGCCCGTCAGAGTCCGAGAAGGGCGCGGAGGCGACATGACCGGATCTCGGGGGTGGCCCCCAATCCGACCTTACACCAAGCACAGCTACGAGGGCCAAGGCTGGCAACTCGATGAGGCAAGCCAGAAACAAACGCTTGCGGCAAGCGCGAATGATGGAAAGTAAGTTCCTGGCGAGGTGACCATAGCGTGTTACAACCCGCGGCTGATCTTTCATGAGGCCGAACATGCGCCCGACCAAATTGCGCCGACAATAAACGCGGCCGTTCAGCGGCTAGGGTCTGCGGTGGGCGCGGGTGGAGGAAAGAGCCGCCTCACCGCCCCGCATCTCCGCGTTGACGCACTGCAGCATCATCCGTAAAAGCCCGCCCTCCGAACCAGCGAAGCCCGAACCGGCGCAGCCCTACCCAGCGCCGGAGGCGCCGCTTGACCATGCCGATGACTTTCTCCGACCTCTCCCTGGCGCCGAGCCTGCTGCGCGCGCTGGCCGAGGAAGGGTATGCCAACCCCACCCCTATCCAGGCCCAATCGATCCCGATGTTGCTGGAGGGCCGCGACCTGCTGGGTATGGCTCAGACCGGTACAGGCAAGACCGCTGCCTTCGCGCTGCCGCTGCTGCATCGCCTTGCCATGGCTTCCCGCCGAGCGCCCAAGGGCGGTGCCCGAGTCCTGGTCCTGGCGCCCACGCGCGAACTGGTCTCTCAGATCGCCGACGGCTTCGAGAGCTTCGGCCGCCATCTGCAGCCCAGCGTGACGACGATCTTCGGTGGCGTCAGCCAGTTCCATCAGGTGAATGCGCTCAAGACGGGTCTGGACATCATCGTGGCCACGCCGGGGCGCTTGCTGGACCTGATCAACCAGGGCCTCTGCGATCTGTCGCAGCTTGAGGCGTTGGTGCTGGATGAGGCTGACCAGATGCTCGATATGGGCTTCGCTAAGCCGATTGAGCGCATCGTCGCGACTCTGCCGAAAGATCGGCACACGCTGCTGTTTTCAGCAACGATGCCGAAATCCATCGCCTCCCTTGCCGAGAGCCTGCTGCGCGATCCGGCGAAGGTCGAGATCGCCCCGCCGTCGACCACCGTCGACCGGATCGAGCAATCGGTCATGTTCGTCGACGCGGCCAACAAGAAGGTGGCGCTGCTGGCGCTGCTGCGGACGCCGGGGATCGGCCAGGCTGTGGTATTCACTCTGCAGAAGAACATCGCCAACGAAGTCTGCGCCTTCATCATCGGGGCGGGCATCACTGCCGAGGCCCTGCACGGCAACAAGTCGCAGGGCCAGCGGGAACGCGCGCTGGAGGCCTTCCGCGCTGGAACCGTGCAGGTCCTGGTAGCGACGGATATCGCGGCGCGCGGCATCGATGTCGACACGGTGACACATGTCTTCAACCATGACCTGCCGAGCCTGCCGGAAAGCTATGTCCACCGCATAGGTCGCACCGGCCGCGCGGGGCGTAGCGGCTTCGCCGTCACGCTCTGCGATGCCGAGCAGCGTGCCTGGTTGCGTGATGTGGAGCGGGAAATCGGTCGCGCCCTAACCGTGCAAGCCGATCACCAGTGGCATTCGGAAGCGGCGCGGAACTCGACCATGCGCCCACCTGTGTTGGGTGGTGCGCCGGTCAAGGAAATCAAGCCGCAGGAAAGGCGCGAGCGCAGGGTTTGGACCGAGGAAGAGAAGCTCGCCGCGCGGGCAGCGGCCAAGGCGGCCTGACACTAAGTCTGATTAGGCCGGTGGGTCGGCCCCTACCGGTCTTTGCAAACCCCGTTGGCGTTGCCGATCGTCGCCAAGGTAAAGGCATCTGGTCCAGCCGTCGCCCACGCCGGGACGAAAATGCGTCAACGGTTTAGGTGCCTGCCAGACGAAGAACGCACTATGCCGCTATGGAGCAAGGCCCCACTGCAGCATGGCTTCGACGAAGCGGAACCTCATCTCGGCCGGCCCGAGAGGATGCCGATGCCGGTCTTCGAATGTCGCGCTTCACCTGCGCCCGCTCGAGCTCCTTCTGCAGCCGGCCGATCTCCGCCTGCTCCGCGGACAGCGTCGATGCCGCCCCGGCGGGGTGGTCCGAGGCCGTGATCCCGCTCGCCGGTCCAAGCCGCTCTCGCCAGTTGCGCAGTATCGAAGGCTGGACCCCCAACTCCTTCGCCACATGGTTCAGCGGGCGGCCGCCGCCCTACGGCAGCCCCGCCGCCTCCCGCTCGAACCCCTCCGTGATCTCACGTCGTGTCTTGCTTGCCATCAGGGCACCTTGCTCCAAAGAAGCTTGTCCGAGGTGTCCACCAGCACGGGGGAGGGGTAGGTTGAACCTTCTGTACTCAGGTGGCGACATAACCCGCTGAGCGCAGCATGCTGTCGAGCGTGGGCGGTTCAGGGTCAGAGGCAAAGATCCGTTCGGGGATGCCGTCCGGTCTCGCGAGTTCAACGAACGTCGCTTCGCCGGTCAGCCCGACCTTCGTAGCCACCGCGACTGCCGCCTTGATGGCCGAGGCCTCAGACCTATATCCGGAATAGGTCAGCGTGCCCTGAGCGATCTTCCAGGCTGTGCCGTCAGGCTGGACAGTATAGGTAATCATGGGTCGATCGCTCCTTGGTGGTCTCGATAGCCTAGCGGGGCCAACTCGAACGAGACATATGGGGATGCTGCGGTGATTTGCATGGCGGAGCCGAAGCCTGGCGCCCTGGCCTTAACATACCTTCATGTCTTGGCACCCTGGGCACCTGTTCGGCCAGCCAGAAACGAGGCAGGCTCGCGCTGAGCTTCAGACCCCCGGGCATCGTCGCTGGCGCGCCGAGATGATCGGCCGAGCCGGTGAAATGTACCTGCGGAAGGGCTGCGGGCGCATCGGTGTCCGTCTTTTCGTCGGTCATGTCGCGGTACGGCAGGTCGCGTTATGACCCGGCCAATAGCCAAGTGTGGTGTGGTGCCGCCCGCCATACCAAGAGGACTGCGTAAATACGGGCGCTTCGCGTAGCCGCTGGGGAACCCTAACCGCCCGGCGTGAGTGCCCTATGCGGTCTCCGACGTCGCTCTGGCGAATGCGTCGAGGGACAAGGTACGCGAGTTTTCTGGACGCCGGGGGTAACCGCACGCGGGCTCACGCGTAGGCATTGGCCCTCTGATCTTTCATGATCTTTAGCTGCTCCTCATGGAGGGTTTTGGCGCGCCGTATGCGTGTTCAACCGGCTGCGGACGCCAGTCCTCCCCCGAAAAAAGAGGCTGGAGAACCGGTCATCCAGGCCGATGCCGCATAATGCCGACGAGGAAGCGGCTGCGACCGGGGCGCAGGGCGAGCAGCATATCTGAACCACCATCGGGCGTCGCCTGGCACTATGGCGTGGGAATAGGGATTAGCTGCTCCCGCTCGTAGGCAACCATAATGCCCAATTCTCGTACCCGCGACGGCGGCAGAGCAACGAAGTCCTTTCCCTGCGCCGTCTCGAACGCGATGACGATGGGCAGGAGGCCGAACGGCACCTTTCCTCCTTCTGGGAAGATCGTCGTAACCTTGGCCATGCCCGGGGGGAGCTATGCGGGAATTTGGGTGACGCGGTGATCAGGCGGCGTTCTGTGCTGGCGTGTTGGTGACCTCGACGCCGTTCTTGAATGTGACGCCCTGGATGAGCTTGGGCAACTGGTTCTCGCCCTTCAGCCTGCGCCAGGTCTTGGCCGCGGCCATGACGAGCTTGAACACCATGAGCCGGGCGGTGTCCTGGGACAGGGCGCCCCTGGTCCGGATGGTGCGGTGCCGGACGGTGGCGAACACGCTCTCGATGGGGTTCGAGGTGCGGAGGTGGTCCCAGTGCTCGGCGGGGAAGTCGTAGAAGGTCAGCAGTGCGTCCCGGTCCTTCACCAGGCAGGTGACCGCTCTCTCGTACTTGGCCCCGTATTTCCCGGCGAAGGTGGTGATCGCCGTCTCAGCCGTGTTGCGGTCCGGCGCCTGCCAGATCTCGCGCAGGTCAGCCTTGGCCGCCGGCTGGACGGACCGGGGCAGCTTGTCCAACACGTTGGCGGTCTTGTGCACCCAGCACCGTTGATGCCGGGTCGCCGGCGAGACCTCCTCCAGCGCCTTCCAGAAGCCGAGCGCGCCATCGCCCGTGGCCAGTTCGGGCGCAATCGCCAGGCCACGGGCCTTGAGGTCCCCCAGCAGCTCCCGCCAGCTCTGCGCGCTCTCGCGCAGGCCGACCTGGAAGCCGAGCAGCTCCTTCTTGCCCTCCGGGGTGGCGCCAATGAGCACCAGCATACACTCGGCCTGCGGCTCCATCCTGGCCTGCAGGTAGATGCCATCGGCCCAGACATATACGTAGCGCCGGGCCGACAGGTCGCGCCGCTGCCAGCGCGCGTAGTCCGCCTGCCACTCATCCCGCAGCCGCGCGATCACCGAGGGCGACAGGTTCGGGGCGTCGCGGCCCAGCAAGGCCCCGAGCG